>NZ_JASSPL010000011.1:0-127671 GCF_030264805.1 Cobetia sp. LC6 | reverse complement strand
GTCGGTGGCGGTCAGGGTGCCAGTCGCTTCCAGGGTGGTGTCTTCGGTGACTTCGCCGCTGTCATCGGAGATCACGGCGCCGTCGTCCACGCCGGTGATCAGGATGTCGACCGTGGTGGTCGAGCCATCGCTGAGTTCGACGGTGTAGGTCTCGGTAACGGTCTCGCCGGCGGCCAGCGCCTGGGTCTCGGCGGCGTCGTTGTCGAGGGTGTAGGTCCACTCCCCTGCCTCGTTGACGCTAAAAGTGCCGTAATCATCGCTTTGAGTGCCAGCGACAACATCAGTACTTTCGACATCGACAAGCGCGCCGGAAGCTTCGGTAACGCCATCCTCCGCTACCTCTCCAGAATCGCCGCCAATCAACGCGCCCACGTCATTGCTGGTCGCAGTGTTGCCAGCCGGATCGGTGACCGAGGCCTCGACGCTGTACTCGCCTTCGCTCAGCGGTGTCTCGGCGTCGACACTGTAGGTGCCATTCTCGACGGTGGCGGTGACGGTCTGTTCGTTGCCGTCACTATCGGTGATGACCAGCGTGACGGTGCTGCCATCGTCGGCATCGGTGGTACCGACGATGGTGGGCGTGGTGTCGGAGGTCAGTGCGGGAGCATCGACGGTCAGCGCCGGCGCGCTGGCGTCGATCTCGCCTACATCATTGCTGGTCGCAGTGTTGCCAGCCGGATCGGAGACCGAGGCCTCGACGCTGTACTCGCCTTCGCTCAGCGGCGTCTCGGCGTCGACACTGTAGGTGCCGTTCTCGACGGTGGCGGTGACGGTCTGCTCGTTGCCATCGCTGTCGGTGATCACCAGGGTGACAGTGCTGCCATCGTCGGCATCGGTGGTACCGACGATGGTCGGTGTGGTATCGGAGGTCAGCGCGGGAGCATCGACAGTCAGCGCCGGCGCGCTGGCGTCGATCTCGCCCACGTCATTGCTGGTCGCAGTGTTGCCAGCCGGGTCGGTGACCGAGGCTTCGACGCTGTACTCGCCTTCGCTCAGCGGGGTCTCGGCGTCGACGCTATAGGTGCCGTTCTCGACGGTCGCGGTGACGGTCTGCTCGTTGCCGTCGCTGTCAGTGATGACCAGGGTGACGGTGCTGCCGTCTTCGGCATCGGTGGTACCGACGATGGTGGGCGTGGTGTCGGAGGTCAGTGCCGGGGCATCGACCGACAAGGACAGCACGACCTCTGTCGGCAGTGTCGGATCAAGATCCAGCCCCAGACCATCTTCATCCTCATCATTGAATTCCGGGTCGGTAAAGCCGCCCTCATATTCATAGGAGGTCCGTTCGACACGCCCTTCGCGCCCCACCCCAGAGGCATCCAGGAAACCACTACGACTGCTGCCTGGCGCACCGCCATTCTCACCAGCTGCGGGAGCTTCCTGAATCGCGGTCGGGTCTTCGCCACGAGCGATCGCTTCGCGCAACGCTTCCACTGTCGGGTCAACAGGCGCTTCCCCACGCGACTCGGCCAGCAACACCTCAACGCCGATCGGTGCCCCCTGCGGCACCACAAGCTGGGTGCCGTCTTCCAGCACCACGATCGCGCCCTGCGGTGCGACCAGAGTGGCTGTCGGTTCAAGCGTCATTCCATTGACGACACGCTGCGCCTCGCTGGTGGAGGAAACAACAAGTACTGTGCCTTCTGTGCGGATGACCTGGACCATGGGGATATACTCCTGCTGGGGAAAGGTGCTGCATCATGCTGCGAAGGGGGCAATGGCATGATCGACAAGAATGGATAGTTACATTTTGATACACAACATCACTTACTGCAACCTAGCAATTTTCAGTAGTGCCATAGCGCTATGAGAGTGAGACCTCTAATCACAAAAAACCTTTATCAATCAGTTACTCACTCTCATAAAAGTCGTCATTCCACTTTAGTGAATCTTGCGAGACTGAGCAGACCACTGGCGCCGGATACTACGCAAGGGTGGTGATTGATCATGAGGGCTCGCTAATACCGTAGCATCGTTGTAAAGCCATTGTTCAATCAAATCTGCCAAATGTAACAATGCTTTTACATTTTGCGGTTGCTGCTGGGCAATACGGCGCAAGTGACTGCCGGGCGCCTCGCCCACATGGGGGCCATGGCCCGTACGCTCCAGCCGCTTCACCAACCTGCGGTAGGCCCGCACACCTGCGTGCGCTGACACCTCACGACCTGACCACAGCACCAGTGCCACGCCTGCCAGCACCACACAGGCCAGCAGCCCGAGCACACCCCAGACAAGCCACTCCCAGCGGAAGTCACCAAACAGTCGCTTCCAGAGATTACGCTGATCATCGAGACGGAACCCCACCACACTGCGTTGCCAGCGATATTCGAAACGCTCCCACTGCCGTCTCAGATCACTGAGCAATGAATTATTCAGCGTGAAGGCGCGCAAACCAGCATCGGCCATGAAGCCCGGCTGCCCCTGCAGGCTCAGCGCCCCCTGCGAGATCCGCTCGGGAGCCACCGCCGCGGTGGGATCAAATCGATGCCAGCGGCCGGCATGGAACACCTCGACCCAGGCGTGAGCGTCATATTGGCGAATGCTCAATTCCTGCGGCCCACCGATGCCATCGCCTTGTGCCTCGCCGCCCAGGTAACCCACGACCATACGCGCCGGCAGTCCGGCAGCGCGCGCCAGAAAAACGCTGGTAGAGGCGTAATGGGTGCAATAGCCCTGCAAGCTGTCGAACAGGAAATCATCGACACGGCCGAGCCCCTCGAGACGCGGTGGCGTCAAGGTGTAGTGGAAAGGCTGGCGATTGAAATACTGGAAAAGGCGTTGCAGGAAGATCTGAGGGTTTCCCCCCGACTCCCGCATCAGATCGCGAGCAAACTCACGGGCACGCGGGTTGCCATCATCGGGCAACAGTTGATCAAGGCGCTGCATCCATTGCGGGGCCGCTGTCGGCGGCGCGCCGGTGGAAGACATCTCCAGCAACTCGCGGGTATTGAGCGACGCCAGCCCTTCAAGGGTGCCGTCAATCAGGTAGCGGGCCTCACGACTGGTCGTCAATGGCGCACCGAGACTCGGCCGCCAGGGGCGCGGGTCCGGCTCCAGCAGCAGCTCATAGCGATGACGTGCGGTCTCCCCTTCCCTGCGCGTCCCGCGCTGAACGTAGCGCTCGGTCGGCCCGCCCAGCGCTTCCTGAAGACGCTCCGGCGTGGCACGCGACCAGCGCACGCCATCAAACAGGCTCAGGGTATACACACGCCAGTAGCGCTGGGAGGCCGCAGGCAGTCCGTTGTCGAAACGCGCCCGAAACGCCAGGGCGTCACTGCGACCCAGAGCGGCGATATCGCCGGGAGAGACACTGTCGGTAAGCCCCGTGGTGGCCTCGTTGAGCTGCGGCACGTTCCACAGCGGCGGCAAGCGAGGAAAGAGCACGAACAAGCCCAGCATCAGCGGCAGGGACAGCCCCATCAGCCAGGCCGTCTCCCGCATGGCCTCACGACGCTCGCGTGCACCGGCGATCAATACCAGCCCGCCGACCAGCCACGCCGCAGCCATGACCGAGGCCGCCGCCATCAAGGGCCCCTGGTCGTGCAGGAAGGCTGCCGCCAGCACCACGAAACCCAGCCCGCAGACCACTCGACCGTCCCGCAGACTGTCCGTCTCCAGCAGCTTGAGCAGATAGATGCCGACCAGCAGCCCGATCATCGCCTCCAGGCGCAGCATCTGGCCGTATTCGAGAAACAGGCCCGCCGCGACCATGGCCACCGCCGCCAGTCGCAACAGGATGCCAGCGCGCGGAACTCGCGCCCGGAGTTGCTGAAAGCGCCACAACGCCGCCAGCAAGGCCGGCAAGGCAAGCCACACCGGCATCCACAGCACATGCAGCGCCAGCACCAGACACTGGCCGATGAACAGATGGCGCAGCTCAAGCCAGCCCAGCGCCTGATCAGGCGTCAGCGATTTGCGCTGCCACCAGCGTCGTCTGGCGCTGGAGGAAGTAGAAGATGCGCCACGGGAAAGCTCGTCCTTTGAGGAGCGGCCCAAGGAGGCGCGTCCCGGGGAAGCCTTGGCTGTCGACAGGCTCATGCGCTGCCCTCCTGACTCAAGGGACGACTCGCGCCGGCTCGCTCGGCGGCCTCACTGGCCGCCAGCTGGGCGGACCAAGGCAACTTTCGCTCGCCGCCGAACAGCGCCAGCGCCTCAAGCACTCGACGGCGATGCGCCCCGCCACTGGCGATGGCCAATGTCTGGCCCGGCAGCCGCAGACCATAGGTCGCCTGGGCGCCTTCCGCCTCCAGCACGCGCGCCGTCAGCTCCGATAGCCGCTGCTCCATGTCGCCACGACAGGCCTCGTAATCCAGCCACAGCGAGGGACGCGCAGGCGTCTCGAAGCGCTTGGTGACCAGCTCTCCGCTGCGCCCCCAGTGCTTCCAGGCGATATGCGCTGGCGCATCACCCGGTACATAGCGGCGCAGCCCGGCGAAATCGCCCTGCTCTATCTGTTCGAGCGTACGACGACTGCCCTGCGGGATGGAGGGAAGCTCCGGTTGTGGATAGACGAGGACCGGCGTGTCGATCGCGACCCAGGCCCACAGGCGCACCAGTCCCAATGGCCAGCGCGACTCCAGCGTCAGTGTCGGCAATGAGAACTGGCCACGCTGAAAGGCTGCCAGCTCCAGCGGCGCGCTGCCTTCGCCGTCATGGATCTCGAGTCGCTGGCACGCCTCTCCCAGTCGCACATCAATGGCATGTGAGCGAACCCGTCCGGTGAGGCGCACCATGACGCGCAACGTATTGCCTGCAAACGCCTCGCCATCGGCGATCAACTGCACTCGCACGCCCGCCAGATTGCGCCAGCTGCGAAAGATGCTGACCACTGCCACGGCGAACAACCAGAAGGACAGGCCATGCGCCAGCGAGTTCTCGTAATTGATACCCAACAGCAGCAGCAGGATTACCAGCACCGCCCAGAACAGCCCGAAGGGCGTCGGCAAGATCATCAAGCGCGCGTGATGAAGCGCCTCGCCTCCGCCAATCGACATCTTGCGCAGCAGGCGGGCTTTCACGCGCGTCCATGCGCCGGGCTTCGCCACCTGGGTCATGCAGGCACCACCGCCACCTGCCCGAGCAGATGGCGCGCCACGGCCTCACCCTCAGCAACACTGCCTTCGCTGAGGCGGTGCCCCACGACGGGCGCCCAGACCGCTTGCACATCCTCCGGCAGCACATAGTCACGTCCTGCCAGCAGTGCCCAGCCACGCGCAGCACTGGCCAGCGCCAGCACCCCGCGCGTCGAGAGACCATAGGCCACTTCCGGCGAGCTGCGCGTCGCCGCCACCAGCGCCTGCAGATAATCCAGCAGCGGGTCAGACAGCCGTACACGGTCCACGGCTGCCTGCCACTCATTGAGCACCGAGACAGGCAACAAGGGTCGCAGCGCCTCGATATGCTGACGCCCGGCATTGCCCTTGAGAATCTCGCGCTCGGCAGCGGGCTCCGGGTAGCCCAATGACAGCCGCATCAGGAAGCGGTCCAGCTGGGACTCCGGCAGCGGGAAGGTACCGGATTGCTGGAGCGGATTCTGGGTCGCGATCACGAAGAACGGTTCTGGCAGGCGACGGGTCTCGCCCTCCACCGTCACCTGACGCTCTTCCATCGCCTCCAGCAACGCGCTCTGCGTCTTGGGCGTGGCACGGTTGATCTCATCCGCCAGCACCAGCGAGTGGAACACCGGGCCGGGGTGAAAACGGAAGTTGCCCTCACGCGGGTCGAATACCGACACGCCGAGTATGTCTGCGGGCAACAGATCACTGGTGAACTGCACCCGCTGCATATCTGCTCCGATCAGACGCGCCAGCCCCTGGGCGAGGGTCGTCTTGCCCAGCCCGGGCAAATCCTCGATCAGGACATGACCACGACACAGTAGACAACAGAGCGCCAGACGGATCTGGCGCGGCTTGCCCGCCAGCACCGTCGACAATGCGGCTTCCACCTCTTCCAGCTGCTGTGGCGATACCTTGGCATTCATGCAAAGACTCCAGAACAAAGTGGGGAGGAGGAGAGGCGGCCATCAAGATGGGCAGCACACGCCAGATGACGTAGGGGCAGCGGCGTTGCTGCGCAGGCTCGACAAGGAAAAGCGGAGATCATCGGCTCAGGCTCTCACTCAGAAAGCCTTCATGAATCAGGCGCTCAAGGGCCATACGGCTATCAGGCGTTGAAGGATGCAACGCAAGCGCATCGGCAGGCGTGACCCAGAAGGCATCTGCCACTTCTTCCGCCTGCAGCGTCAACGGGCCATCGTAATGCACCAGATATGTACTGCCGAAGACATGGTTAGTCGCGTCGGTGTAGCAGAAGTCGAAACAATGCTTGAGCGGCGCACCGCGCACGCCTATCTCTTCCTCCAGCTCGCGACGGGCAGCCACCTGCACGGCTTCACCAGCCCCGACAACCCCTCCACTGGCGAGGTCGAAATAGCCAGGGAACACTTCCTTGCTCAGGGTACGCTTCTGGATGCACAGCTCACCGCGGCCATTGAGCACGAAGGCATAGGTCGCACGATGCCAATAGCGGTAGCGTCGCATCAAGCGACGCGGTGCCGTGCCACAAGGGCGATTCTGTGCATCGACCAGCTGAATGATTTCGTCCTGGATCACCGTTCCCTGTTCCTTGCCTGTCCTTGAGTCACTTCGATAGCCACCCGCGACGACCAACACCGCCAGATGGCATCGACCAATGCGTCCCACGGTAGCAGAATGCAACGAAGCTGCCTTCAACTGCGACCCGGACACCTGCCTTCACACCCGGGCAACAGGTGACGCTCGCATTCGGGCAAACCACCTAAAACAGAACCCTCTGCACCAGCCTCTGCACCAGCCTCTGCGCCAGCCTCTGCACTAGCCTCTACACTAGCCTCTACACTAGAGGCCATCGACGTCAGAAAACACCACGCTGGCATCATGGACCGGCCCCAGGGTCATTCTCTTTACACGCCGAAACAGGAGATGCGCACGGCATGAGGCAACCTCATAAGGGACATGGCGCGCCGCGACGCGCCGGACAGATATCGGCTGGCCTGACCGCCCTTCGCACCATCGCCACTACCGCCAGCAGATGGCTGGCGACGCTGACCCTGCTCTCCTTTGCCACCGTTCACGCCTCAGCGCAGGAGACCCCGTCCGCCGCTCCCCATGTCGAGCAAGCCTTCGCGCTACCGACGCCACCGGGTGCCACGACCGGGGCCGTCTACCTGACACTCTCGATCACAAAGGGCGATACCGTGCTGACAGGCGCGAGCACGCCGATGGCCGCCACGGTCGAATTGCACAGCATGCAAGTCACGCAAGAGCGCATGCAGATGCACAGAATCGAGCAACTGGCGATTTCCTCTGACGCGCCGCTGACGATGGCTCCCGGCAGCGGCCCCCATCTGATGCTGATCGGGCTGACGCAGCCACTCACTGCAGGCGACAAGCTGCCGCTGACGCTGCATTTCCTGGCGAGACCTGACACGAGCCTTGAGGTCTCGATCAAGGACTACGCCGAGATGATGTCGCTCAGTGAGTAACGCCATCGGTGCATACGCCTCTATAGACAAACCCCTCTATCTACAAGCGCCCCAACCCGCGAAACGCGCATGCAAAACGGCCCTGACACAAGGTGCCAGGGCCGTTTTCTCAAGAAGCGCCAGATCCTCACCGGGCTGACAGGCTGTCTCAAAGCCCCCAGACCACCCGCAACGCCAGCCCCAGCAACACCACGCCCGTCAGACGATTGATCCACACCGCGCGCGCCTGCAACCAGGGCAGCACCCGCGAGTGCGACAGCACCAGTGCCACCAGCACATACCAGAGCCCGTCGATGCCCATGGCCGTCACGACGACCAGCCACTTGCCCAACTCGCTCATCTCCGGCGTGATCAACTGACTGAGCAGCGCCACGAAGAACAGAATCAACTTGGGGTTGGCCAGCGCCACCATGAAACCATCGCGAATCGCCATGGAGCGGGACGTGGTGACGGCCTGCGCCTCCAGCGCTCCGCCTCGGCCCGCCCGCAGCGCCTTGATCCCCAACCAGGCCAGATAGGCTGCCCCCAGCAGCATGATCGCCTGGAAGACGCCCGGATAATGAACGATCAAGGCGCCGAGCCCCCAGGCAGTCAGCGCAGCGTACAACCCGACTCCCAGCGCATGACTGATACCGGCGGCAACCCCCGCACTCCTGCCGCCACCCAGGGTATGGCGCAGTACCATCGCCAGACTCGGCCCGGGCGACATCGCCCCCATCGCGCATAGCGCAACCAGTGACAACCACAGATTCAGCGGCATCCAATGCATGAAGGTCATTCCATGTTCCAGACAATTGATGAAAGCGACACAACGCCGACCACGGGCAAACACCTGAAGGTATCACCTGACAGTAACCTGGCGCTCGCGGTGTGGCCCGCTCTACCCATCCTGCGTTGCTGACGGGATACGAGCATCGGACGCATACAACTCCCACCAAGTCTTCGGGTAGACGCGGTCGAGTGTATCAAGCGCCATGATGATGGGGCAGCAGGCCGTATGAACGACCTGGACATGCCCCTCACGACGGGTGTCACACGAACTGGTCAGCCCGCCCTCGAAGGCGGCCGTCGTGCATGGATTTATATGAGAATATAATAAAGTACAGAATTTTACACATCTGAAAACTTGTGCAACAGATTGGGAGTTGTACAAGTTCATGATAACAAGTAACGTTTGTACCGCTGCTCAGGAAGAGCGGCAGGTTCAGCGTAGTGACAGGCCCTGTCAAAGGATGACGCGCAAGCTTGGGACTTCGCTCCCGGCCAGGAAGATTCGTAAGCCTGAGCGGGTAGGTTTACGAATCTTCATGACTGGCAAGCCTGCGAGCTCAGGGAAAGAGAACACTACGCTGAATGACACCGAATTCAGTCAGTTTCTGAAAGGTGTACAAAATTCTTGCGGGTCAGTAGCGCCCGATCGCTGCTCAGGAAGAGCGGCAGGTTCAGCGTAGTGACGGGCCAAGTGCACAGGAAGTGCAGCCAGGGACAGGCCCTGTCAGAGGATGACGCGCAAGCATGGGAAGCTTCACTCCCCGGCCAGCAAGATCCATGAGTCTGAGCGATTGATTCCCGGGCCTTGATGGCTGGCAGGTTTGCGAACTCAAGGAAAGAGACCACTACGCTGCACCTCACCAGATTCAGTCAATTGCTGAGAAGGAGAGGAGACATGGAAGGGAAAGCTCAAGCCGCACTGTGTTGCCCGGCATGATCCAGAACACCGCATCGCACTCCTCGATCCCTCTCTCGCCCGCAACAACATCTATCGACGCGTAAAGAGCGCTCCACATCAGGCGTGAGCCGCCGTCCGGATACACGAGACACAGGAAAGCCCCGACATTCGTTCGGGGCTTTCCTGTGTCTGGGCCTCTGCCATCACGTACAGAGCAAAGACAAGCAGCTGCCATCGCCAGCGCCATGACAGGCGAAGCGTGAAGAGATAAGCAAGGACGGGCATTCGGATCAGGGGGAGACAGACAGAAAGCGAAGAACCACAAGGAAGATGAATCGGTGGGAGCCAGAAACGCAAAAAGCCGCTCGAAAGCGACTTTTTCAATTCTGGTGCCGGTGGTCGGACTCGAACCGACACGCCTATTAAGCGGCGGATTTTGAATCCGCTGCGTCTACCAATTCCGCCACACCGGCAACGGAGCGAAATTATACGGGACATTGCGCCAAGGTCAACGAGTTTTGGCGTCAGATCAGTCACATGGAGCGCTTCCTCACACCCCACGCCGCAGTGGGCTGAGACATGCCGCCCGCAAACGGGTCTTCGCGTGGACGATGGCATTGGGTATCATGAGCGGCCTTTTTCGTCTGCCCAGACAGCCAAGGCCTCGAGAGTGTCGCAACTGACTGCCCCACCCGCAGACAGGGAGTCATGCACTCGCGACGAAAGCGCCAGTGTCTCACGGGCGGCATCTCCCCATTGTGCATGTACGCATGCCACGGAGCGCACCACGCGCCTCGTGCTATCAGAGTGTCAGGTTGGCCATGTCACGTATCGATTCCGGTGATGCCTCGGGCGTTGCCACACCTAATGACGCGCGCCCGATGCAGCGCAGCGATTACGATTTCAGTCTGCCGGATGAGCTGATTGCCCGCTATCCGTCAGAGCAGCGCAGCGATTGCCGTCTGCTGCATCTGGATGGCAAGAGCGGCGAGATCGTGCACCGCCGCTTCCCGGATCTGCTCGAGCAGCTGGAACCCGGCGATGTCGTGGTCTTCAACGACACCCGCGTGATCCCCGCGCGCCTGCATGGTCAGAAAGCCTCCGGCGGCAAGATCGAGATGCTGCTGGAGCGCCCGCTGGACGCCCATCGTGGCCTGGCGCACATCCGCTCCAGCAAGTCGCCCAAACCGGGGACCGAGCTGATCTTCGAAGGCGGCATCACGGCCGTGGTCGAAGGCCGTCAGGAGGCACTGTTCGAGCTGCGCTTCCACGGCGAGACGCCGATGATCGAGCTGCTCAACCAGCACGGCCACATGCCGCTGCCGCCTTATATCACTCGGGATGACGAGCTGTCGGATCGCGAGCGCTATCAGACGGTCTATGCCAAGCGCGATGGCGCCGTGGCCGCCCCGACAGCTGGCCTGCACTTCGATGAGCCGATCATGGCCGCCATGGCCGAGAAAGGCATCGAGACCGCCTTCGTCACCCTGCATGTGGGCGCCGGCACCTTCCAGCCGGTACGCGTCGACAGCATTCTCGAGCACCACATGCACAGCGAGTGGATCGAGGTCGGTCAGGAAGCCTGCGACAAGATCGCCCGCGCCCGCGCTGCCGGCCGCCGCGTGGTCGCCGTCGGCACCACCAGCGTGCGCTGCCTCGAGAGCGCCGCCAAGGCCCACGCTGGTGAGCTGGCCCCCTACTCCGGCGACACCGACATCTTCATCTACCCGGGCTACGAGTGGCAGGTGGTGGATCTGTTGATCACCAACTTCCATCTGCCGGAATCGACCCTGCTGATGCTGGTTTCGGCCTTCGCCGGCTACGAGCACACCATGGCGGCCTATCAGGCGGCGGTGGAAGAGCGCTACCAGTTCTTCAGCTATGGCGATGCCATGCTGCTGGAACGCGCCTGAATCCCCTCTTCCGACATGGCCCCGGCATTCGCCGAGGGCCGTGTCATGCGCAGTTAACGCGCCCCGCGCTATGCTGCGGCATAGCGACTTAGTGGCTTGATGACATAGTGGCATCGACACACCAGCTGCGGCCTGTTTCGCCGCCAAGCAAAGAGAGCACCATGCGTAAAGAATGCTTCATGAGCTTTGAAAAGCTCGCGACCGATGGCCGTGCACGTCGTGGCCGCATGACCTTCCCGCGCGGCACCGTGGAGACTCCGGCCTTCATGCCGGTGGGCACCTACGGCACCGTCAAGGGCATGACGCCGGAGTCCATCAAGGACATCGGCGCCGAGATCATCCTCGGCAACACCTTCCACCTGTGGCTGCGCCCGGGCACGGAAGTCATCGAAGCGCATGGCGATCTGCATGAGTTCGCGCAGTGGGACAAGCCGATCCTGACCGATTCCGGCGGCTTCCAGGTCTTCTCGCTGGGCAAGACGCGCAAGATCACCGAACAGGGCGTTCACTTCCGCTCACCGGTCGATGGCTCCAAGGTCTTCATGGGCCCGGAAGAATCGATGGCGGTGCAGCGCTCGCTGGGCTCCGACATCGTGATGATCTTCGATGAGTGCACGCCGTATCCGGCCACCCATGATGAAGCGCGCAAGTCGATGGAGATGTCCCTGCGCTGGGCACAGCGCTCCTACGACGCGCATGGCGACTCGCCGTCGGCGCTGTTCGGCATCATCCAGGGCGGCATGTATCCGGACCTGCGCGAGAAGTCCCTCGAGGGCCTCAAGAAGATCGACTTCGACGGCTACGCCATCGGCGGCCTGTCCGTGGGCGAGCCCAAGGACGAGATGATCAAGGTCCTCGACTACCTTCCCGAGTGGATGCCGGAGGACAAGCCGCGCTATCTGATGGGCGTCGGCAAGCCGGAAGACCTGGTCGAGGGCGTGCGGCGTGGCGTCGACATGTTCGATTGCGTGATGCCGACCCGCAACGCGCGCAACGGCCACCTGTTCACGCCGACGGGCACCGTCAAGATCCGCAACGCCGTCCACAAGCATGACACCTCACCGCTGGACCCGGAGTGCGATTGCTACACCTGCACCAATTTCTCGCGCGGTTATCTGCATCACCTTGATCGCTGTGGAGAAATGCTCGGCTCGATGCTCAACACCATCCACAATCTGCGCTACTACCAGACCGTGATGGCTGGTTTGCGCGGTGCAATTGAAGCGGGTACATTGCAGGACTTCGTGGAACAGTTCTATGCCGCGCGCGGCCTGCCGGTGCCGCCGCTGGCCGACTGATCGAGGCGAATGACGACCGGGGGCCAAATCCTCCGGTCGTCTTGATATTCGACTCGAGCCAGACGTGAAGAAGAGCCTGAATCACGCTCATTGCATAACAACAGTTCACTCGCAACCTCTGGAGATACACATGCTGGAATTCCTGATTCCTGCCGCACACGCGGAAGCCGAAGCGGCTGTCGCCGGCGGCGGCGCCATCGGCCAGATCGTCATGCTGGTCGGCTTCGTGGTCATTTTCTATTTCCTGCTCTGGCGTCCGCAGTCCAAGCGCGCCAAGGAACACAAGAATCTGATCAGCAATCTGGCCAAGGGTGACGAAGTCGTCATCGGTGGTGGCCTGGTTGGCCGCATCACCAAGGTCAGCGAGCAGTTCATCACCATGGAGCTGAACGAAGGCAACGAAGTCAACGTGCAGAAGTCTGCCGTGGCTGCAGTCCTGCCGAAGGGCACCATCAAGTCCATCTGATCCCTCCTGCTGCCGGCCCCTGTGCCGGCAGCATGCTTTTCTCTCCCGCTCCACCAAGGACAGGGCTGCCATGCTCAACCGCTATCCGCTTTGGAAGTACCTGGTGATCTGCCTGGTACTTGCCGTCGGCGTGATCTACGCATTGCCGAATCTCTACCCCGAAGACCCGGCCGTGCAGATCAGTGCCGCCAGCGGCGCCGAGGCCATCGACCAGCAAGACCTCGATCGCGCCACCAGTGCCCTCGAAAACGCCGGCATCACGCCCAAGTCCGGGGAACTCAACGGTTCCACCGGCCTGATTCGCCTTACCAGCAACGACCAGCAGCTGCGCGCCAAGGAACTGATCAGCGAGACGCTCGGCGATGACGCCATCGTCGCGCTGAACCTGGCCGATGCCACGCCGTCGTGGCTGGCCAGCCTCGGTGCCTCACCGATGAAGCTGGGCCTTGACCTGCGTGGCGGTGTCCACTTCCAGCTGGAAGTCGACATGGACGCCGCGGTCAAGCAGCGCCTGGAAGTCAACGCCAGTGCCATCAAGGAAACCCTGCGCGAGGAGCGTATTCGCTACCGCGGCAGCGAAGTCGACGACGGCACCCTGAGCCTGACGTTCTCCGATGAGGAAGACCGTTCGAAGGCGCGCTCACTGATCTCGCGCGACTTCCAGAACTTCGAATACGACGAGCGCGATGTCGAGCGTGGGGCCGTACTGGATCTCACCCTGACCGCCGCCGCCGTCAAGGAGATTCAGGATTACGCGGTCAATCAGAACCTGACCACGATCCGCAATCGCGTCAACGAGCTGGGCGTGTCCGAGCCGCTGGTTCAGCGCCAGGGCCCGAACCGCATCGTGGTCGAGCTGCCGGGCGTGCAGGACACGGCCGCCGCCAAGCGCGTACTGGGTGCCACCGCCAACCTCGAATTCCGTCTCGAAGCGGCCAGCGACACGCCGGCCAGCGAGATGGAGAGCTTCGCGTTCCGCAACCAGCCGAGCCGCACCGCCAACATCATGAAGGACGTGATCATCAGCGGTGACAGCGTCTCCAGCGCCAGCACCAGCTTCGATGAAAGCGGCCGTCCGCAGGTCAATATCAACCTGGACGGCACCGGTGGCTCGATCATGAACCGCGTCACGCGTGCCGCGATCGGCCGCAACATGGCGGTACTGTTCATCGAGCACAAGACCCGCACGCGCACCGTGATGGAAGACGGCGAGAAGGTCGAGAAGCGCATTCCGTACACCGAGAAGGGGCTGATCAGTCTGGCAACCATCCAGAGTGCGCTGGGCAACAGCTTCCGCATCACCGGCCTCGACTCGCCGACGGAAGCCAAGGAGCTGTCGCTGCTGCTGCGCTCCGGCTCATTGGCCGCGCCGATCTACTTCGTGCAGGAACGCACCATCGGCCCGAGCCTCGGTGCCGAGAACATCTCGCGCGGCATCCTGTCCGTCGAGCTGGGCCTGCTGCTGGTCGTGCTGTTCATGCTGGCGCGCTACAAGGCCTTCGGTGTCGTCGCCAACGTGGCCCTGACCGCCAACCTGGCGATCCTGATTGCCGCGATGTCGATGCTGGGCGCCACCCTGACCCTGCCGGGTATCGCCGGTATCGTGCTGACGCTGGGCATGGCGGTGGATGCCAACGTGCTGATCTTCGAGCGTATCCGCGAGGAAATGCGCTCCAGGATGCCGCTGCATCAAGCCGTGCATACCGGCTTCGAGCGCGCCTTCACCTCCATCGTCGATGCCAACATCACCACCCTGCTGGTCGCGGTGATCCTGTTCTCCATCGGCAGTGGCCCGGTCAAGGGCTTCGCGGTGACGCTGTCCATCGGCATCCTGACGTCGATGTTCACGGCGATCATGGTCTCGCGCGGCATCATCAATCTTGCCATTGGCGGCAAGACACTCAAGAAACTCTGGATCTGAGGGGCCATCGTGATGCGACAGTTTGACTTCATGAGCAAGCGGCGCGCGGCCTTCATCGTCTCCATCGTGCTGACGATCGTGGCCATTGGCGCCCTTGTGATTCATGGCCTGAACCTGGGCCTCGATTTTACCGGCGGCACCCTGGTGGAAGTGAAATACCAGACAGCGCCGGCACTGGAAAGCGTGCGCCAGACACTGGAAGCCGCCGGCTACAAGGATGTCTCGGTCCAGACCTTCGGTGCCAGCAACGAGATTCTGGTGCGTCTGCAGCAGAGCTTCGAAGCCGGCATCGGCAATGACATCGTGGCGCATCTGCAGGCCACCGGTGACAGCGTCAACCTGATCCGCGCCGAGTTCGTCGGTGCCCAGGTCGGTGATCAGCTGCGCGATCAGTCCGGTCTCGGCATGCTGCTCGCCCTGGCCGTGGTGATGGTCTATGTGGCCTTCCGCTTCCAGTACAAGTTCGCCCTCGGCGCACTCATCTCGCTGGGTCACGACGTCATCATCCTGCTGGGCATCTTCGCCCTGTTCGGACTCGACTTCGACCTGACGGTACTGGCCGCGGTGCTGGCCGTGATCGGCTACTCATTGAACGACACCATCATCGTCTACGACCGCATTCGCGAGAACATCCGCAAATCGCGTATCGATGACATGCCGTCGATCTTCAATGACGCCATCAACGCGACGCTGTCACGCACGCTGTCCACCTCCGGCACCACCTTGCTGGTGCTGCTGGCGCTGTATTTCCTCGGCGGTGACATGATCCACAACTTCGCCATCGCACTGATCATCGGTGTGGTCGCGGGGACCTTCTCGTCCATCTACGTGGCAGCGGCGCTGTTGCTGGTGGTCGGCCTGAAGCGTGTGGATCTGACCCCCCCGCCCAAGGAGCAGTTCGAGGACGGCGCGCCGTAAGCGTCTCGCTCCTCCATCAGAGACAGACCGCCAGGCACGGATCGCCAGGCACAAAAAAACCCCACCTCATGCGAGGTGGGGTTTTTTCGTTCTCCAGACGGCCCCGAAGGCTGTCAGGTCACGTCGTCTTGCAGGGGCTTACAGGTGCGGCTGCATGGTCTGCGCCAGCGCCTTGTACAGACGCGCGCCAGCGGCCATCAGGGTGCCTTCGGCAACCACGACCGGCGTGCCGTCGGCACTGCCTGCCAGTGCGCCACATTCCTTCAGGAACAGGCTGACGATCTCGCTGTCACCGGCATCCAGACCCAGCACATAGACGGCGTCGACACGGCCGGAGGCCAGCTCGAGCACGTCCAGTAGCGCACAACCGCTGGTGCGCAGCATCTCGACCTGCGGGCCGACCTGCTGAACGATGGAGAGGTAGGTCGGCAGGTGACGCGGACGCTGCCAGCTTTCCGGCAGGCCCATCGCAAGACGCGCACCTTCGATGGAGGTGGCGTTGGTCACGCGGATACGGTGACCGGAGTGCTGGGCACCACGACCGCGGCTGACGATATACTCTTCGTCAGTGAACGGTGCGATGACCACGGCGTGCTCGGCACGGCCCTTGAACAGGCAGACCACGGACAGCGCGAAGCCGGAGGCTGCGGATGCCAGGTTGGAGTAACCGTGCACCGGCTCGATGCGCCAGTGGTAGTCAGAGCCCTGACCTTCACCATCGCGATGGTCGGTATAACGGCCGGAGAGACCGTGTTGCGGATAACCGCGCTCCAGCTGACGCACGATGTGCGCTTCGGCGCGACGTGCAGTGTCTGCAATGAAGGTGTCGAGATCGTTGTCGCCACGGGCGACTTCGATACGTTCACGAGCACGGACGAACTGCTCTGCGGCACCGCGTGCAGCACGCAGCGCAAATTGGACCATCGGATGCATGATCAAGGCCTTGACGAGTCGGGAGCTGTTAAAGAACGGGTGCCACGGCGCGTGAGATATCAACGCGGCGCAACACGGATCGAGCGAAACTGGGTGCAATCGGATCAGGCGGTCATGTAGCCCGCACAGGAATCCTGATACGGCGCGGGGCGCGCTGCATAGTGCAATGCATGCAGGCTGCCAGCCGCCACAGCACGTGGCGCCAGCGAGGGCGAACACATGTTGCGACATGACGGGACGGCGTAGTCTACCAGAGCTCGGCTCGAGCTGCCATTGCCTGCGGCCACCCTCTGCCTGCACGTCGCCTCCCTGCGCCCTGCCCGCGCGCGCCTCCCTCGCGCCGCGCTTGCCCTCAACACCGGCGGGAAACTGCTCCCTGACGCGGCTTCATGCTAGGATATCGGCTCCTGACGCGCGATTTATCGCTGAGTCTGCGTATGCGGATCACGTACTGCGCCAGCCGCGTCGGCCGACCCGCCCTTCAATTGCTATCCTGGAAGTCCTCATGCTTGAACGTCTGCGCATTGTCCTGATTGGCACCAGCCACCCCGGCAACATTGGTGGTGCAGCCCGCGCCATGCTCAATATGGGCCTGGCCGATCTCGCACTGGTCGCGCCGCGATGTCAGGTGCAATGCCAGGAATCCGCCTCACGCGCCTCGGGTGCCGATGCACTCGTCGCCAGCGCCTCGGTGCACGAGACGCTGGAAGAGGCCGTGGCGGATTGCAGCCTGGTGGTCGGCTGCAGCGCACGTTCGCGCAACCTGCCGTGGCCGATGATCACGCCGCGCGCCTTCGCAGCCACCCTGGCAGATGAAACCCGCCTGCCGGATGCCCGCGTGGCCATCGTCTTCGGCCGTGAGGATTCCGGGCTCTCCAATGAAGAGCTGCAGCGCTGTCACCGTCACGTGCACATCCCGACCAACCCGGATTTCAGCTCGCTGAATCTGGCCGCGGCGGTGCAGGTACTGGCCTATGAGTGCCGCCAGGCGTGGCTGGCCGACCAGGAAGCCGCCGGCGAGACGCCACGTGCCGAGGATGACCAGCCGTTCGGTATCGACTGGGACAGCCCATTGGCCAGCCACGCCGACCTCGAGCGCCTGTTCGAGCATCTCGAGAAGACACTGATCAGCGTCGACTTCCTCGATCCGGAACAGCCGCGCCAGTTGATGGCACGCCTGCGTCGCCTCTATCTGCGCGCGCGTCCGGACAGCATGGAAATCAACATTCTGCGCGGCATTCTTTCCGCGGTGGACAAGCAGGTTCGCCTGGCACAAGCCGACACGGCCAACCGCACTTCCTGAGGACACGCCATGTTCACTCGACTGCGTGAAGACATCGATAGCGTGTTTGCCCGTGATCCGGCGGCGCGCAACTTCTTTGAAGTCCTGACCAACTATCCGGGCCTGCATGCACTGGTGGCCCATCGCATCAATCACTGGCTATGGCGCCACAACGCCAAATGGCTGGCGCGCACCGGCTCGACCCTGATGCGCTGGTTGACCGGCATCGAGATCCACCCGGGCGCCACCATCGGTCGCCGCTTCTTCATCGACCACGGCATGGGCGTCGTGATCGGCGAGACTGCCCTGATCGGCGATGACGTGACCCTCTATCACGGCGTCACTCTCGGCGGCACCACCTGGAACGCCGGCAAGCGCCACCCGACCCTCGGCGACGGTGTCATCGTCGGTGCTGGCGCCAAGATTCTCGGCCCGTTCACCGTCGGTGCCGGCGCCAAGGTCGGCTCCAATGCCGTGGTCACGCGTGAAGTGCCTGCCGGTGCCACCGTCGTCGGCATTCCCGGCAAGATCGTCAAGCGCGCCGAGCCGGATGTGGCGGAGGAGCCGTCGGTCGACCCGGAAAGCCGCGAGGCCATGAAGGAGAAGTTCGGCTTTGACGCCTATGGCATGGGCCAGGACATGCCCGACCCGGTCGCGCGCTCCATGCATGCGATGCTCGATCACATGCATGCCGTGGACAAGCGCATCGAACAGATGTGCGGCACGCTGCGCAAGCTGGATGCCAGCTATCGCGCCGGGCGCCTGCCCGAGCTCGACGATGCCGACTTCGCCCAGCTGATCGATGAACTAGGGCCCTGCGGTGGCGAGACGGCCGTCGCTGACGTGGCCGCGGCCCAGGGCAGCACCTCGCCCAAGGCTCGGGCAGCCTCCAGTTCCGAGCAGACCTCGACCCAAGGGTCATCGACTGGGCACTCGCCGACCGAGCAGGCAAGCGATACTCAGGAACCCGCCGAACGTCAGCATGGCTAAAGTTGACCAATTCAGTCGGGATTGACCCCGCCAGACCACCCCACCATAATGGGGCGCATTGAGACGCCGTCTCGCCAGAGGCGGCGACTATGCCCGGCCTCGTCCTCAACGTCGCAGGCTCCATCTGCTCACGGACTCTGTCATGCGCCTGACCACCAAGGGACGCTACGCCGTCACCGCGATGCTCGATCTGGCCCTGCATGCCAGCTGCGGCCCGACCTGTCTGGCCGATATTTCCGAACGCCAAGGCATCTCGCTGTCGTATCTGGAGCAACTGTTTGCGCGTCTGCGGCGTGCAGGTCTGGTCAAGAGCGTGCGTGGTCCCGGTGGCGGTTATCTACTGGATACCGAACTCGAGACCACCTCGGTGGCGTGCATCATCGACGCCGTCAACGAGTCAGTTGATGCCACACGCTGTCAGGGAATGTCGGACTGTCAGGCCGGTGACACCTGCCTGACGCACCACCTGTGGTGTGATCTGTCCGACGAGATCCACGGCTTCCTCGACGGCATCAGCCTGGCCGACCTGGTCGCGCGCGAAGAGATTCGCCAGATCGCCAGTCGCCAGCGCAAGGCATGCGAGCCGACACCGATCACCGTCATGCAAGGCAGCTGAGCCACGTTTGCCAGGCTGAGCAGGCCAGGCGATGCTCGCCGCGCCCCGCCGCCCTCGAGATCGCCTTCATCACGTTCACCGTCATCACTGTCTGTCGTGTCTTCAGGAAGTCACCATGTCCCAGCCGATCTACCTTGACTATGCCGCCACCACGCCCGTCGACCCGCGCGTCGCCGAGCTGATGATGCGTCACCTGACGCAGGACGGCACCTTCGCCAACCCGGCCTCGCGCAGTCACATGCCGGGCTGGCTGGCCGAGCAGGCCGTCGAGGGTGCGCGTCGTCAGGTCGCCGATCTGATCGGTGCCGACCCGCGCGAGATCGTCTGGACCAGCGGTGCCACCGAAGCCGACAACCTGGCGCTGACCGGCTACATGCGTGCCAATGCCGCGCGCGGCCGCCATCTGATCACCTCGACCATCGAGCACAAGGCGATTCTGGATACCGCCAGTGCACTGGAAGCGGAAGGCTTCGAGGTCACGCGCATCGCCCCGCAGCCTGACGGGCGCATCAGCCCGGACAGCCTGCGCGACGCCCTACGCAGCGATACCATCCTGGTATCGCTGATGGCGGTGAACAACGAGCTGGGCAGCCTGAATGACCTGGAGGCGCTGGGCGACATCGCCCACTCGCATGGTGCGGCCTTCCATGTCGATGCCGCCCAGGCGCCCGGCAAGGTGCAGATCGATGTCAGCCGTCAGCCCATCGACCTGCTGTCGCTGTCCGCCCACAAGGCCTACGGCCCCAAGGGCATCGGTGCGCTGTACGTGCGTCGCCAGCCGCAGATCAAGGTCGATGCCCTGATCCACGGCGGTGGTCATGAGCGCGGCATGCGTTCCGGCACCCTGCCGACCCATCAGATCGTCGGCATGGGCGAGGCCTACCGTCTGAGCGCCGAGCAGTTCGACGCCGACCACCAGCACCTCGTCGCGCTGCGTGACCAGTTCGTCGCCGGGCTTGCCGGCCTTGAAGGCGTGCACTTCAATACCGATATAGAGGTCAGCGCGCCCAACATCGTCAATCTCGCCTTCGAGGGCGTGGATGGCGAGGCGATGCTGATGGCGCTGCGCGGCATCGCGATTTCCACCGGTTCGGCCTGCAATTCCGCCAGTGTCGAACCGTCGTTCGTCCTCACCGGCATCGGGGTGCCCCGTCCACTGGCGCTGGCGTCATTGCGCTTCAGCTTCGGACGTTTCACCACCGCCACCGACATTGAATCCGCGCTCGGCGAGATCAGGCATGCCCTGATCTCGCTGCGCGCCTGACCCGGGAGACTGCTCATGGCACACCTGTCGATTTCCCCCTCCGCCGCCGACCAGATCCGCGTCGTGCTGGCCGAGCGCGGCCACGGCCTTGGCCTGCGTGTCTCGGTCAAGCCCAGCGGCTGCTCCGGCTACAGCTACGTGCTCGACTTCGCCGACGAGGCCAACGAGGAAGACGCCGTCTTCGTCGATCACGGCGCCACCGTCTATGTCGACACCGAAGCCCTCACCGTGCTCGACGGCTCCGAAGTGGATTACGTCAAGGACGGCCTGAACCGCTACTTCCGCTTCAACAACCCCAACGTCAAGGACGAGTGTGGTTGTGGCGAGAGCTTCAGCGTGTAGACCAGGCTTCAGCGTCCAAGCCAGACCTCAACGTCTGAGCCGACCCTCAGCGCCTCGCCAGCCCATGCCGACGAGGCGCTTGCCATCTGCGCGTCATGCGACTCAGGCATGATGGATGCAGCCGGTGGCACTTGCCGCTATAATGCCGCCCACTTTTGTCGCGCGCATGCCGACAGAGCCCGTTTTCCGCCGTGCGGCATCTGCCGTGCGGCTCTTCAAAGCTTGTCTCAGGAGATTCACCATGACTCAGCGTACTCTGTCCATCATCAAGCCGGATGCCGTTGCCAAGAACGTGATCGGCGAAATCTACTCTCGCTTCGAGAAGGCCGGTCTGCAGATCGTCGCTTCCAAGATGGTTCACCTGTCCAAGGAACAGGCCGAAGGCTTCTACGCTGAGCACAGCGAACGTGGCTTCTTCGGTGAGCTGGTCGGCTTCATGACTTCCGGCCCGGTCATGATCCAGGTGCTGGAAGGCGAAGACGCCATCACCAAGAACCGCGACCTGATGGGCGCTACCAACCCGAAGGAAGCTGAAGCCGGCACCATCCGTGCAGACTTCGCCACTTCCATCGACGCCAACGCCGTTCACGGTTCTGACGCGCCGGAATCTGCCGCTCGCGAAATCGCCTACTTCTTCGGCGACAACGAAATCTGCCCGCGCGGTTGATTTCGCCTTGTACGACTGAGAAGCCCAGCCCTTCGGGGCACGCGTCTCTCTGCCGTGCATGACACGACGGCCCTGCCTGCGAGGCGGGGCCGTCGTGGTATCGGACGTGCTGAAGCGCCGCGCGACAGCATGCATCTCCTGAAGCAGATTCGACGCTTGAGCAGGTCCGATACGCTTTTCTGAAAGCCGCTGCAGCGCCCTCTCCCCACGCCATGTGACGCCCACGCGCACTGCGCTGATGACGAGAGCCTCTTGAGGTCTGCGAGCCATCGCCACCTCCGCTGACAGCGTCGCCCTGCAGACGTCTATCCTTTGTGAGGCGCCTGCCCATCCCTGACACGACCGGCCCATACCATGACTGATACCACTGCAACTGCCACCGATGCCGCGGCGCCTGCCGCCGTCAAGCTCACCAACCTGCTGGGCCTGCCGCGCCCGGCGATGGAAGCCTTCTTCGAGAGCATCGGCGAGAAGAAATTCCGTGCCACCCAGGTGATGAAATGGATTCACCAGGAAGGCGTCGACAGCTTCGACGAGATGACCAACCTGGCAAAGCCGCTGCGCGAGCGCCTCAAGCAGGTCGCCGAGATCCGTGCGCCGGGCATCGTCTATGAAGGCGAGTCCAAGGACGGGACCCGCAAGTGGGTATTGGAAGTCAGCGATGGCAGCTACGTCGAGACCGTGCTGATCCCCTCCGAGAACGGCAACCGTCGCACCCTGTGCGTGTCTTCCCAGGTCGGTTGCTCGCTGGACTGCAGCTTCTGCTCCACCGGCAAGCAGGGCTTCGAGCGTGACCTGACCGCCGCCGAGATCATCGGCCAGGTATGGGTCGCCACCCGTGGCGCCGAAGACCGCAAGGACACCCGCAAGCGTCCGGTCACCAACGTGGTGATGATGGGCATGGGCGAGCCGCTGATGAACTACGACAACGTCGTGCCGGCGATGAAGCTGATGCTGGATGACAACGCCTATGGCCTGTCCAAGCGTCGCGTCACCCTCTCCACCTCCGGTGTGGTGCCCAAGCTGGATCAGCTCGGTGACGAGATGGATGTCAGCCTGGCGATCTCGCTGCACGCGGCCAACGATGAACTGCGCAACGTGCTGGTGCCGATCAACCGCAAGTGGAACATTCGCGCGCTGCTCGACTCCTGCCATCGCTACCTGGCCAAGTGTGACGACGCACGTATCGTCACCATCGAGTACACCCTGATCAAGGACGTCAACGACCAGATCAAGCACGCCGAGGAACTGGCCGCGCTGCTCGACGAGCTGCCGTGCAAGATCAACCTGATCCCGTTCAACCCGTTCCCGCATTCCGGTTACGAGAAGCCGTCACGCAACCAGGTGATGCGCTTCCAGCAGCGTCTCTATGAGCTGGGCTATACCGCACCGGTGCGCGCGACGCGTGGCGATGACATCGACGCCGCCTGTGGCCAGCTGGTCGGTCAGGTCAAGGATCGCACCCGTCGCGCCGAGCGTTACATCAACGCCATCCAGCTCGACGCCGACTGAGCGGCTGCCAGCCCTGATCTGACGCTATCGCCATGGCCATGCGCCGCCCTGCCACCTTGACTTGTGGCAGGTGCGGCGCTTTGATGGGGGCGCTTTTGTTGCCTGCCGCGACCCTCGCCCGCAGGCACATCATGAGCCTTCATTCACGCGAGGATTGCATGCCGAGTCGTCTGCCCCGTCATCGCACCAATGAGCATGACCCTGTCGCGCATGACACTGCCGCACAGGGCCCCTGTCAGCATGATTCCCACACCCGCTCCGCTGCTCGCGGCATCACTCGCCGCACCAGAGCCCTGCTGCTGTGCCTCGGGCTTGCCGGCCTGACCCTCGCAGGCTGCGCGACACGCGTGGAAACCAACGACCCCTACGCTCCGCCGGATGACAACAAGGCCTCGAATGCCTACGTGGAACTCGGAGAGGCCTATCTGGGTCGTAATCAGCTGCAACGCGCCGACAGCGCCTTCCAGAAGGCACTCAAGCTGCAGAGCAACAATGCCGAGGCCAAGGCCGGACTGGCGATGATCTACCAGCGCCAGGGTGAGAATGTGCTCGCCGATGACTATTTCAATCAGGCCATTTCCAGCGATCCGTCCTTTACCCGTGCGCGCAACAACTACGCGGCCTTTCTCTATTCTCGCGGTGAATACGTCGAGGCCTGTCGGCAGCTCGAGATCGCGGCAGAAGACCTGACCTACGACAACCGTGGCCAGCTCTATACCAATCTGGGGCGCTGTCAGTTGCAGCTGGGCAAGACCAGCGAGGCCGCGAAGAGTTTCGAACGCGCCGTCAAGATCAACCCGCGTGAGTCAGAGGCCTGGTTGGCGGTGGCACGCATGTCGCATGACGCCGGCGACAATGACGCCGCCCAGTCGGCGCTGAGCCGCTACTTCCGCCTGGCAGGCACCGATAGCGACAGTCTCGCCCTGGCCGTCGATGTGGCCACCGCACGCGGCGACAGCCGTCTGGCAGATCTCTACAGCCGTCAGCTCGAGCAGGTCCTGACACGGGAATCCGGTCGCGCGGTGATTCGCACTCCCTGAGCCAGGCGCAATGACCCCGCTGATGGCGCCACCTCGTGGGCGGGGTCGCTGCAAGCAGGACCGAGAAGACCGAAATGCCGGTGAAAATCTCGGCGCGGGCTTGGTATAGTGCCGACGCGGACGAACATGTGTTCGTGCGCGTCGATTGGCATGGGGGTCATCGCTTTTCACGCTGCTCACTCGCACGATGACCGACGAGTCGTGCAGCACCCGGCCAATCGCGCGATAGCATCAGTCAGCATGCTCCAGCGTCAGTATCAGGAGCAGTTCCCGCAGTACCGGAAGAGCGCCCGGATGTGCGTTCGGTAGTCAGTTTTTCCTTACAAGGATGCGCCATGAGCGAACATCAACCCGCCCCTGATCAGCACGCCAGTGATTCACTGCCTGGCACGCGCCTCAAGCTGGAGCGCGAGCATCAGGGGTTGTCGCGTGATGAGGTGGCGACACAGCTCAACCTGCGCCCCAGCCTGGTCGATGATCTGGAACGCGACCACTACGACCAGATTCCCATTGCCGCGTATCGTCGCGGCTATCTGCGTGCCTATGCCCGTCTGCTGGGCATGGACGAGAAAGCGATCGTCGGGCAGTACAATGCCCAGTTCGGCACTACCGAAGCCGAGCGCTACACTCCCAGCTCCACACCGTCGGTGCGCCCGCCGGGCAAGATGGGCAAGTACCTGTTCCGCCTCGTCAGCCTGCTGGTCATCGCTGGCCTGATCGGCCTCAGCTACGTGTGGTGGCAGAGTGGCGATTATGGCCGCACCTCGCCGGCCGAAACCTCCGCCCTCGAAGGTGGCAGCGATGCGGACAACGACGCACCGGTCGTGAACGCCGATGGCTCCATCGAGCTTTCGCTCTCGCAGTCCTCTGCCAGTGAAACGGCGCCGCCCTCCACTGCTACCGGTGATGCATCTGCCGTCGAGGCAGCAGCCTCGTCCGAGGCCACAGCGCAGAGTGCTGACGCGCTCGATACGAGCGCAACTGCCGCCGCGCCGGGCGCTGCAGAGGCTGGCACGTCAGCATCTGGCGCTGCCACCGATAGCGCCGCTGACGCCGATGCCAGTGCCGCCTCCTCACAAGAGAGCGCAGCAGAGGACGCTGCACCGGCGGCAGACCCGCGCAAGCTCGAATTGACGTTCAACATCAATTCCTGGACCGACATCCGTGATGCCGATGGCAAGCGCCTGCTGCGCGGCAGCAACGAGGCCGGCACCAGCACGACGCTGGAGGGCAAGCCGCCCTTCACGCTGACCATCGGCAATGCCTCTGGCGTCGAATTGCGTTACATGAATGAAGCGGTCGACCTCACGCGCGTGACGCGCGGCAGTGTCGCCAAACTTACCCTCGGTGAATGATCCGGAATCCCATGCATAGTCACTCCCCCATCAAGCGCCGCGTCTCGCGCAAGATTCATGTCGGCAATGTGGCCGTCGGCGGCGATGCACCGATTTCCGTGCAGAGCATGACCAACACCGATACCAACGATGTCGCCGCCACCGTCGCGCAGATCAAGCGCCTCGAGGATGCCGGTGCCGATATCGTGCGTGTCAGCGTGCCGGACATGGATGCCGCCGAAGCCTTTGGTCGCATCAAGCAGCAGAGCAACATTCCGCTGGTGGCCGATATCCACTTCGATTACAAGATCGCCCTGCGTGTGGCGGAACTTGGCGTCGACTGCCTGCGCATCAACCCGGGCAACATCGGTCGTGAAGACCGCGTGCGTGCCGTGGTCAGCGCCGCACGCGACAACGGCATCCCGATCCGCATCGGCGTCAATGCAGGCTCCCTGGAAAAGGACCTGCAGAAGAAATACGGCGAACCGACACCGGCGGCGCTGGTCGAATCTGCCATGCGTCACATCGACCATCTGGACCGCCTCGACTTCCAGGACTTCAAGGTCAGCGTCAAGGCCAGCGACGTGTTCATGGCCGTCGCCGCCTATCGTGACCTGGCGGCGCGCATCGAACAGCCGCTGCACCTGGGCATCACCGAAGCCGGCGGCCTGCGCTCGGGCACCGTCAAATCTTCCATCGGCCTGGGTATGCTGCTGATGGATGGCATCGGTGACACCATCCGCGTGTCACTGGCAGCGGACCCGGTCGAGGAGATCAAGGTCGGCTTCGACATGCTCAAGAGCCTCAAGCTGCGCGCCAAGGGCATCAACTTCATTGCCTGTCCCAGCTGCTCGCGTCAGAATTTCGACGTCATCAAGACCATGAACGAACTGGAGACACGTCTTGAAGACGTGATGACGCCGCTGAACGTCTCGGTCATCGGCTGTGTCGTCAATGGCCCCGGCGAAGCCAAGGAGACCGATGTCGGCCTGACCGGCGGCAGCCCCGCCAATCTGGTCTACCTGGACGGCAAGCCGGCCAGCAAGTTGACCAATGACACCCTGGTTGACGATCTTGAGCGACTCATCCGTGACAAGGTCGCGGAAAAAGAGGCCCGTGAGGCCGACACCATCATTCGCCAGAGCTGAGCTTGTCTCGGCTGGCTTGCGCGTCGAGAGTGACGCGCCTTCGTCTCCCCACCCGCCTGCATGACGTCATGCGAGCGCCGTGGGGAGACGCGCAAGAATTCAGGAGAGAACGTTGAGTACCAAGATCCAGGCCATTCGTGGCATGAACGACCTGCTGCCGGACCAGTCACCGGTATGGCAATACTTCGAGCACCAGGTAGAAGCGCTGATGGGCCAATACGGCTATCGCGAGATCCGCACCCCCATCGTCGAGCAGACCGCGCTGTTCAAGCGCTCCATCGGCGAAGTCACCGACATCGTCGAGAAGGAGATGTATACCTTCGACGACCGTAACGGCGACAGCCTGACCCTGCGTCCGGAAGGCACCGCCAGCTGCGTGCGCATGGCGATGGAGAATGGCCTGGTCCACAACCAGATCCAGCGTCTGTGGTATACCGGCCCGATGTTCCGCCACGAGCGCCCGCAGAAGGGCCGTTATCGTCAGTTCCATCAGGTGGGCGTCGAAGCCTACGGCATGGAAGGTCCGGACATCGATGCCGAGATGATCCTGATCTCCGCGCGTCTGTGGCGTCAGCTGGGCCTGCTGGAGCACGTCACGCTCGAGCTCAACTCGCTGGGTAGCCTCGAGGCGCGTGCCGCCTACCGTGATCTGCTGGTCGAATACTTCGAACAGCACCTGGATGTCCTCGACGAAGACTCCAAGCGTCGTCTGCACAGCAACCCGCTGCGCATCCTCGACACCAAGAACCCGGACATGGCCGCCGTCGTCGACGCCGCACCGCGTCTGGGGGATCACCTGGATGAAGAATCCCGCGTGCACTTCGAGGGCCTCAAGGCACGTCTCGATGCCGCCGGCATCGAGTACGTCATCAACCCGCGCCTGGTGCGTGGCCTCGATTACTACTCGCGCAGTGTGTTCGAATGGACCACCACCGCACTGGGCAGCCAGGGCACCGTGTGTGCCGGCGGCCGCTACGACAGCCTGTTCGAACAGCTCGGCGGCAAGCCGGTGCCGGCGGTCGGCTTCGCGATGGGCGTCGAACGCCTCATCCTGTTGCTCGAGACACTGGAACTGGTACCGCAGGACGTCCGCGAGACCGTCGATGTCTACATGATGTCGATGGGCGAGCAGGCCGAAAGCGAAGCCATGCGTCTGGCCGAAGAGCTGCGCACCGCCCTGCCCAACCTGCGCCTGGTGCTGCATTGCGGTGGCGGCAGCTTCAAGAGTCAGATGAAGAAGGCCGACAAGAGCGGTGCACGCATCGCGCTGATTCTTGGTGAGAATGAAGTCATCGAAGGCACGGTGGCGCTCAAGTTCCTGCGCGAGGAACGCGACCAGGAAACGCTGAACCAGCGTGCGCTGGGCGAACGTCTCGACAGCGTCTTCGGCGCCTGAGACTGCCAATGAATATCGGGCGGAGAGCCAGCTCTCCGCCTCTCGAATGCAAGTGCCGGCATGCCGGCCAGGTCAAGGAGACCGCCCGTGGCGGAAGAGCTCAGAAGCGAAGAAGAACAGCTTGAAGCCATCAAGCGTTGGTGGAGCGAGAACGGCAAGTCACTGATTGCCGGTGTCGTACTGGCCGGCGCCGGTGTCTTTGCCTTCAAGGCCTGGCAGAACTACGAAGCCAGCCAGTCCGAAGCGGCCTCCGTGCGTTACCAGCAACTGATCAGCCTCGTCAGCCAGCCCAAGCTGGAAGACGCCGGTGTCAAGCAGGCGCGTACGTTGATCGGCGAACTGGAAAGCGAGCACGGCGACAGCCTCTACACCCAGATGGCGCACCTGCTGGATGCCAGCATGTCGGTCAAGGCCAACGATCTCGATGCAGCCGCCACGGCGCTGCAGAGCGTGATCGACAACAGCGATGACAGCTATCTGCAGGGGCTGGCCAGCCTGCGTCTGGCGCGAATCAACGTCGAGCGCGGCGACAACGACGCGGCACTCGCCCTGCTCAAGAGCCCGCCGGCGCCGCTGGCAGCGCAGGCGGCTGCGGTGCGTGGCGATGCCCTGGCCGCACAGGACAAGCGTGATGAGGCCATCGCCGCTTATCAGCAGGCCAGCGCCTTGTCGCAGGAAAGTGGTCAGCCGGTCTACGGTCTCGACCTGAAACTCGCCGATCTGGCTGCGGAGTCTTCTTCATGAGCGTCACTCGTCGTCTGAGCGTACCGGCCTCGCTGCTGGCCGTGAGTCTGCTGGCCGGTTGCGCCAGCAGTGCCCAACCGGAATATGCGCCCAAGGAGCTGGTCGATTTCGATCGCCAGGTCGCGCTGGATTCCGTCTGGAGCGAATCGGTCGGCAATGGCCTTGGCCGTGCCCACTATCCGTTGTCCCCGATCTTCGCCAACGACAGGCTGTTCGTCGGTGCCGAAGGCGGTGAACTGGAAGCCCTCGCCGCCGACAGTGGCGACGACATCTGGCAGACACGGTTGCCGGCTGGCATCACCAGCGCACTGAATGCCGATGCCTCCCGCCTGTACGTCGGTACGCGCGATGGCAAGGTCAGCGCCGTCAGCCAGGAAGATGGCAGCATCGAGTGGAGCACGCGTGTCTCCAGTGAAGTGCTGGCCGCGCCGCAGTACAACGACGAGCTGGTCGTGGTGCAGAGCGTCGATGGCACCGTGACCGCGCTTGATCGCTTCACCGGCGAAGAGCAGTGGGCCTATTCGGCCACGATTCCGGCTCTGACGCTGCGTGGCACCGGCGCACCGCGCGTCATCCAGCCGGTCACCTTCGCGGGCTTCGCCAACGGCAAGCTGGTCACGCTCGACAATCGCTCAGGTCAGGAACTGTGGGACCTGCGCGTTGCCGTGCCGGCCGGGCGTACCGAGGTGGACCAGCTGGTCGATCTCGATGGCCAGCCGGTGCTGACCCAGGATGGCCGCCTGTTCGTCACCAGCTACAACGGTCGCCTGATCGCGCTGGACGCTCGCAACGGCGAGCCGCTGTGGGACAAGCCGTCCTCCAGCTATCTGACGCCCATCGTGGTCGGCGATTACCTGTTCAGCATCGACAACGCCAGCCATGTGCTGGCGATGGATGCCAACACGGGCAACGTGCTGTGGAAGTCCGAAGACCTGGAAGGCCGCTGGCTGACCTCTCCGGCCTTCGTCGATGGCAAGCTGGTGGTCGGTGACTACGAAGGCTATGTGCACCTGATCGACGCCCAGAGCGGCGAGATGGCCGGCCGCTATGACGTGGGGGGCGATGGCATCAGTATCACCCCGCTGACCGAAGGCAAGCGCATCTATGTCTACACCAACGATGGAGAGCTGACGGCGCTGGACCTCGAAGCCCCGTAAGCCACTGATCGAGCGCGCACGTCAGCCTGCCCCGCAATCTGACATGCGCCTCGTTCAGCCCTCGTCACGACAACGGCAGCCACCTGGCTGCCGTTGTCGTAATGCGCCATTGGTAGCAACTCCCTGTCAATGCTAGAATGCTGCCCCCGCTGATCAGGCCTGCCGCACCACGCAGCCAATGATTCAGCCACGAGATATTTCCGCCGACAGTGCTGACCCCCTGTCGGCGGACCATACTGGATGCATGCGACGCCTGCGTCGTCATCCAGTGCCCCAAGTCCGATATCATCGCTATCGCCCTGCCTGCACAAGGTGCTTTCCAGCCATCATGGTTCGAAGCAGACCGTACGGGGCCGGCATCGATGCTATCCCTGCGAATGCTGTGAGATTCCATGAACCCCGTGATCGCCCTGGTCGGCCGCCCGAATGTCGGCAAGTCGACGCTATTCAATCGCCTCACCAAGACCCGTGATGCTCTGGTCGCCGATTTCCCCGGCCTGACCCGTGACCGCAAGTACGGCACCGGCAAGGTCGGCGGCAAGCCCTACACCGTCATCGACACCGGCGGCATCAGCGGTGACGAGGAAGGCATCGATCTGATGATGGCCGGCCAGTCCCTGGCCGCCATCGACGAAGCCGACATCGTGCTGTTCATGGTCGATGCGCGCGCCGGTCTGAACATGGCGGATGAGGCCATCGCCAATCACCTGCGCGTCAACCAGAAGAAGACCTGGCTGGTGGTCAACAAGACCGACGGCATGGACGAGGAGATCGGCAAGTCCGACTTCTGGACCCTGGGTCTGGGTGACCCGCGCGCCATCGCCGCCGAGCATGGTCGCAACGTCACCACGCTGCTGGAAGAGGTGCTCTCGCCCTACCCCGAAGTCGAGGAAGGCGAAGACGAGGACCTGCACCCGGAACTGGATGATCGCGGCGTGCGCATCGGCATCATCGGTCGCCCGAACGTCGGCAAGTCGACGTTGGTCAATCGCCTGCTGGGCGAAGAGCGCGTGGTCGTCTATGACCAGGCCGGTACCACCACCGACGCGGTGGAGATTCCCTTCGAGCGTCGTGGCAAGCCTTACCTGCTGGTCGACACCGCCGGGATCCGTCGTCGCAAGAACGTGCGCGAAGTGGTGGAGAAGTTCTCCATCATCAAGACACTGGAAGCGATCAAGAAGTGCAACGTCGCCGTGATGGTGCTCGATGCCCGCCAAGGGCTGGTCGAGCAGGACCTGCACCTGCTGGACTTCGTGCTGACCAGCGGCCGCGCGCTGGTGCTGGTGGTCAACAAATGGGATGGCCTGGAAAGCGAAGCCAAGGAGAAGATGCGCTCCGAGATCAAGCGTCGTCTGGGCTTTGCCGACTACGCTGACCTGCACTTCATCTCCGCACTGCACGGCACTGCGGTGGGTGACCTCTACCCGTCCATCGACCGCGCCTTCGAAAGCGCCGTGGCCCGCTGGTCGACCAAGCGTCTGACCACCCTGCTGCAGGACGCCACCCAGGCGCACCAGCCGCCGATGGTCAATGGCCGTCGCATCAAGCTTCGCATGGCTCACCAGGGTGGCGCCAATCCGCCGCTGATCGTGGTGCACGGCAACCAGACCAACCGTCTGCCGGAAGCCTACAAGCGCTACCTGACCAACACCTTCCGCAAGGTGCTCAAGGTCAAGGGTACGCCGATGCGTTTCGAGTTCCGCTCCGGCGATAACCCTTTCGATGGTGCCCAGGGTGCTGACGACCGCGAGCGCGCGAAGGAGCGTTCACTGGCGCGTACCAAGGAAGCTCGCAAGGAGCGCAAGCAGCGCCGTTGATGGCGTGAACTGCGCCTGTGGGTGATGGCAGGCCAGCGGATCCGATCCGCCAGCCTGCCCCATGAAAAAGCCGCCCCTGCAGTCATCTGCAGGGGCGGCTTTTTCATGTCGCGAGCACTGATGTTTCAAGCATCTCAAGCGCCGCAATCATCTCACGGGCGTCAAGCACCAGGCTCACGCCTCCAGCGTCTTCTGCCCCGCCCACAGATTGGCGAACTGCCAGGCGGCGCGCCCGCTACGCACCCCGCGCTGGGTAGCGTAGCGCAGCGCCTCGCCACGCGCCGCCTCATCGAAGCTGCCCGCACCGAGACGCCATTCCACCCAATGCTGACAGGTCTCCAGATAGGCATCCTGATTGAAGGGGTGGAAGGCCAGCCACAGGCCGAAGCGGTCCGACAGCGAGATCTTCTCTTCCACCGCATCGCCATGATGCAGCTCGCCATCGACGATGTGGGTGGCCTGGTTGTCGCTCATGTGCTCCGGCAGCAGATGACGACGGTTGGAGGTGGCATATAGCAGCACATTCTCCGGCGGGCCGGTCAGAGTGCCATCCAGTACACTCTTGAGCGCCTTGTAGGCGTCATCACTGCCCTCGAAGGACAGGTCATCACAGTAGACGATGAAGCGATGCGGCTGCTGAGCCAGCTCGGCGACCAGCGCCGGCAGTGCCGGCAGGTCGTGGCGATCGATCTGGATCAGACGCAGCCCCTCACGACCCAGGGTATTGAGCAGTGCGCGGACCAGCGATGACTTGCCGGTACCACGCGCACCCCACAGCAGCGCGTGGTTGGCCGGCTTGCCCGCAAGGAAGGCGCGAGTGTTGGCCAGCAGCTCACGCTTCTGGCGTGCGATGCCGAGCAGATCCTCAAGTGTCAGGGCGTCACGCGGCGCGATCGGCGTCAGGCGCCCTCCCAGCGGGTGCCGAGTCCACAAGGCGGCGACATCGCGTGTCCAGTCCACTTCGACAGCCGTCGGCGGCAGCATCGGTTCGAGTCGGTCCAGCAGATGCGAGAGGCGGCGTTCAAACTCTGGCGACATGATGATTCCCTGTCAGATACATGGGGTCCGGGCCGTGGCAGGCCCATCAGATCACGCCCAGTATCTCATGCCCGGCGGAGCCGTCTGGCCCGACGTTGCTGTGATCTCAGCAACGTATCATTTCGCTGACTGCACCATTGCGTCTATCCGGTTATGCTGTCTGCACGTTTCTTGCACGTTCAGCGTCGCCCTGCCGTGCGCTTGAAGATTGTCACGTCATCTAGCCAGGAGGCCCCAATGCCAGGATTGCTCGATCTCTCATCTCCCCGCGCCCTGCGTCGTCTGCTCCCGTTGGCGGCCCTTGCGGCGTCCGTCGCCCTGAGTGCCTGCGCCAGCTCTCCGCTGGGCCGCAGCCAGCTGACCCTCTACTCGGATCAGGAACTGGAGAAGATGGGGGAAGCCAGCTTCAGCAAGTACCAGCAGGAGCTGCCGGTGGTGGAAGGTCGTCAGGATGCCTACGTCAGCTGCGTGGCGGATGCGGTGACCGCCAAGGTGCCTGCCAGCTATGGCATCAGCGGCTGGCAGGTCAAGGTATTCGAGGACGAGTCCGCCAATGCCTTCGCGCTGCCGGGCGGCTATATCGGCGTCAACACCGGGTTGCTTGAGGTCGCCGAGAATCAGGACCAGCTGGCGACCGTCATCGGCCACGAGATCGCCCACGTGCTGGCGCGCCACGCCAACGAGCGCGTCTCGACCCAATCGCTGACCTCCGCCGGGTTGTCACTGACCCAGGCACTGGCAGGCCTCGAAGGCACCGGTGGCGATCAGCTCATGGGCCTGCTGGGCATGGGCGCGGAATACGGCGTGCTCAAGCCGTTCTCACGCTCCCACGAGTCCGAAGCCGACCTGCTGGGACTCGACCTGATGGCTGAAGCCGGCTTCGACCCGCGCGCCAGTATCAAGCTGTGGGCCAACATGAACGCTGCCGGTGGCGCGCAGCCCCCGGTGTGGATGTCGACGCACCCCAGCGATGAGCAGCGCATGGCGGCCCTCAACGAGCGCCTCGAGACCGCTCTGCCGACCTATCAGCAGGCCCGCGCCGCCGGCGAGAAACCCGACTGCAATCGACTGCGCTGAATCCACCTGTATGGTGTGGCTTGATCAGTCTCAGGTGTCAGTCTCAGGTAACACCCACTCGCGCGGCCCCCTGAAGAACCCGGGGCTGCGCGAGCGGCGGCAGTTTCCATCCAGCTGCCCCCCCCCTTGCTTGTTGGCTGATCTTCCCCGTCTCTCCTTGGCCAGTTGCCCCTGGCAGCCTCTCCCCTGGCTGGCTCACGCTACCCGCTCTCTGAACTATCGACCTGACTTCCCGAATGTAAAAAGAAGCCGTCAAATGTGTCGATATCCGCGAATCATGTAACCGCATTGCTAATCTGGAATCACCTGCTCGCCTGCGCACTGCTCATGCAGACACTTCAAGCGCAACGGAGCGAGCGTATTCCCGACACTCGCTTGAGGATGCCTTACATGACTCGACACGCACTCATCATTGACGACGACCCGGATTTTCGTGAACTCATCAGCGGGCTGCTTTCCGCCCATGGTTTCGACTGCACGCAAAGCGAAGGGCTGCAGGACATCGCCTGCAACCCCGCCTGTCTGGAGACGGACCTCATCCTGGTGGACTACGAACTGGGCGACTTCACCGGAGATGATGTGCTCGGCTATCTACGCGAACGCAATGTCGAGGCGGGCATCATTCTGATGAGCGCCTGTCACAACGACGACATGCAAGCGATGGTCGCCAGGGGCAAGCGCAGCGGTCTGGAGATGCTGGGCCAACTCGGCAAACCCTTCGACATCATGCATCTGGCCTCTCTGCTGGCAGAGCTAGACAAGCAACGCAATCCGCTGACACTTGATGAGCTGGATGATGCTCTGACCGAGCGCCAGCTTCACCTCGTCTACCAGCCCAAGATCGACCTCGCCAGCGGCCGGCTCAGCGGCGCGGAGGCTCTCGTGCGCTGGCAGCATCCTCTACGCGGCATGGTCATGCCTAACCAGTTCATTGCCCTGGCGGAGCGCAGCAACCGTATCGAGGCCCTCACCTGGCAGGTCATCGAGCATGGCTTCCGCCAGCAGGGCCAATGGCAGTCCCAGGGGCTTCACCTTGATCTCGCTCTCAACCTGTCACCGCAGCTGCTGCGCACCCGTGACATGCTGAAGACGCTGGACGCCCTGGCCAGTCAGCATCATGTCGATCCGCACTCCATCACGCTGGAACTCACGGAGAGCTGCGGGATCGACTGCCTCACCTATGCTCGTCACCTGCTGAATGCCATTCGCGAGCGCGGCTATCGCCTGGCGCTGGATGACTTCGGCACCGGTTTCTCCTCGATGATGCAGCTCTACAACCTGCCATTCGACGAGCTGAAGATCGACCAATGCTTCGTCGGGCGCAGCGACAGCCACCCGGAAGCGCGCGCCATCACCCGTACCATCGTCGAACTGGGTCAGCGCCTGAATCTCGCAGTGGTCGGTGAAGGCATCGAGACCGCGGAACAACGCGATTACCTCTGCGATACCCGCTGCAATATCGGCCAAGGCTATCTGTTCGCGCGCCCCATGCCCGTCACCGATTTCAATGCCTGGAGTCGCTGCCCGCCCAGCGCTGTCAATGCACTCAGCCAACGCCACGCCTCCGCCGTCCACTGAGGGAGCTGACATCCCCCGCAACACAAGACAGTCAGCGGAAATACCGCAACTCCTTCACTACACAGACGCCACCCATGTCACCATGGGTGGCGTCTGTGTAGTGAGGGCCAGGATGAAGAGAACGAGTGAAGGCGGGAACGGGAGAACAAGAGGGGCGGTAGTGAAGCTAACAGCGATCTATCACGCCATCACGTCCCAATACTCTCAGGAGAACAGATAGCCTTCTGCGAGGAGGCTGTCCCGCGTCGGTATACACAAGGAGCGCAACGTGGCGACATGCTGGTGTACCCGGGGCATGTCGTCGCTGCTCACGGCCTCCTCCAGCGCCTTGGCGCCACCGGCAATGCCGCTGCATCCCAGCGAGGCTGACGCCCCTTTCAGGGAGTGTGCCTCGCGCTTGAGCTCCGTAAGATCCCTCTGCTTCAGCAGAGTTACCATTAGATCAAGGCGTCCTTCGAGCCGCGTCAGATAATTGCTCAGCAGCCGTGAATAGGCCTCGCCACTCAGGGTCGCGAGCAGCTCCTGACAGGTTGCGTGTTGCAGCAATGACGGCGCGGCATCAGACAGAGCGCGCGCGACTGAGTCGTCAGTTGCCACATCGAGCGCCGGAGCAGCGTCGATCTGCGCGTCCTGATCTTCAGCCGCTGACGAGCTGACGCCATCATCGCCAGGTGCCTGCACGGCGGTTGTCCGCTCGCCAGCCGAAGCCTCTGGCTTGTCTGGCGCGAGCACCTTCTCCTGCGAATCAGAGGTCTGGACCAGATACTGTTGCAGTACCCGATGCAGATCATCACGCGTGAAGGGTTTGTGCAGCACCCCCTGCATGCCGGCATCGATACAGCGGCGTGCATCCTCCTGCATCACGTTGGCGGTCATCGCGATGATCGGCAGACGAGCGCTGGCGGGTTGCTCGGCCTCGTGATGACGCCAGCGACGCGTTGTCTCGACGCCATCCAGTACCGGCATCTGCATGTCCATGAACACCAGATCGACATCGTTGCCAGCCTGCGCCAGCCATTCGAGTGCCTGCTCACCGTCTTCCACCACCGTGACCTGCTGTCCCAGATACTCGAGCATGGCCCGCGCCAGTGACTGATTGACCTCGTTGTCTTCCACCACCAGCACGCTTGCGTGGGGCAAGGGCGCATCTCCCACCGCCTGCTGCGGACAAGCCTCGGCGGCGGTCAATACCGGCAATGGCACGCGGCACCAGAAGCGGCTGCCGAGCCCGAGATGGCTCTCGACGCCGATCTCGCCGCCCATCGCCTCCACCAGTCGCTTGCAGATGGCAAGCCCGAGCCCGGTGCCTTCATGACGGCGCGCAATCGAGGTATCCACCTGGGTGAAGGGGGCAAACAACTGGCTCACCTGGTCGGCGGCGATCCCGCAACCGCTGTCGTGAACCTCGAAATGAAGCGTCTCGCCATCTTCCAATGATGCCCTCAGCCGGATGGTGCCCTGGGGACAGAACTTGAAGGCGTTGTTGAGCAGGTTGGTCAGTACCTGACGCAGGCGATTGACGTCACCCTTGACCCAGACGGGCAGGTCATCGCCACGTTCTTCGAGGAAGATGCGCGAGCATCCCTTGCCGGCATTGCCTGTCTGGCGATGGTAGTGCGCGGCCAGGGAATCGAGGAACTCGGGCAGCGAGAAGCAGCGCTGATCCAGCTCCAGCTTGCCGGCTTCGATCTTGGAATAATCCAGCACATCATTGATGACGGCCTGCAGACTCTCGGCACTCTGGCGCAACATCGCCAGATATTGCTGGCCACGCCGGGTCGAGACTTCCTCGCCGATGAGGTCCGACACGCCGACCATGCCATTGAGCGGGGTGCGTATCTCATGGCTCATGATCGCCATGAATTCCGACTTGGCACGACTGGCCGCCTGCGCCAGCTGCACCATGCCATCCAGCTCCTGGGTGCGCTCCTCCAGCTTGCGGGTCTTTGAGGCCCGTCCGCGACTCTCGACGATCAGCGCGACCACCAGCACGATGCCGCTCAACGTCATCAGCAGCACCAGCGACAGTGCGAGGGCATACAGGTTCAGGAGCTCCGAGCGCTCCTTGGTGCGTTGGATAGCGGCCTCGGAATTGATGTTCAGCAGCAGCTCGCCGGTCTGCTCCTGAAGCGAGGCAAGCCGGCTGAGTATCTGAACATAGAGGGACGCATCACGCGCCTGACGACTCGCCAGGTCCATGATGGCGCTGTCCAGCACCTCGATTCTGGGCAACATGGCCATCAACTGGGAATGCAGATCGGGCATCCCCGCCAGCATGCTGCCCAATTGGCCGCTCTGCAGAAGCTGCACCCGGCTATAGAGGATGTCGAGCCGCAACAGCAGCTCGCTGTCATCCATCAAGGCGGGCGGCGTGGGGGTCTTCTGTTCCTCGGCCACCACCATGCGCAGCTCGCGAACTTCCCTGTCGAACTGATAGACCGCCCAGATCAGATTCTCACGCAGCTTGTGCTCGAGTGCCTGCTGACGCTGATAGACCAGAACGCCAGTCACCAATGCCGAGACGAAGAACAACGTCGCGGCAATGGCGATGGCGGTTCTGAAATGCAGGGAACGGAGTGGGTTCATGCACGGGCATCCTGCCAGAGCTCATGAAGTTGAGCGGTAAAAGCGGGGTCAGCGTTCAATTTCAATGCGCTTCACCTGCCAGACAGAGCGGGTCATGATTTCCTCGTTGAGGAGATCCGGCTGCTCACTGAAGGGGTAGATGATGAAGATGGGGCCATTGTCGCGCACACGCAGTCGCTTGCCATCGACTTCCATGGCCAGTATCACCGGATGATCGAAATAGTCCTGCACCGGCGCGGTGGCGGCGTAGTCGTTGAGCGCCACGATACGCATGGTGCCATCCTCGACGCCCACTGCCTCCATCAACGCTGAACCGAGCGGACCGCTGAAGCTCACTTCGCCGTCATGCCAGGGAGTCGTGGTCACGGTTTCCCGTTGCGTCAGCGCCATGAGCATGGCGCGATCGAAATGCGCCTCGCCTCCGGCGTTGGCATGGGTAACATCCCCGGTGACGCGTAGCACCACCGGACCCTGCGGAGCCTCGAGGGCCATGGCGAAGGGGGAAAACGACAGTGTCAGCAGCACAAGCCAATGGCGCATACGGGGTAACGCCATGGTGAGGCATCGCAGTAGAATGAGAAGCGGCATGGGAAGACTCCAGGGGTCATGGACAACCATGGACGACGGCCGGGGATTCGCCGTCGCGTATCATCCTCGCCATTCACGCGTCAGCAGCGGCACCGCGCCATAAAGCAGCGAGAGGGGATGAACTCGAGTATATGTCGTCATCGTCCTGCCAAACGTGAACCATTGTGACGCGGTCTCACGCAAGAGACGCGTAGACTGCTTGCGATACCCACGCAGGGAGGCAGCGACATGCAAATCGGCATTCTGGAAGATGATCATGATCAACGTGATTACCTGACCCTGTGTCTCGAGGCCCAGGGACATGAGCTGGCAGGCTTCGAGCGCGCCAGTCAGTTGTTGCGCGCACTGCGCGAGCACAGCTTCGACCTGCTGATCATCGACTGGCAACTGCCGGATGCCTGCGGCATGGAGCTGACACGCACGCTGCGCAGCGAGCACGGCTGGCGGGGGCTGATCCTGTTCATCACCGCAAGCCAGGGAGAGGAGGATGTCGTGCATGCGCTTCAGCACGGTGCCGATGACTTCCTGGCCAAGCCGATCCGCCCTGCCGAGCTCGCGGCGCGTGTGGAAGCGCTGGGTAGGCGCTTCGTCACCTCCGACACCAATTACCTGCAACCCAAGGTGGCCATCAGCGATCAATACCGGATCGAGCCGGATGAACACACCATCTGGTGCGGCGAGGAGCCGGTCGCCCTGACCCAGCGCGAGTATCAGCTGGCCTCCCTGCTGCTGCGCCATGTCGGAGAGCTTTACTCACGCGCCTACCTGCTGGAGATGATCTGGGGGGTCAACGGGGATATCTCGACCCGTACGGTCGACACCCACGTCAGCCGCTTGCGGCGCAAGTTAGGACTGAACGGCAGCCGTGGGCTCAGGCTGAAAAGCGTCTATCAGTACGGATATCGGCTCGAATCCTGTGCCACGGCCCCCGTCAAGAGCAGTTGAGCATCAACAGCGAGGCGTGAGCACGCTGGACCGTGGCCAACAAAAAAAGAGCGGGAGACTCGTTAGAGTCCCCCGCTCTTTTTCAACGTCTACCGCCTGGCTGTTCATCTGGCTGGCCGTCTGGCTAGCCGTCTGAAACGACGTGCACGCCTGGCAAGCCCACGCGGTTCACCCCTCCGCCAGCATCCTGCGCAACATGCCCGCCACCGGCCCCGTCTCCGGTCGCTTGTGACGCCACAGGAAGTAGGATTCGGCCGCCTGCTCCACCAGCATGCCGAGACCATCCTCGACCCGCGCACCGCGCTCGCTGGCCCAGCGCATGAAGACGGTCGGCTCGGCGGCATACATCATGTCGTAGGCGAGCGCCTGCGGAGAGAACAGCGAATCCGGCAACGGCGGCAGCTCGCCGCCCAGCGATGCGCTGGTGCCATTGATGACCAGATCGAACGGGCCCTCGATGGCCGCATAACTGCCGCCGGACAACTGGCAGCCTTCCCCCGCCAGGTCAGCGAAGTCCTCGGCCAGCGCACTGGCCTTGGCAGCGGTGCGATTGGCGATCACCAATGCCGCCGGCTGCTTGGCCAGCAGGGGCTCCAGCACACCACGCACGGCGCCCCCCGCGCCGAGAATCAGGATGCGCGCCCCCTTGAGCGGCGCCTCGAGACGCTCGAGATCACGGGTCAGGCCGACACCATCGGTGGTATCGCCGTACAGCTGCCCCGTCTTGCCGAGCATCAGCGTATTGACGGCGCCGGCGCGTCGGGCACGCGGACTCAGCACATCGACCAGCCGGAAGGCCTGCTCCTTGAAAGGCATGGTGACATTCGCCCCCTGGCCACCTTCGGCGACGAACTCGGCCCATCCGGCCGCGAAGTCATCGACCGGCGCCAATCGTGCCTCATAACTCAGGGAGTCCTTGAGCTGCTCAGCGAAGGAGCGATGGATCAACGGGGATTTCGAGTGGGCAATCGGGTTGCCGAATACAGCGTAACGGGACATCAGGACTCCGGGGCAATCACAGAAAAGCGTCAGGTCAATGTGGCGATCAGGCCTCTTCGCCCAGCCAGTCGCGGGCATGCAGGAAGTCGCGATACAACACCGCTTCGGTACTGCCTTCCTCGGGCTCGTAGCCGTACTCCCAGTGCACCACCGGCGGCATCGACATCAGGATCGACTCGGTACGTCCGCCGCTCTGCAGGCCAAACAGCGTGCCACGGTCCCAGACCAGGTTGAACTCCACGTAGCGCCCGCGGCGATAGAGCTGGAAGTTGCGTTCACGCTCACCAAAGGCCGTCTCGCGGCGGCGCTCGACGATGGGCAGATACGCCTCAAGGAAGCTGTCGCCGACGGATTGCTGGAAGGCGAAACAGCGCTCGAAGCCCCACTCGTTGAGGTCATCGAAGAACAGGCCACCCACGCCCCGCGTCTCGTCGCGATGCTTGAGGTAGAAGTACTCGTCACACCAGGCCTTGTAGCGCGGATAGACATCACTGCCGAAGGCGATGCAGGCATCATAGGCCGTCTGGTGCCAGTGACGCGCGTCTTCTTCATGCGGGTAGAACGGCGTCAGATCGTAGCCGCCCCCGAACCACCATACCGGCGCTTCGCCCTCCTTCTCGGCGATGAAGAAGCGCACATTGCCATGGCTGGTCGGCACGTGCGGGTTGTGCGGATGCAACACCCAGCTGACCCCGACGGCGTGGAAGCTGCGACCGGCCAGCTCCGGACGCACCGCCGTCGCGGAAGCCGGCAATTCATGCCCGAAGACATGCGAGAAATTGACGCCACCCTTCTCGAAGACGCCGCCATTCTCGATGACTCGTGAGCGACCACCGCCGCCCTCGGCACGCTCCCAGCTGTCTTCACGGAAACTTGCCTGGCCATCGCAGGCTTGCAGTGCCTCGCACAGGCGGTCTTGCAGATCGAGCAGGTAGACCTTGACGTCTTCGAGATTGGCGTGGGCCACGATGCCTCCGGTAGAACGGGAATGAATGATGACGGGGCGACACCCGTCGTTGGCCGCTGCTGGCGGTGAACTACCAGCTTACCGCGACACGCTACGCTCGGCAGGCCGGAAGATACCCCTATTGGGCACCTGGATGACGCGGCACTGATCTGGATCAACCCGAGCGGCGATCCTGCTGCTCAGGCGCGTAGCACCTTGCCGGTCGCGAGATCACGAATGGTGCTGGGTCGCGGGTTGCCACCGAGCGGCCCCTCGAGGATCACGTCATTGACCAGCGCGTCGCCGAAGGCGTCACGCACCTCGTCTGCAGTCATGGCAGGCGACTCGCCGGCGCGGTTGGCCGAGGTCGACACCAGCGGGCCACCGAAGGCGGCGCACAATGTCCGGACCAGCGGATGATCGGTCACGCGCACGGCCAGGCTGACGTGCTCACCGCGCAGCAAGGGGTGCGCACGGCCATTGTCAGGCACCAACCAGGTATAGGGCCCTGGCCAGCTGGCCAGCAGCTGCTCACGCTGCTCGACGGTAACTCCCGCCAACCAAGGTTCCAGCTGAGCGATATCACCGGCGATCAGGATCAGGCCCTTGGCGGCGTCACGGGACTTGAGCTTGATCAACCGTGCCAAGGCCTCACCATCATCGGGATCACACCCCAGCCCCCAGACGGCCTCGGTGGGATAGGCAACGATGCCCCCATTGCGAAGACAGGCAGCGGCGCCGTCGAGGGCACGCTGATCCAGCGAAACATCACTGACATTCATGATCTGCTCGAACTCCTAGCTGCGGCAACACGATGGCGGCGATTCTAGCACGCTCACCGGCGCGAGACCGACGCTGCACATCGACGCAACACGGCGTCGCGCCGGGGTGGCATAGGCGCACCGCCCAGTTCACGGCATGATGAATGGGTCCATCGCCCTCAGGGTATTGCGAAACTGACGCAAAGGCTTGTTTCAAAAGACTATCGAGGTCATTTGGACACTTTGCTGGACAGCCTTCAGCGCCGGGCCTGGTGGCGTTTCCCCCACTTTCCCTCCCTCTTTTCTTCAGACAAGGATGTGATCCATGCGTCGCGCTTTCTCACTGACCACCTCAGCCGCTCTACTGCTGGCATTGGCAGGCTGTGCCAGCTCTGGCACCCAGACACCGACAGCGCCGGCGCCACGCCCTGCCCCGCTGCAGGATGCCGCGGCGCAGGCGCCCTTGAGCGACCAGGCCATGCTGGCGACCCTGTGGATACAGCGCAGCGCGGAGTTTCATGCCCTGTCACTGCAGGCCTTCAACGTGGCCCACGACCGCCTGAATCTGGCGCTGGCGCGTCGCCAAGCACAGGACAAGCCGCTGGCCGTGGTGGTCGATGTCGACGATACCGTGCTCGACACCACCAGCTACGGTGGCTGGGCGCTGCGTGAAGGCCGCACCTATGACAGCCAGAGCTGGGCTGACTGGGTGGATGATGCCGTCTCCACGGCTTCACCGGGCGCCGTCGACTTCCTCAACTACGCTCACGAAAGCGGCGTCGATGTCTACTACATCACCAACCGCAAGGCGGCCGGAAAGCAGGCCACCATCGCCAATCTTGCCGCGCTGGGCTTCCCGCAGGCCAATGCCGAGCACGTGATGCCGCGCACCGACAGCTCCGACAAGACCGCGCGTCGCGCGCGGGTCACGGCCGAGCATGACATCGCGCTGCTGATGGGCGATAACCTCGGCGATTTCGATCAGGCCTTCCAGCAGTCCACCACCCGCGCACGCAATGCCGAGGTCGCCCGCCAGGCGGATCAGTTCGGCCGTCGCTTCGTGCTGTTGCCCAACCCGACCTACGGCGAGTGGGAAGGCGTGCTCTACGATGGCAACTGGGGTGCCAGTGAGCACGAGAAGCGCGCCATGCGTGATGCGGCGCTCAATGCCTGGCAGCCCGAGAGCGGCATGGTCAGCCAGGGCAAATGAGTTCAGGGTGCCGGCCTCTCGGATCAACACTGCCAGGCCGGCAACCTCAGATCACCAATGTCAGGACGGCGACCTTGGCTAAGAACCTCAGAGCCGCTTCCAGCCACCCGGCGCCTGCATGACTCGCCCCTCGAGCTCCAGTTCCAGCAACTGCATGCTCAGCTCGCTGACCGAGGTGCCACTCAGCTCGACCAGCTTGTCCAGCGCCAGTGGCACCGCCCCCAGAAAGCATAGCGGCGCCGCCTCCTGACTCACAGGCGGCGTGGCTGCCTGCAAGACTGGCATCTCGAGCGATGGCAGGGGCAGTGACGATTCAGCGTCGCGGGTGGCTGAACGATTAGCTGAGCGAGGGGTTGAGAGTGAGCCCGTAAAGACGGCAGCGGACTGTGTGGATGACGCCACCCTGGCCTGCGCTGACGGCGGCTCGGTCGAGTGCGCCGGCAGCAGGTGCTCGAGCTCCGCCAGCATGTCATCGACGTCGCGTACCAGCGTCGCCCCCTGACGGATCAGCTCCAGACAACCGCTGGCGGTGATGTCATCGATGCGTCCCGGCAGCGCGAACACCTCGCGATTCTGCTCCATCGCCAGCCGGGCACTGACCAGTGAGCCACTGCGCAGCGTGGCTTCGACCACCAGCACGCCAAGTGACAGACCGGTGATCAGCCGATTGCGGCGTGGGAAATGACGCGCATGCGCGCCGGTGCCAGGCGGGTGCTCCGAGAGCAGCAGGCCGCCACCCTCCAGCAGCCGTTGGCGAAGGTGATGATGCTGGGCGGGATAGACCACATCGACCCCACAACCGAGCACCGCCAGCGTCGAGGGACTGGCCGCATAGTCGTGTGCGCCGAGGCGCGCTGACGCCGCAAGGGCCCCCTGATGCGCCGCGGCATCGACCCCGAGTGCCAGCCCACTGGCGACACTCCAGCCACGAGAGACCAGCTCAGCCGCGAAGTCATGCGCATGCCGCAGGCCTGCCTGGCTCGCCTTGCGCGCGCCGACGATAGCCAGCATGGGCAACTCAAGCAGCGACTGCCGCCCCAGCGCCCAGAGCGCCAACGGCGGGTCCGGCAGGGTATCAAGCATGGCTGGCCACTCGGGGTCAGCGGGGGTGAGCAGATGATAGCCCTGCGCCGGCGCATGCCAGGCAAGGTCGGTCATCACCTGCTGATAGAGCGGCGAGGATTCGGGGCGCTCGCACCAAAGGCGCAGCGGTGCCGCCAGGCGTGGCGGCAGTATGGCCAGCCAGCCCTGCGGCCAGTCGGCCCGCTCACGCAGCTTGGCTGCAGTATGCGTGCCAAAGCCCGGCAGGCGCGCCAGAAAGACGAAATCCGCCCGCGAGGGGCCGCGTTGTTCGACATCGATCGACACGCCACACCTCCCGAGCGGATTATTGACTCTCTCTGGTTGTTCGCTTCAGCACCACAAGGCGTTTCACCACGCCGATGCTTGCGGGTGACAGAGGCTTTCGATCAGCCGTGGGGCTCCAGCAGCTTGTCACCGACGCTCAAGGGACGTGCTGCCTGCATCACCAGCGCGTAGCTGACCTTGTCGTAGATGCGAAATACCATCACCAGGCCACCTTCCTCACCGGGCAGGGTGATCGGCTCACCGGTCACGGGGTCGGTGATCGTCTCGCCACGGCGCTCGATACCGAAGACGTACCCCGGCTGGACGCCTTCACGGCTGCCGCGGTTGAGCGCCACGATGTCATTGCGACCGATGTTGCGCAGTCCATCGGGGGCCGCGAGAATGACGCCGCCCACATCTTCTTCGGGCGGCTGCGGCTGAAAGCTGGTGGTGATCGCACCACCGTCCGCCGGCAGCAACAGATCACCATTGAGAATCTCGCGATTGGCCGACAGCACGCGCAGCACGCCGATATCACCTTCGCGGCGCTCAAGCTTGATGTCGCCGATGCTGATCATCTCCAGCCCCAGAAACTCCTGGGTGTCCGGGTCCAGATAGCGCTGCCCCTTGCGGTAGACGCTGTAGGTGTCATTGGAGGACCAGTTGCCGCGGGCATAGATGGTATCGCCGGCGCCGCTGATCAGGCGGGTGTCATCCCCGGCCACGATATAGGGCGCATCGTTGAGCAGCGCCGGGTCAATCACGCGATGCTCTTTCAGGAAGGCCGAGATCTTCTCCAGCGGAATCGGCGGCACCGCCTCGCGCTTGGGAATCTTGCGAATCTGGGGAGACAGCTTGACGACACCACCCTGGCCGCGCTCCAGGCGCAGACGTGGCTCACCATTCTCGTAGTAGAGCGAGATGCGATCGCCCGGATAGATCAGGTGCGGATTCTTTATCTGCGGATTGGCGCGCCAGACTTCCGGCCACAGCCAGGGCTCACGCAGAAAGCGTCCGGAGATGTCCCAGAGCGTATCGCCACGCACCACCACATAGGTGGAAGGTACGTCATCACGCACGGTTGCTGCCTGTGCCAGCGACATCCCTGCACTTGCCCCCAGCGTCGCCATGCCGAGGAGTGCCGTTAAGACGGCATTGCCGACCAGTCGTTTCATGCCCATTCCTGCGTCCCTTGCGTTATTGCCACCCATCGCTCGGTGGTGATGGTCTTGTTCTGAACTCCGCACCGCGCAGACCCGCTCTGCCCCGCGCCTGGTGGCTGCTGCCCCTGCCCATCGCCATGTCATATCAATCCTGACTATTGCCGCGATAGTAGCAGCATTGACGGCATTCGGTTCCGTTCCTCGCTTGCGCACACTACAATATCAGGCAAATCCTTTCTGACAGCACAACGGTAATTACACCAGCCATGGCCAAACGCGAAATCCTTGAATTCCCTGATGAGCGTCTGCGCAACGTTGCCGCCCCGATCGACACGATCGACGCCGAGCTGCAGACCCTGATCGACGACATGATCGAGACCATGTATGACGCCCGTGGCATCGGCCTCGCCGCGTCACAGGTCGACGAGCATCGCCGTCTCATCGTCATTGACGTCAGCGAAGATCAGTCCCAGCCGCTGGTGCTGATCAACCCGGAATACACCCCGATCGGTGATGAACAGCAACCGATGCAGGAAGGCTGCCTGTCGATTCCTGAATATTATGCCGAAGTCCCGCGCTATCTGAAGGTACGACTCAAGGCTCAGGACCGCAACGGCGATGCCTACGAACTGGAAGCCGATGGCCTGCTGGCGCATTGCATCCAGCACGAGCACGACCACCTGCAAGGCAAGCTGTTCGTCGACTACCTCTCCCCGCTCAAGCGTGATCGGGTGATGAAGAAGATGCAGAAACGCCACAAGCTGCAAGAAGCCTGATCCCTCACGCTCGGCCACATGGCCGATATTGAGCGCATGGCGGCACCGCACGAAGGCCGAGGGGATGCCCTCGGCCTTCGTGTAGTTACGGGTCCATCAGCCGCGCCTGTCGCGCTGAGCGTCCTGCCGCAACCGTCAGCACCTTGAGCACGGCCGCCTCCGTGCTCCTACATGAGTCATAGCACATGTCGAAAGCCCTGCGCATCGCCTTTGCCGGCACCCCCGATTTCGCCGCCGAGTGTCTGTCCGCCCTGCTGGACAGTCGCCACGAGATCATCAGTGTCCACACCCAGCCTGATCGTCCCTCCGGGCGTGGTCGCAAGCTGACCCCGGGCCCCGTCAAGCAGCTGGCACTCCAGCATGATATCCCTGTCCATCAGCCGCTCAACTTCAAGGACGAGGCCGATCGCCAGATTCTGCGCGACCTCGAGGCCGACATCATGGTGGTGGTGGCCTACGGGCTGATCCTGCCGCAGGCGGTGCTCGATATCCCGCGTCTGGGCTGTCTGAACATCCACGCCTCTCTGCTGCCGCGCTGGCGCGGTGCCGCGCCGATCCAGCGTGCCATCGAAGCCGGTGACAGCGAATCCGGCGTCACCATCATGCAGATGGATGCCGGCCTGGACACCGGTGACATGCTGCTGATCCGCCGTACTCCGATCACTGCCAGCACCACCGGTGGCGAGCTGCACGATGCGCTGGCGGCCCAGGGTGGCGAGGCCATCGTCACGGCCCTCGACGCCATCGCCGCTGGCGAACTGCCCGCGACCCGCCAGCCGGAAGACGGCGTGACCTACGCCGCCAAGCTCTCCAAGGCCGAGGCCGAACTCGATTTCACCCGCCCTGCCGCCGAGCTGGACGCGCGCATCCGCGCCTTCAATCCGTGGCCGGTAGCCTGGACACGCCTTGCGGGCGAACCGCTGCGCCTGTGGATTTCGCGCACCGGCGAGCAACGCCTCGCGGACAGCGTAACGCCCGGCACCCTGCTGGCGCCCGGCAAGGACTGCCTGCGCATCGCCTGCGGTGATGGCCATGAGGTGCTCGAGATCACCCGCGCCCAGCTGCCCGGCGCCAAGCCGCTGTCCGTCAAGGACCTGCTCAATTCCCGTGCTGCGCGCTTCCCCGAGGGCCTCGTCCTCGGCGCAGATCACGCCCCAGATACCGATTCCCAGACCGAGACTTCCGCATGAGCCAGTCAGACAACCCGTCCTCCAAGGGCAACGGCAAGAAGCGCAACTCCCTGCCGCCGGCCCGCAGAAAGGGCGGCGCTCAGAAGCATGGCGGCGCCCGTCGCAAGCCTGACAATGCACCGGCCTCACCGGGCGCTGCAGTACGTGTCGCGGCCGCGCGGACGCTGGCCCCGGTGCTGGCCGCGCGCACCTCGCTGAACCTGGACAGCCTGCCGTCTGGCGTCGCCGGGCGTGATCAGGGGCTCTACAAGGCACTGTGCTTCGGCGTCTGCCGTCAGCTGCCGCGTCTGGATGCCTTGGCGAGCAAGCTGCTGAAGTCGTCCTTCAAGTCACAGGATCAGGACATCCATGCCCTGCTGCTGCTCGGCCTCTATCAGCTTCTGTACATGCGCATCGCCCCGCACGCTGCCGTCGGTGAGACCGCAGGCGCCGCCCGTGGCCTGGGCAAGGGCTGGGCCACCGGCGTGCTCAACGCCTGCCTGCGTCGCTTCCAGCGCGAGCAGGAAGCGCTGGAAGCCGAGGTCGACAAGGACCCCGCCGTCGCCCTGTCCCACCCCCAGTGGTTGCTGGATACCTTCCAGCGCAACTGGCCGGACGACTGGCAGGCCATCGCCGAGGCCAACAACGCCCAGGCGCCGATGACACTGCGCGTCAATGTCTCCGCCATCAGCCGCGATGACTACCTCACCCAGCTGGCGGAAGCCGAGATCGAGGGCGTGGCCTGCCCGTTCGCCGAGCACGGCATCACCCTGACCAGCGCCTGCGATGTCAGCGCCCTGCCAGGCTTCGAGGAAGGTCTGGTCAGCGTGCAGGATGAAGCGGCACAGCTGGCCGGTCAGCTGCTGGCACCGGCCGTCACGGCCATCAACGCCGAAGGGGAAGGCGTGCGCCTGCTGGATGCCTGCACCGCGCCGGGCGGCAAGCTGGCGGACATGCTGGAGCGTTTCCCGGGCCTGGACGCCACCGCCATCGACATAGACGGCGAGCGCCTCGAGCGCGTGGAAGAGACGCTGGAGCGTCTGGAGCTGGGTGCCGGCGTCGTGTGTGCCGATGCCAGTGAACGCGACTGGTGGGACGGCGAAGCCTTCGACGTCATCCTGCTCGACGCGCCCTGCTCCGGCAGTGGCGTCATCCGTCGTCATCCGGACATCAAGCTGCTGCGTCGCCCGAACGACATCGGCGATCTGGCGCGCCTGCAGGGCAAGCTGCTGGCCAATCTGTGGGGCATGCTCAAGCCCGGCGGCACCCTGGTCTACGGCACCTGCTCCATCATCACCCAGGAAAACGCCCGCGTGATGGACCGCTTCCTGGCCGCGACACCGGACGCCAAGGCCGAGACCATCAAGGCCGACTGGGGCCGTGTCTCCGGTGCTGGCCGTCAGATGCTGCCGCAGGTCAATGGCCACGACGGCTTCTACCTGGCCCACATCACCAAGGCCAGCGCCTGATCACAGCCAGGCGAGCCGTGTCGGCGCGACGTCCGTGATGACATGAGACGCCACGCCTGACATTCCCGGACAGCCGCGCCCCGACTCTCGGGGCGCGGCTGTCTTCCGTCCTGGCACTGGTTTATCCTGTGCCGACTGAGCAACAGCGGACGAGCCGGACATGAAAATCATCATTCTGGGTGCAGGTCAGGTCGGCGGAACGCTCGCCGAACATCTGGCCCATGAAGAAAATGACATCACGGTGGTGGATACCGACAGCGAACGGCTGCGCGAGCTGCACAACCGACTCGACATCCGCACGGTCACGGGGCCGGCGAGCTATCCGCAGATCCTGCGGCAGGCGGGTGGCGAGGATGCCGACATGCTGATCGCGGTGACCAACTCTGACGAGGTCAACATGATCGCCTGTCAGATCGCCCATAGCCTGTTCCACACGCCGACCAAGATCGCGCGTGTGCGCTCGACCGCCTATCTGACCCGCAAGGGCCTGTTCTCGCACGACGCCATCCCGGTCGACGTACTGATCAGCCCCGAGCAGGTGGTGACAGACCACATTCGCCGCCTGATCGAGTACCCCGGCGCCTTGCAGGTGCTCGACTTCGCCAATGGCGTCGCCCAGCTGGTCGCGGTAAAGGCCTATTACGGCGGGCCGCTGGTCGGTCAGGAGCTCGGTTTCCTGCGTCGTCACATGCCCAACGTGGATACCCGCGTCGCCGCCATCTATCGTCGCAACCGTCCGATCATCCCGCGCGGAGACACCGTGATCGAAGCCGATGATGAGGTGTTCTTCATCGCGGCACGCAAGGACATCCGTACCGTGATGGGCGAGCTGCGACGCGTCGATCGCAACTTCCGCCGTGTGGTGATCGCCGGTGGCGGCCATATCGGTGAGCGTCTGGCCGAGACGCTGGAGCACAGCCATCAGGTCAAGATCATCGAGCACTCGCTGGCGCGTTGCACCAACCTCTCCGAGCGCCTCGATCGCACCGTGGTCCTGCACGGCAGCGCCACTTCCAAGCGTCTGCTGCTGGAGGAGAACATCGAGGATTGCGACATCTTCTGCGCGCTGACCAACGACGACGAGGTCAACATCATGTCGTCGATGCTGGCCAAGCGACTCGGTGCCAAGAAGGTGCTGACGCTGATCAACAACGCGGCCTACGTGGACCTGGTGCAGGGCGGCGAGATCGACATCGCCATCTCACCCCAGCAGGCGACCATCGGCGGGCTGCTGACCCACGTGCGCAAGGGTGACATCGTCAATGTCCATTCGCTGCGCCGTGGTGCGGCGGAGGCCATCGAGGCCATCGCCCACGGCGATGAGCGTTCCTCCAAGGTGGTAGGTCGGCGCATCGAGGATATCAACCTGCCGGAGGGCACCACCATCGGTGCCGTGGTACGCGGCAAGGAAGTGCTGGTGGCGCATCATGACCTGGTGGTGGAGTCCAACGACCACGTCATCCTGTTCGTGGTCGACAAGCGTCGCATCCGCGAGGTGGAGCGTCTGTTCCAGGTCGGGTTGACCTTCTTCTGATGCCGGCCTCAATGACTACCGCCCCGCACCCGCACCGACTGTCACTCGGCGGCCTCGCCACGCTGCGCCTCTCTCAGGGAGGCGCCGCATGAGTCTACGCGTGATCTCTCGCATCCTCGGTATCCTGCTGATGCTGTTCAGCCTGACGCTGGTGCCGCCGATGCTGATCTCGAGGGTCTTCGAGGACGACACCCTGAGCGCCTTCGCCGTGGCAATGGGCATCACCCTGCTGACCGGTTTCGCGCTCTTCTACCCCAATCGGCATGCCCGCAAGGAATTGCGCAACCGCGATGGCTTCCTGATCACGGTGCTGTTCTGGACCGTGCTGGGAGCCTTCGGCTCGCTGCCCTTCCTGCTCGCCGAAGACCCGAACCTGACCATCATCGATGCCATGTTCGAGTCGTTCTCGGGACTCACCACCACCGGCGCCACGGTGATGACGGGACTCGATCTGCTGCCTCACTCCATCCTCTACTACCGCCAGCAGCTGCAATGGCTGGGCGGCATGGGGATCGTGGTGCTGGCGGTGGCGATCCTGCCGACACTCGGCATCGGCGGCATGCAGCTCTACCGCACCGAGATTCCCGGCCCGCTGAAGGACTCCAAATTGACGCCGCGCATCACCGAGACGGCCAAGGCGCTGTGGTACATCTACGCCGCGCTGACGCTGGTGTGCTTCGCCAGTTACTGGGCGGCCGGCATGAGCTGGTTCGATGCCCTGGGCCACAGCTTCTCGACCGTCGCGGTCGGCGGCTTCTCGACCCACGATGCCAGTATCGGCTACTTCGATTCCGCCAGCATCGAGATGATCTGCGTGTTCTTCATGGTGGTGTCCTCGATCAGCTTCGGCCTGCACTTCGCCGCCTGGCGCGAGGGTCGCATCAGTCATTATCTGCGCGACCCGGAGACGCGCTTCTTCCTGATCCTGCTGCTGATCCTGACCTGCGTCACCATCGCCGGCCTGCTGCTCACCGGCAGCTACGATGACAGCAAGGCGCTGCGCCACGGCCTGTTCGAGGCCGTCTCGGTCGCCACCACCACCGGCTTCGGTGTCGCCGATTTCACCGGCTGGCCGGGCGTCTTGCCGATGATGCTGTTCATCGCCGCCTTCATCGGCGCCTGTTCCGGGTCCGCCGGTGGCGGCATGAAGGTCATCCGCATCCTGCTGATCCTCAAGCAGGGCGTGCGCGAGATCCATCGTCTGATCCACCCCAATGCCATCCTGTCGGTCAAGGTCGGCAAGATGCGCATCTCCGAGGGTGTGGCTGAGGCGGTATGGGGCTTCTTCTCCGTGTACCTGATGCTGTTCGTGCTGATGATGCTGGGCATGCTGGCCACCGGGCTTGACCAGGTGACGGCGTGGTCTGCGGTCGGCTCGGCGCTCAACAACCTGGGGCCGGGACTGGGTGAGGTCGCGACCCACTACGGCGATATCCCGGGGGCCGCCAAGGGCATCCTGATCCTCGCCATGCTGCTGGGGCGTCTGGAGATCTTCACCATCCTGGTGCTGTTCACGCCGGCCTTCTGGCGGCGCTGACAGCCGCCAGAAGGCCGGGAGCGGCGCCCTGAATACAAACGCCCCCGTCGGAGCACTCCGACGGGGGCGTTTGTATTGCATTGCTTCGACTATGACTCGCCGGTAGTGGCGTCACGGCGCGCCAGCAGGCGGCGCATCGGCGCGGTCGGCTCCAGCACATAGTGGATACGACTGGCACGATAGCAGTCGTTGAAGGCATCGAAGTAATCATCCAGCACGCTGGCCGCCTCCTCCTCTCCGGCCTGACGCAACAGCTCCGCCGCCACCTCCGCCGTACACAGATGTGATTGGGACGCCGGTTTGCGCAGGTGATAGCGCGTCAGACGCGTGGTGTGCAATGGCAACACCGGCAAGCCGTCCAGATACGGACTCTTTCGGAAGATGCGCCGAGCCTGACGCCAGGTACCATCCAGCAGGATGAACACCGGAACGCGCGCCTCGCCGCTGGCAGTATGCGTCGCCACATCGGCGCCGACGCCGGCGATGGCATTCACGTCGACCACGCGGTCGGCGTAGTCGGGCTGGTCATCCGGGAAGATGATGAAGGGCTGATAGCGCTCATCTTCCAGCAGCGCCAGCAGGCGCGGGTCCGGCTCGACGCGATACCAGCTGAAGACCTCGGTGCCCGCCAGCACATCCGAGATCAGACGCCCGGTATTGGTCGGCTTGTAATGTTCCAGCGGATGGGTGATCAGCCAGAACTTGATCCGCGATTCGGCGGTGACCTGATACGGACACAGGCAATTGAGCCTGGGCAGACGGCACGCCTCACAGCGAATCACCTGACTGCCACGTGCCTTGAACTCGCGGCGTGGATGCCGCCCGTGCCACGCCTCAGGCTCGCCACTGGGCAGCGTGGTGATGCCACTGCCTTCGCCTGGCGCGACGGTATCGGTTGCCACAGCGTCGCCATCGACGCTGGAGACGACAGCGGAAACAGAGTGAGGCGCACAGGCGGCGATATCGTCGCCATCAGCCGGCGGGGGGCGGGAATCACACATGATGAGCAGTCAGAACCAAAGAAAAAGGGACGCGCATTCTAGCATGCGCGTCCCTTTCTCCCATTCTTCTGTCGCAACTCAGGCTGCCGATTCGCGGGATCAGACCTCGTAGCGGTGCTTGCTGCCGGTCACGAACCTGGGCGGACGACGCTTCCAGTAGCCTGCCAGCAGCGACCCCGAGACGTTGTGCCAGATTGAGAAGATCGCCCCCGGCAGCGCCGCCGTGGCGGAGAAGAACTGACTGGCCAGTGACGCCGCCAGGCCGGAGTTCTGCATACCGACCTCGATGGCGATGGTGCGCGAAGTGCGTTCATCCAGCCCGAACAGACGCGACAGGCCATAGCCTGCGCTCAGGCCGATGGCATTGTGTGCCACGACCGCCAGCGCGACCAGCGGGCCCAGCGTGGCGAGGCGCCCGACGTTGAGCGAGACCACGATGGCGATGATCAGCACGATGGCCAACATGGCCAGACTCGCTAGTGCCGACTCCCACTCGCGGATCAGATCTCGCGCGAAGTGGTGCACGACCACGCCGAGCACGATGGGGGCGACCACCAGCTTGGCGATGCTCAGCAGCATGCCGCTGACCGGCACGTTGATATCGGTGCCCAGCAGCCACCAGGTCAGCAGCGGCGTCATCACGATGGAGAGCAGCGTCGAGGCCATGGTCATCGAGACCGATAGCGCCACATGTCCGCCGGCCAGCCAGGTCATCACGTTGGAGGAGGTCCCCCCTGCCGTGGCGCCGACCAGCACCATGCCCACCGTCAGCGCCGGGTCCAGCCCCAGCAGGCGTGCGATCAGGAAGGCGGCCAGCGGCATCACGCTATATTGCAGCAGCAATCCGAGCGCGATCGGGCCGGGGCGACGTGCCACGCGTATGAAGTCGTCACGCGACAGGGTCAGGCCCATGGCGAACATGATCAGCGCCAGCAGAGGCTGAATGGTGCCCTTGAGCGCCACGAACGGCGTCGGAGCCACCACGGCGATGCCGGCAAATACCAGCGCCCACAAGGGGAAGAAACGATTCAGCGTCTCGAACATGCTTTTCACTTTTCGGTCGCCCGGGGCATCGATTTCCCGGAAATTGCTGGCCCGCCTCCCATGGCAGGCCTGAAGGCGCGCATCATAACGTATCAGGCAGCCCCAGGTGGCCCTGATACAACCAATGGCGCACAAGCCTCGGTACCGCCTGACCGGCACTTTCGGCCAGCGGCAGCACGCCGGGCTCGGCCAATTCATCGGCATTGGGGTCTACCAGCACGATGGGGGCGTCCAGCGGAGCTGCTGCATAGAGGTTGGACGCCGGCATGACCTTGAGCGAGGTGCCGACGATCAACAGCAGATCCGCCTCGGCGGCGATCTCCTCGGCGACCGTATAGAGCGGCACCGCCTCACCGAACCACACCACGTCAGGACGCAGCTGACTGCCCTTGTCACACAGGTCCCCGAGGCGAATGCCGCCACGCGGCAAGGGATAGCGCAGGCCGTGGTCGACGCTGGAGCGCGCCTTGAGAATCTCGCCATGCAGGTGCACGACCTCGCGCGAGCCTGCTCGCTCGTGGAGGTCGTCGATGTTCTGGGTGATGACCGAGACGCGAAAGCCGTGCTGCTCCAGCTCAGCCAGCGCCTTGTGGGCCGCGTTGGGCCTGGCGCGACGCACCTGGATGCGGCGATCATCGTAGAAGCGCAGCACCTGCTGGGGGTCACGTCGGAATGCCTGCGGCGTCGCGATATCTTCCAGACGATGCTCTTCCCACAGGCCATCCTCGGCGCGGAAGGTGCGCAGGCCGCTCTCGGCACTGATGCCGGCGCCACTCAACACGACCAGATGGCGTCCATGGCGTGCACCGGGGTCCTTGAAGCCTTCACTCATCTAGCACTCTCTCTGGCGTTGGACAGGTTCGAACAGCGGGCATGGCGACCACACTCAGTCATCGATGAAGTCCTGACTGCGATCGACTCCAAAGCGACGCTTGTTGCGATAGGGATAGACATCGATCACGCGCCCTTGCGCGATGGCGTCCTGCAGGCCACGCCACCAGCTGGCCTGGAAGATCTCGGGATGCAGCTCGTAGAACAGCTTGCGCAGCTGGAGGTCGGCAAACAGGAAGGGGCCGAACTCCTCGGGGAAGATGTCGTTGGGCCCCACCGAATACCAGGGCTCGCTGGCCAGTTCCTGCTCAGGGTAACGTGCCTCGGGAATCTCACGGAAGTTGCACTCGGTCAGGTAGCTGATCTCGTCGTAGTCATAGAAGACCACCCGCCCGTGGCGCGTGACGCCGAAGTTCTTGAGCAACATGTCGCCGGGGAAGATATCAGCGGCAGCCAGCTGCTTGATCGCATTGCCATAATCATTGAGCACCGCGCGGGTTTCCTCGGCGTCACACTCCTCGAGATACAGGTTGAGCGGCGTCATCATGCGCTCGGTATAGCAGTGTCGGATCAGCACCTTGTTGCCGCGCAGGCTGATCGAGGAACTGCACACCTCCAGCAGCTCTTCGAGACAGGCCGGGTCGAAGTGGTCCTTGCCGACGGTGAAGTTCGAGAATTCCTGCGTATCGGCCAGTCGCCCGACACGATCATGGCGTTTGACCAGACGGTACTTCTCGCGCACCTGATCACGACTCATGTCCTTGCCGGGGGCGAAGCGGTCCTTGATCAGCTTGAACACCAGCCGGTAACTGGGCAGCACGAAGACCGCCATCACCATGCCGCGCACGCCGGGCGCGATGATGAACCGATCGGAGCGACTCGCCACATGCTGGTTGAGGCCGCGGAACAGCTCGGTCTTGCCATGCTTGTAGAAGCCGATGGCGGCGTACAGCTCGCCGATGGGCTTCTCGGGCATCAGAGTCTGCAGGAACCCGACCACCTCGCTGGGCACTTCGATCTCGACCTGGAAGTAGGCCCGCGTGAAGGAGAAGATGATCGAGACCTCCTCCGGCTCGATGATCACGGTGTCCAGATAGACGCCATCGCGCTCGGTATGCAGCACCGGCAACACCAGCGGCAGGGTCTGGCCACCTCCCTCGATGCGCCCGACCAGATAGGCGCCCTTGTTGCGATAGAAGACGCTGCGCAGCATCTCGAAGGCAGCGTCCGGCGCATCGCGCACCGCCTCAGGCAGCGTCGCGAGCAACATCTCGGCGCCCAGCGTCACATCGCGCCCCTGGTGCTCGAAGGCGATCCCCAGCGGCGCCTCGTTGAGCACGGATTCGAGTGCCCCGGCCCAGTCACCCTCGACCGGCACACGATGACTGATGCTCAAGCCGGAATGGCGTGCCGGCCCCTGGCGGGATGGCGAGACGAACATCCAGTCATCGCGGATGTGACGATGGGAAAACACGCTGCAGAAGATGGAGTTGTAGAAGGTCTCGGCCAGCTTGTAGTCGAGGCGTTGATCGATCAGCGCCATGTACTGCCGCTTGGCCTCGCCCCACAGGGTGCACTCGCACAGGCGGTCGGGCTCGAAGGCGCGCTCCAGCCGCTCCATGGTGGTGGCGACCTTCTCGTCGTAGAGGTTGATACGCGCGGCGGAGGCCTGCTGGGCCTCACGCCAGTCGGCCTCGATGAAGCGTCGCCGCGCATCACTGGAGATCTGCTTGAAGCGTGATCGATATTCATCGAAGCCATGCAACACGGTCGCCGCCAGTCGCTGGCCCTGCTGGCCATTGCCGCGCTCGTCACTGTCCACATCATTGCCCATCGCCGCCTCCCTGCCCTTCAGTCACCTGACATGACCAAAGCATGCGGACTGTCGCGCCAGCAAGCGAGACGACAATGGTCGCGGGCCTTCACCCCTGACTCACGCCAGGTGCGCCATCCACCAAGGCCGGGATGGCAGCGGACCACCTGAAACGCAGAACGCCACCCCGCAAGCGAGGTGGCGTTCATGATGTCTGACGATGGCCAGTCGAGTGTGGCTTACAGCTCATGCCCCAGCGAGGCCGCCGAGTCGGCCAGCGGCTTGACGCGGCGCTCGGCCTCGAACAGATCATCGGCCATGCCGGCCTGCTCGGAACTCATGTCCAATGCATCGATGCGCGATGCCTGGAAGCGGTCACGCTGCTCATCCAGGCCGGCGAAATCGAACAGGTCGCGGTCTGCCAGATGTGAAGGCGCCACCGAGGTGACGGCATGGAACATCGTTTCCAGCCGCCCCGGATGCTTCTTCTCCCAGTCCTGCAGCATCTCCTTGACCACCTGACGCTGCAGATTCTCCTGCGAGCCGCACAGGTTGCAGGGGATGATAGGAAACTCGCGCGCGCTGGAATAGGCCTCGATATCGGACTCACGGCAGTAGGCCAGCGGGCGAATCACGATATGGCGCTGGTCATCGGAGAGCAGCTTGGGCGGCATCGTCTTGAGCTTGCCACCGAAGAACATGTTCAGGAACAGCGTCTCGAGGATGTCATCGCGGTGGTGGCCGAGGGCGATCTTGGTCGCGCCGATCTCGGTGGCGAAGCCATACAGCGAGCCGCGACGCAGACGCGAGCACAGCCCGCAGGTCGTCTTGCCCTCCGGCACCTTCTCCTTGACGATGGAATAGGTGTCGCGCTCAAGGATGTGATACTCGACGCCCACCGACTCGAGCCATGCCGGCAGCACATGTTCCGGGAAGCCGGGCTGTTTCTGATCGAGATTCACTGCCACCAGCGTGAACTGCACCGGCGCATTGCGCTGCAGGTTCATCAGGATATCCAGCATGGTGTAGGAATCCTTGCCCCCGGACAGACACACCATCACCTTGTCGCCATCACGGATCATGCCGTAATCGGTGATGGCGTTACCGACATTGCGCCGCAGGCGCTTCTGCAACTTGTTCAGTTCGCGCTTGGCAGTGGCCGCATCAGTGGGGCTGGACGAAAGCTCGCTATCGGGTGTGAACATGGGGCATCAGGCTGGCAGTTTGGAAGGGCGCACAGTCTAGCATTGGCTAGTAGACGGTCACAGAGGCAGCTTGCTTCAGGCGGGGTCTGCCCCTGTCAGGCCAGGTGGCGTGGCGCCGACGCAAGATACGCCAACGCCCGCAGTCAGCGGGCGTTGGCGTGTGGCATGCGCCGTGGGGAGCAACGGCGCTTGCAGGAAGACCGCGCGGACTAGAACAGGCGCAGCACTTCCAGATAGCGGATCACCACCCCGCCCAGCATCACGAGGATACCGAAGCGTTGCAGTCTGAATTCAAGCGCAGTGAGCGCAAGCTTGCGTGACCAGAACATCAGCACACCGCGCATGTCCTGAGTCCGGCGAATATAGAGGCCGTAGGCAAGCAGCACGATGGCCAGGCCAAGAATCAACAGTGTATTGGTCGCGATCAGCATGTCGCACCTCGTGGGCAAGTACCCCTGAGTCATAAGGAAGGCAATCGCGGGCGGATGCCTTATCTGAAGCCGGGCCCCGAGCGGATGCCCGAGGCCCGACAGTCATCACCTGGCGCAGTGATGACGATCCTGAAGAGAATGATTCCGTCCTCAGGCCTGACAGTGGCTGGCTGACAGCAGGTCCGTATCACGCATGGCCTTTGCTCGCTGTCGCCGCTTCATTATGGTTATCTAAGCTGCTCGGTCTTGCATCCTGCATGGCTTGGCCGTACTGCTGGCCGGTAGTGCACTGGCGTGTAATCAGAGTCGACCTCTCGCCACAGCGGGCGTGTCGTATGGCTGCCAGTGTGGACAAAGGCAGTGAGCCGGGCCATTGGACATTCCGGCAACAGACCTTGGAATAATAGCCTTGAGGATGATGTCGGCTGACGAGACGTCTGATACCGGGCCTGACACTCATCCAGCGCCTGCCTAGGCCCCTGACATAAGCCCTGCCAGAGCCTCTGACATAAGTCCCTGGCATAAGCCCCGCTCAAGCCTGGCTGGCCAGCGAGGGCGACAGCGGGGCCTGCATCAGGCGCTGCGCCATCAGCGCGCTGGTCACGGCGTCCCCCAGCGCGCTGTGACGACCGATCACCGGCACGCCCAGGGCATCTGCCATCGCCTCGAAACGCAGGTCCGGGGCGGCATCCGGCTGCTCATGCTTGCAGCGCCGGGCGTAATCGCGCGCCAGATCATGACGCTGGTTGGGCAGATCAAAGCCGAAGCGTGGCCGCAGATGGCGATTGATCACCGCGACATCGAAGTCGATGCACCAGCCCACCAGCGGACGATTGCCGATGAACTCCAGCAGCTGTCGCAGTGCATCCCCCAGCGCTTCTCCGCCATGCAGATCGATACCGCGCAGGCGATGGATGCGGATCGAGTCGCCCTGCAGCCCTTGCGGACATTGCAGGTAGAGCGACAAGGCGCTGGAGGCATGGATATGGCGCGCATCGAAACGTACCGCCGCCAGCGAGACCAGCTCGGCGTGGCCAACATCGAGACTGGTGGTCTCGCAATCCAGCGCCACACGCTCTCCGCCCCGTTCGGCGGCATGCCAGGGACGAAAGAGCTCGGCGAACTCTCCCTGCGCATGACGACGACGATCACTGGCGCGCCTCAGTTGTTCGAACATGCCACCTCCCCTCGGCCTTGAGGCCGGCTCAGTATTCCAGGTGATAACGATGTGACAGTCGCTGCTTGAAGTCCTTGACCCGGCTCAGGGCATCGCGCAATAGATCACGCTCCAACGAGGACAGTGACTGGGTGATGATCAGGTTGCGACTCCCCGCCTCACGCGCCGCCGCGGTCGTGTCCTGGCCATCATTGCGCGAGTCGCGAGTCCCGCCCGTGCCGTGTTCAGCCTCATCCAGATGGCGCAGCTGCTGGCGCAGGCGCAAATCGGCAAACAGCGACAGTGCCTCGGCAAGGTCGGCACTGTCGCTGGCCTCGATACGCCCATCACTGACCAGCGCCTCAAGCCGCGCGAAGGTACCGGTGGCCATCACTCCACGTTCCAGCGCCATGGTGCGAACGCCATGCACGATGGGGAAGATGCCGCCCTTCTTGATATCGATACCGTGTCGCGGCGAACGCAAGGAGCCGAACAGCGTCAGTGGAGTCGAGAAATGCAGCGCCGGGCGCGCGAAGTGCGACAGCAGCAGTTCATCACGCGTGGCGTGGCGCACAAGGTGTCCGCGCAAGCTGTCGACCAGTGCTTCATTGCCGCCGCTGGCGCGCGCATCGAAGACGATGGCCAGATTCATCAACGCCTCTCCATCGCGCCCGGCGCACCAGCGCGCGATCTTGCCGCGCCAGCGCGACTCGGTGGCGACCCACTCCGGATTGGAGACCATGATATTTCCCGGGCATGGCGGGTAGCCGAGGCCCGCCAGGGCGTCACTGAAATGCTGCAGGGTGTCCTCGTTATCGGGCCACTGATGGCCATCGGCGATGATCAGTCCATTGTCCTGATCGGTCTTGAGGATCTGCTCTCCGCGCCCTTCGCTGCCCATCAGCATCAGACAACTCGAGGCGCGGTGTTCCTCCTCCACCAGCATGGCGAAGGTGCGCTCGATCAGGCGCCCGTTGAGCGCACTCAATAGCCCCATCGCATGGCGCATGTGCACTCCCTGCATTGCCAGCGCTCTGACCATTTCCGGCAGACGCGCACTGGCCTGCTCAAGCGCCGCCATGTCAGAGGCGCGCTCGATCTCGAGACTCACCAGCTGGCTGCGATTGGAAAAGAACCCCAGAACGTCGGTCAGCTCGATGACACCGACGACCGCCGCGGCAGGCAGAAGGCGCTCCTTGACCACGACTCGCGCGACCCGGTGTCGAGTCATCTGCACCAGCGCCTGTAACAGATATTCCTCCGCCGTGACCGCCACCAGCGCGAAACTGCCCAGCGAGGCGAGCGGATGGCTGGGTGCCAAGCCCTGAATCACCAGCGCATTGAGCAGGTCCGTACGTGTCACCACACCCTGACGCCCCTCGACAGTGATGATCAGGCTGTCCGCCCCCGCCGCCTGCATGGCCTTGACCCCCTGCTCGATACTGGCGCTGGCCGCCAGCTTGAGCGGAGGACGCATGCAGTCCATTACCCGCGCCAGCATGAAACCCGCCTGGTCGCGACTCGCGCCCTGACGGGTGTCACGCTGAGCCGCCAGCAGTCGCGCCTTGTCACTCAGGCTGTGCTGGAAGTACTCGCCGAAGGCAGGACACTCGTCGCACAGCGAGAAGAACAGCTGTGCGGGCAGCTGGTAGCACAGCGTCTCCTGCTCGCAGACGAAGCGGGTACGGCAATGGCCGTTGAGCAGCGTCAGCGCCCCGAACAGGTCCCCCGCGGTGTAATGACCAATGCGCAGACTGACCCAGGCATCCAGCCCCTCGCGCTGCGCCTTGTCGAGCTTAGCGGCGTCCGGCAGTGCCGAATCGGCGGCCAGTTCCGCCACCTCGCCCTTGTGAATGATGTAGACCGACTCACCGACGGCCCCCGGCACCAGCGGCTGCGCCAGTGCCTCGAAATAGTGAAGATCCACCCCTTCGGCCAGTCGTTGCCGAAGTCGCTCACCCAGCAGACTGAACGGCGGCTCCTCGAAATCGATATCCACCAGTGACGCTTGCATGACAGCGACTCCCTTCTGCGCGTGCACCGCTGATCGATGCACGAGCCCTCAAACCACGAGGCCCCGCCTGCAGGTGCAAGACGGGGCTTCGGGAAACGGGGGCCTGTTCGCGCCGATGCTGCGTGCTGCGCGAACAGGCCCTGCTGCCTGAATCAGTGATCCACTGCTGTTCCAGCCCCGCGCGGAACACGGATGTCCTCGACGATATGCTGGATGTGCTCGGGCGGCGGCGGGGTCATCTTGCAGACGATGACCGCGACGACGAAGTTGAGCACCATGCCCAGCGAGCCGATCCCCTCCGGCGATACGCCCAGCAACCAGTTCTCGGCACTGTTGAGTTCCGGCGAGATGAACTTGAAGTAGACGATGTAGCTGAAGGTGAAGACCAGGCCGACCAGCATGCCCGCGATGGCACCTTCCTTGTTCATGCGCTTGGAGAAGATCCCCAGCAGGATGACCGGGAAGAAGCTCGATGCCGCAAGCCCAAAGGCAAAGGCCACTACCTGCGCCACGAACCCTGGCGGATTGATGCCGAAGTAACCGGCGATCACGATGGCCACGGCCGCCGCCATGCGCGCCGCGATCAGCTCCTGCTTCTCGCTGATGTCTGGCTTGAAGGTCTTCTTGAGCAAGTCATGCGAGATGGCCGATGAGATGACCAGCAACAGACCGGCCGCCGTCGAGAGTGCTGCCGCCACGCCACCCGCCGCCACCAGTGCGATGACCCAGGCCGGCAGGTTGCCGATCTCAGGGTTGGCCAGCACGATGATGTCGCGGTCGATGTAGACCTCGCTCTCATTGTCGGTGGGCGTGTTGCTCACCAGGCGCTGCCCGTGCTCACCGCGTGCCGCCTGACTGTCGGCACTGCCTTCGTAGCTCGGCTTGCCCGCGAAGGGGTCACCGCCACGCATCTGGATGATGCCGTCGCCATTCTTGTCGACCCAGCCGATCAGCCCGGTGTTCTCCCAGTTGTAGAACCAGCCCGGCAGCTCCTCATAGGCCGTCTCGTTGACGGTCTCGACCAGATTGACCCGTGCAAAGGCCCCCACGGCCGGCGCAGTGGTGTAGAGCAAGGCGATGAAGAACAGCGCCCAGCCGGCGGAGATACGCGCATCCTTGACCGTCGGCACCGTGAAGAAGCGCACGATGACGTGGGGAAGGCCCGCCGTACCGCACATCAGCGCGGCCGTGATGAAGAACACATCAATAGTGGACTTGGAACCCTCGGTGTATTCGCGGAAGCCGAGATCCGTCACGACCTGATCCAGTTTCTGGAGCAGATAGACGCCGGTATCGTTGCCTTGTGCGTCCACCAGGGTGCCGCCGAAACCGGTCTGCGGCAGCACATGGCCCGTCATCATGATCGACAGGAAGACGGCCGGTACCAGGAAAGCGAAGATCAACACGCAGTACTGCGCCACCTGGGTGTAGGTGATGCCCTTCATGCCCCCCAGAACGGCATAGAAGAAGACGATTGCCATGCCGATGACGACACCGACATTCACGTCCACCTCGAGGAAACGCGCGAAGACGATACCGGTACCACGCATCTGGCCCGCGACATAGGTGAAGGAAATGAAGATGACGCAGATCACCGCCACGGTGCGTGCGACACTGGAGTAGTAACGGTCACCGACGAAGTCCGGCACCGTGAACTTGCCGAACTTGCGCAGATACGGCGCCAGCAGCATGGCCAGCAACACGTAGCCGCCGGTCCAGCCCATCAGATAGACGGAGGCGTCATAGCCCACGTAGGCGATGATACCCGCCATCGAGATGAACGAGGCCGCCGACATCCAGTCAGCGGCGGTCGCTGCCCCGTTGGCGATGGGGTGAACGCCACCCCCGGCGACATAGAATTCCTTGGTGGAACCGGCTCGCGACCACACCGCGATCCCGATATAGAGCGCAAATGATGCGCCAACGAAGAGATAGGTCAGCAGTTGAACATCCATTGGCAGTGTCCTTGGCGATGTCGATCATATTGTTCTTATTCACACTACGGTGCGTCACGACGAGCGGCCTGTGCCCGGCGTGTCACTGACTCATTGCTCGTGAACATCGAAGCGCTCATCGAGCTTGTTCATCGAACGGGCATACAGAATGATCAGCGCGAGGAAGAAGTAGATCGCCCCCTGTTGCGCAAACCAGAAGCCCAGTTTGAAACCGAAGAACTGGATGTTGTTCAGCACGTCCACCAGCAATATCCCGCATCCATAGGACACCACGAACCAGACCACGAGATAGCCCATGATCAGTTTGATATTGGCGGACCAATACGCCTTGGCATTCGCTTCCTTCATGATGGTGTTCTCGCATTGTTATTGTGATTGGCGAAGTGGAGTGGTTGGTGATCCAGAGATCGATGACCACCCATCAGCGGATGATCCTTTCTCAGCGGTTGATGGGTATTTCCTGCGCTTTTCAGAGCATGACAGGAAACTTGGCGACTCGAATCTGACAGTAGACAAGGCCCTGCAACGTTGCAGGCTGACTTTAGTCGAGAATGTCAGCCACCCCTGATGGAGCAAGGTTGAGAACGATGCAATTCATTTAAAATCAACAAGTTGATTCATATCCTAAAGATGCAATCCCTTGGTCTATTGGCCAAATGGGCGAAGGATGATTGACGAAATCTTCCGCGCGTTGCGCGCATGACATTGGCCGATACCGAAAAATAAGCCCGTTGTGCAGACGCCAATTACGGCTTCTTGACGCCGATCATCGAGGCGTCTGCGTATCAATGGATGACGGAGCATCTCCCTCACGACTCTCAAGACGCCGAGTCTGTCATGCACAGTGCTTGGGACTCGTGGCGGGGCTGCGTAGAATGGCGCTTCCAGAGAGGAGAGCGACATGTTCCAGGGTTGGTGGCTGATCGCAGTGGCACTCGCATATATCGCGGTGCTGTTCACGATTGCATGGCGGGGTGATCGCAACGCCAAGAAACACGGGTCGCCGAATCGGCGCCCAGCGGTCTACAGTCTGGGGCTTGCGGTCTACTGCACCAGCTGGACCTTCTACGGCAGCGTCGGGCAGGCCGCGACTAGCGGCTGGAGTTATCTGAGCATCTTCATCGGGCCGATTCTGGCCTGCCTGCTGTTCTGGCCGATCCTGCTCAAGATGATTCGGGTCGCCAAGCGCCAGAACATCACCTCGATCGCCGACTTCATCGCCTCGCGCTACGGCAAGACACAGTCGCTGGCGGTGTTCGCCTCGCTGGTGGCCCTGGTCGGCACCCTGCCCTACATCGCCCTGCAGTTGAAGGCCGTCTCGAGTGCCTATCAGGTACTTACCGACACCAGCGATGTCACGCGAACCGCCTGGCTGGGCGATACCGCCTTCTATGTGGCGGCGATCATGGCGCTGTTCGCCATCCTGTTCGGCACCCGCCACACCGACGCCACCGAGCACCATGTCGGCCTGTTGCAGGCGATCGCCTTCGAATCGCTGGTCAAGCTGGTCGCCTTCCTGACCCTGGGCGTCTATGTCACCTGGGGCATGTTCAATGGCCTGGGCGATCTGTTCACCAAGGCCGACACCTATCTGGAGCTGCAACAGCAGCTGGAGACTCAGACCTTCGGCACCGGCTTCTGGGCCCAGACTCTGCTGGCGATGCTGGCGATCTTCTGCCTGCCGCGTCAGTTCCACGTCGCGGTAGTCGAGAACACCCACCACGATGACGCCCGGCGTGCGCGCTGGATGTTCCCGATCTACTTGATCGCCATCTCCTTCTTCGTACTGCCGATCGCCGCCGCCGGTCTGACCATGTTCCCCGATGGTTCGGTATCACCGGACAGCTTCGTGCTGGCGCTGCCGATGGCGGCAGACCAGACCTGGCTGACCCTGTTGACCTTCATCGGCGGCTTCTCCGCCGCCACCGGCATGGTGATCGTCGCCGCCGTCGCGGTCTCGATCATGATCTCCAACGAGATCGTGATTCCGCTGTTGTTCCGCCTGCGCTGGTTCGATACCGAGGCACGCGACTACAGCCATATCGTGTTGCTGGCGCGCCGTCTGACCATCGTGATGATCCTGGCGCTGGCCTACGGCTTCTATCTGCTGATCGCCGAATACAGCACCCTTTCGGCCATCGGCTTGCTGTCGTTTGCCGCCGTCGCCCAGTTCGCGCCCTCACTGATGGGTGGCCTCTACTGGAAGCGCGGCAACCGCCTCGGCGTCATCGTCGGCCTGAATGTCGGCTTCGCGGTCTGGGCCTGGTCCCTGCTCGTGCCGGCACTGGCACAGGCGGGTCTGATGCCGGCCGAGATCGTCAACCAGGGGCCGCTGGGTATCGACTGGCTGTCGCCGCATGGTCTCTTCGGCTTCCGCTTCAATGACCCGCTGACCCACGGCGTGATGCTGTCACTCGGCCTGAACCTGTTCTGCTACATCTTCGTCTCGCAGATGACACCGCAGCGCGTGGTCGAGCGCATCCAGGCCTCGCTGTTCGTCGACAGCGTCGAGACCCGCCAGACCAGCGTCTCGCGCCCCTGGACCGGCTCCACCTCCGTCTCGGACCTGCGCGTCCTATGCGAACGATTCCTGAGCCATGAGCAGGTGGAGCGCGCCTTCGAGGACTACGCGCGCCGTAGCGGCCAGCCGCTGGAGCTGCATGCACGCGCCTCCATCGACCTGATCCAGTTCACCGAACGCTTCCTGGCCTCGGTGCTCGGTGCCTCCTCGGCACGCATCGTCGTCAACTCGGCGCTGCAGGGTCGCGGCATCGGCATCTCGGATGTCATCTCCATCGTCGATGAAGCCTCACAGGTGCTCGAATTCAACCGCGCCCTGCTGCAGGCGACCATCGAGAACATTCACCAGGGCATCAGCGTGGTCGACCAGCACATGCGCCTGGTGGTGTGGAACCAGCGCTACCTGGACATGTTCCGCTTCCCCGACAACCTGATTCGGGTCGGTGCGCCCATCGATCGCATCTTCCGCTACAACGCCCACAACGGCGAATACGGCCCGGGCGACCCCGAAGAGCACGTCGACCAGCTGCTGGATGCCATCCGCAACGGCGAGCCGCACCGCTACGTGCGCTATCGCCAGGATGACAGCGTGATGGAGATCCAGGGCAACCCGATGCCCGGTGGCGGCTTCGTCTACACCTATCAGGACATCACCCAGCAGAAGCGCACCGAAGAGGCGTTGATCCGCTCGGAAAACAACATCCGCATCTACACCGACAACGTGCCGGCGCTGATCGCCTACTTCGACAAGGAGTGTCGCTACCTCTTCACCAACCGCGCCTATGAAGCGGTGATGGGCATCGACCGTACCGCCGTGATCGGCGAGCCCGCCGAAGAGGCGATGCCGGAAGACATCTATCGCCAACGCGCGCCATGGATGACGCGCGCGCTGTCCGGTGAGCGCGTCTCCTTCGAGATCTCGCTGGAGGCCCCGGAAGGCGGCGTGCGTTACATGCTGGTCACCTATACGCCGCACTTCAGCACCAAGGGCAACATCCTCGGCTTCTTCGCGCTCTATCAGGACATCACCGAGCGACGTCTGGCGGAGATCGCCCTCAAGGAGACCAACGAGAACCTGGAAGAGCGCGTGCGCGTGCGTACCCAGGAGCTGTCACAGGTCAACGAGGCCCTGCGCACCGAGAACCGCGTGCGCGCCGAGGCCGAGCAGGCACTGCGTCAGGCCAAGCAGCTGGCCGAGGATGCCAATGCCTCCAAGACACGCTTTCTGGCCGCGGCCAGCCACGACCTGCTGCAGCCACTGAATGCGGCGCGTCTGTTCACCTCCGCCCTCGCCCAGCAGGTCGAAGGCGAGATGAAGACCACCACCAATCACATCGACAACTCATTGCAGGCCGCCGAGGAACTGCTCAGCACCCTGCTCGACATCTCCAAGCTGGATGCCGGGGCACTGGCGCCACGCCGCAGCGTGTTCCGCCTCTCCGATATCCTCAAGCCGCTCAAGGCCGAGTTCGAGGTGATGGCGGAAGATCGCGGATTGGACCTGAAAGTGGTGATGACGCAGCTGGCGGTGGATTCCGATGGCCAGATGCTCAGACGCATCGTGCAGAACTTCCTCTCCAACGCGGTGCGCTATACCCGCCAGGGCCATGTGCTGCTGGGATGCCGCCGTCTGGGCGATCGCATTCGCATCGAGGTCTGGGACACCGGCCCCGGCATTCCCGAGTCGAAGCTGACCGAGATCTTCCAGGAGTTCCGGCGCCTCGATCAGACCGAGCGCCACAAGGAGAGCGAGAAGGGCCTCGGCCTGGGGCTGTCGATCGCCGAACGCATGAGCCGGGTGCTAGACCACCCGATCACGGTGCGCAGCTGGGTCGGCATCGGCACCGTCTTCGCCGTCAGCGTGCCGATCAGCAAGGAGCTGCCGGCAGCCGAGCTGCCCGATGCCGTCCCAGCTCGCAAGCGCGCCGGCAACAAGCTGACCGGCACTCGCGTCCTGTGCATCGACAACGAGAGCCTGATTCTCGAGGGCATGAAGGCGATGCTGTCCGGCTGGGGTTGCGAGGTGTTCACGGCGACCTCGATCGGCGGCGCCAAGTCGGTGATCCGCAACCTGGATGGTGATCCGGATGCCATCCTCGCCGACTACCACCTCGACAATGAGGTAACTGGCCTGATGGCGCTGGATGCGCTGGATGAACGCCTGGCGGGCTCGGTACCGGGCATCGTGATCACCGCTGACCGCACCGATGAGGTCGCCGAGGAAGTGCGCCGTGCGGGCTATCACCTGCTGCTCAAGCCGGTGCGACCCGCCGCGCTGCGTGCGCTGCTGACGCGCAGCCTGCAGGCCAATCGCGCCGAGAAGCACACCAGTGGCGCGAGTGATGCTCCCGATGCCGCGACGGATGACCCAGCCCCCTGAACAGGTGGGCTGGCCTGTCGCTCTTTAGACCTAGTAGAAGCAAAAAGCCCGCCCTGTCAGCGACAGGGCGGGCTTTTTGTGGCTTGAAGGCGCGACTCTCGAGGAGAGCCTCAGCTCAAGCGCTGACGCAGGATCAGGAGCGGACTTTCGGCGGCTCGACTTCCAGACGCTGGGCCGCGATGACGGCCTGGGTGCGCGAATGCACGCCCAGCTTGCGCAGAATCGCGGTCACGTGGGCCTTGATGGTGGCCTCGGACACATTCAGCTCATAGGCGATCTGCTTGTTGAGCAGACCTTCCGTCAGCATGTTGAGCACGCGGAACTGCTGCGGCGTCAGTGACGCGATCGCCTCGGCGAAGCGCGATTCATCCTCGGAAGACTCGCCCATGGCCTCGGCGATGTCCGTCGGCAGCCAGACCTCGCCTTCGAGGATCTCGCCGATGGCTTCGGCGATGACGTCGAGGCTGGCGGACTTGGGGATGAAGCCGGAGGCGCCATAATCGATGGCGCGGCGCACCACGTAGGGCTCCTCGCTACCGGACACGACCGCCACCGGGATGTCCGGTGTCTGGCCACGCAACTGGATCAGACCGGAGAAGCCGTGGGCTCCCGGCATGTGCAGGTCCAACAGGATCAGGTCGGCATCGGGATGGCGGGCAACGACTTCGTTGGTCGCTTCCATGCTGTCAGCCTCGACGATCTCTGCCTGAGAGGCGACTTGTCTAAGCGCCTGGGTCAGTGCGGCACGAAAGAGCGGGTGATCGTCTGCAACGATGAACTTCTGGGCAAAGGCCATTGAGTCTCCTCCAAAACCCCGATGGTGATCATCACCGACCTTCCTGGCCGGTCAACAATCGCCGTTATTTTCTGGCATGTTACCCCATAAAACGCGCGTTTAACAAAGCAGCCCACCATCGGAAGATGCACTGATGTTTCGCTCGGGGAACACGAGTATCGCACGGATTGATGCCCGGCGAGCGAACAATCCGTGCGCTGATTCTGACAGCATCCTGGGGATGGTGAGTCAGACAACCCTACCCGCAACGCGACTGGCATGCCAGCCGATCAATGCGACACCGGCAATCAGCACAAAGCCGATCAGACTGGCGATATCCGGCACCTCCCCCCAGATGGCCCAGCCCGCCAGTGCCGAAAACACGATGGTCAGATAGGAATAGATCGACACTTCCCCCGCCGGTGCGAGGCGATAGGCCGTGGTCATCAGAATCTGACCGCCGGCCGCAAAGACGCCGATGCCCAGCAAGGCCAGCGCCTGAGGGCCGCTCGGCATCACCGGATTCATCAACATCGGCACCAATGTCACCACACTGGAGACCAGCGAGAAATGCAGCACGATGGTCGCCGAGGCCTCGCGCCCTCTCATCGCACGGATGAGCGTATAGGCCGCCCCCGCCAGCATTGCCGAACCCAGCCCGACCATGGCGGGCAACAACGCCTCCACCCCACCCTCGGCAAATGCCAGTTGCGGCTTGATGACCAGCGCCGCGCCAGAGAAGGCGACCAGCATGCCGACCAGCCGCCAGCCGCCGAGACGCTCGGCCAGGAAGAGGCCGGCGAACAGGCTGACGAAGAACGGTGATAGCTTATTCAGAATAGTCGCATCTGCCAGCAGAAGATGATCGATGGCGTAGAAGAAGCTCATCACGCCGCCAAGCCCGATCAGTGACCGCGCCATCAACATCGGCTGGTGATGCCAGTGGCCCAGCAGACGCGCGCCCGCCATGCGCACCATCACCACCGCCACGCCGAGACTGACCAGGTTGCGCACGAAGACCTTCTCGAACAACGGCAGGTCGCCACTCAGCTTGACCATCGCCCCCATCAGCGCGAACGAGATCGCCGACAGGCACATCAGGATGACGGCGCGAGGACGATTCTCACCCTCATTGGACGACGACGCGGAAGGGGGACTGGCTGGCTGAGAGGCGGGGCAGGATGCATCCGACTTGCCTGCTGACATGGGGGCGGCCTTGATCTTGAATTGATTGGGGAAATGCGCAGCGAGGCGCAAACAGAGGGTGCGAGCAGAGTTCGCTGACACATGCGCTGCCACATCATTATCAAGCCAGTACCTCCTCGATGGCCAACCTTTCACGTCTCGCACTGCGCAAAAGCGCGGGCAATGAAAGTGAACCGATAGAGGAAAGTGATTCGATAGATGCCCACAGACAGACGCAAAAAAACGCGGGAGCCAGGCTCCCGCGCTTTGCTGTCGCTGCGTGTCTTGTCAGGCCGCGACGACCGTCACTCGCCGCGTTCAGCGGTTGGCGCGCTGCTCGATCAGGTCATCCACCACTGACGGGTCCGCCAGTGTCGAGGTATCGCCGAGGCCGTCGGTCTCGTTGGCGGCGATCTTCCTGAGGATACGGCGCATGATCTTGCCGGAACGCGTCTTGGGCAGCCCCGGTGCCCACTGGATGACGTCCGGCGAGGCGATCGGGCCGATGTCCTTGCGCACCCACTGGGTCAGCGTCTTCTTGAGCTCATCACTGGCTTCGATGCCATCATTGAGCGTCACGTAGATGTAGATGCCCTGACCCTTGATGTCATGGGGATAGCCGACCACGGCGGCCTCGGCGACCGCCTCATGCGCCACCAGCGAGGACTCGATCTCGGCGGTGCCCATGCGGTGGCCAGAGACGTTGAGCACATCATCGACGCGCCCGGTGATCCAGTAGTAGCCATCCTCGTCGCGACGACAGCCGTCACCGGTGAAGTACATGCCGGCATAGGTGGAGAAGTAGGTCTGCACGTAGCGTTCGTGATTGCCCCAGATGGAACGCGCCTGCCCCGGCCAGCTGTCGAGAATCACCAGATTGCCTTCGGTCGCACCCTCGAGAATGTTGCCCTCGTTGTCGACAAGCGCCGGCTGCACACCGAAGAACGGCAGCGTGGCGGAACCCGGCTTGAGATCGGTCGCGCCCGGCAGCGGCGCGATCATGATGCCGCCGGTCTCGGTCTGCCACCAGGTGTCCACCAGCGGGCAATTGCCATTGCCGATCACGCGGTGGAACCACTCCCAGGCCTCGGGGTTGATCGGCTCTCCCACCGAGCCGAGCAGCCGCAGGCTCGTGCGCGAGCTTGAGTCCATCACGCTGTCACCGTGTGCCATCAGCGCACGCACGGCGGTCGGGGCGGTATAGAGAATGTTGACCTGGTGCTTGTCGACGATCTCGCCGATGCGCCCGTGGGTCGGATAGCTGGGCACACCCTCGAACATCAGCGTGGTCGCGCCATTGGCCAGCGGTCCATAGACGATGTAGCTGTGGCCGGTCACCCAGCCGACATCCGCCGTGCACCAGTAGATATCACCGTCGTGGTAATCGAACACGTAGCGGTGGGTCATCGCGGCATAGAGCAGGTAGCCGCCCGTGGTGTGCTTCAGGCCCTTGGGCGTGCCGGTGGAACCGGAGGTGTAGAGAATGAACAGCGGGTCTTCCGCGCCCATCGCCTCGGCCGGACAGTCACTGGACTGACGGTCTACCAGCTCATGGAACCAGGCATCGCGGCTGCCCCAGTTCACCTCACCGCCGGTACGCCGCACCACCAGCACGTGGTCGACACAGTCGGTGCCATCACGCTCCAGCGCCTCATCGACGTTTTCCTTGAGCGGTACGCGCTTGCCACCCCGCAGTGACTCATCGGCGGTGATCACGATGCGCGAGCTGGAATCGACGATACGTCCCGCCAGTGCGTCCGGCGAGAAGCCACCGAACACCACCGAATGCACGGCACCGATGCGCGTACAGGCCAGCATCGCCATCGCGGCTTCGGGAATCATCGGCATGTACAGCGTGACCACATCGCCCCGCTTGACTCCCAACTCCTTGAGGCCATTGGCAAACTGGCTGACACGCGCGTGCAGCTCGCGATAGGTGATCGACTGGGACTCGTTCGGGTCGTCCCCCTCCCAGATGATGGCGACCTGATCGCCACGTTCGGCGAGGTGGCGATCGAGGCAGTTGTGCGCCACGTTGAGCTTGCCATCCTCGAACCAGCGCACATCGACGTCACCGGGACCGAAGTTGGTATTGCGGATCACCGAGGGCGCATCGAACCAGTCCAGTGACTGGGCCTGCTCGGCCCAGAATGTCTCCGGTGCCTCGACGGACTGCTGATACATGGCCTGATAGCGCTCGCGGTCTGCCCAGGCGTGGGCGGCGGCATCGGGAGTGACCGGATGAACCTTGGCATGTTCGCTCATGTGGCGTGACCTCTGACGGATTGGCTGGCGACTCGCTGTCCCACGCGGCATGCGTGAAGCGCAGGCGAGCCGAGGCAAGTCCATTTCAGCTTAAACCCAAGCATGGGGGGGCCACACACTAGACCTTGGTAGATAAATTTTTACTAATTATTTCAACTGTTTATCAACAAATTACACCAAGGTCACAGCGACGTTCGGAGGACAGAAACCGCCTGAAAAGACACCTTCTGACACGACTCGCACTTTGCAATGACATGCTGGCGAGCGAAAAGCGCCTCAACGCGCAATCGACGCATTGCGCGCCGGGTCATTCAAGGGCCCGCTCAACTCCTGGCCACAGCGCCGACAGCGATAGCGATGTCCGCGCTGGGCATTGGCGTGGCGTCGCGAGCTGAAATGGTGCGCGGTATCGCAGCCACAGCCATAGGCCCAGGGCGTCGGGCTGGCAGTCGAGACATCCATGCGATGCGTCACCTCCGGCGGGACGCCGTAGAGATTGGTCATCACCTGCTGCCACTCGGGGCCATGGGGTTTGACGCGCGTCTTGCCGGCGCGCTCGACCACCTCCATCACCACCCAGTGAGCGACCTCGTGAGGGACGGTCTGACTGAGGAAGTGATGGCGATTCTCGCTGAGCAGTTGCCAATTGAAGCGCAGCCGCTGGCGCGCCGAATCCGCCGTGCCCGCCGTGCGCCCCTTGAGGCGGCAGGAGACTGACGGCATCCGCAGCTCTGGGAACAGGGCGCGCGCCCGTGCCAGACATGCCAGCACCTGCGCCTCCAGCGTCGCGTGCAGGGCAGGTGCCGTCAGCGCCTCGAGCGCGGCGGCATCGGCCAGCGGCAGCGGCGTGGCGGGGGCCTCCCCCAGGCAGGCCAGAGCATGGTCGGGCGGAAAGCGGTGACGACTGACGACACGACGAGTGGATGATGACATGACACGAAGACCAGACAGCAGAGCGAAGGAACGGATGAGCTGATGATGAGCGAGCGTACCACTCCTCGGGGCGTGAAATGATACACTAGCGCCATTCACGCCTGCCCGGTTCCCCTTGATTCACCCTGGTAGCCAGGCGGCACTGTTCGACTTCTCCCCTTATCGCACGCGAGACTCCCCCATGGCCGAGCCTGTCCAGACCCAGCCGCTGCTGGATGATGAATCCCTCGACATCCTCGACGAATTCCTCGAGTCCGACATCGTCGGCCCGGAAGCTCTCGATATCATCAGTGCGCATGGCTTCATGCTGGCACTGGCCATCGCGCCGCGCGAAGTGCCCTCCAGCCTGTGGCTGCCGGAACTCTTCCAGGGGCAGCCAAGCTATGAAAGCCCGCAGCAGGAAGCGGAAGTCGTCTCCCTGTTCGAGCAGATGCGCGCCAACGCCATCGATGCCCTAGAGCACGGCGTGCTGCCGGAACTGCTGTTCGAGCTGGAGCTGGGCGGTGCCGACCCGGTCGAGACGCCGATCGGAGACTGGTGTGCCGGCTTCATGGAAGGCGTGTTCATGGACGAGGAGGCCTGGTTCGGTACCCAGGAAGAGACTGCCGCCGAACTGCTGCTGCCATTCATGGCCATCTCTGGCGTCTTCGAGGATGAAGACCCGGAGATCGGTGAGCTGATCGCCGACCCGATCGGTGCCCAGCGCTTCGTCAACCAGCTGCCGGAACTGCTGCTGGATCTCTACCTGCTCTACCGTGTCCCGCCGGAGAGCCCCAAGCCGTCGCCGCGTCGCAAGGGGTCCGCCGCACCGGGTGCGGCCGGCATTCCGCGCAGCAAGCATGCCGGCAACAAGGGCAGTGGCAAGGGTGGCAACAAGAGCGGCGGCAAGGGCAGCGGCAAGAAGCGCTGAGCCTGCCATGGCGCTCTTAACGCCATGCAGCCTTGAAAACGACAACGCCGGGCGACCTCATGGGTCATCCGGCGTTGTCGTTTCACCAGGCCGTGTGCGCCTCTCAGCGTAGCCGCGTCACCAGGCTATCCAGGGTGCCATACCCCCACTCGCGACAGCGCTGCATCAGCGGCCGACGCTGCCAGGCGGCCTGGGTGATCTCGACGCTGTGAGCGAAATGATGCTCGAACAGCGTGGCGACGTCGGCGGCGAAGCGATGGTCCTGCACCTCCTGATTGGCCTCCAGATTCCACTGCAGGCTCCAATGATCGAAGTTGCACGATCCCAGCGTCACCCAGTCATCCGCCAGCGAGAACTTGGCGTGCAGAAAGCGTGGCTGGAATTCATGGATACGCACGCCCGCCTTGAGCAGCCCGGCATAGAAGCGCTGCCCCGCCGAGCGCACGCCCGGGTGATCATGATGCTGACCGGCGATCAGCAACCGGACATCGACACCCCGGCGCGCCGCGCGCTTGAGACGCCGCCGCATGCTGAAGGTCGGCACGAAGTATGGCGTGCAGACCCACAGCCGCTTGCGTGAGCTACTGGCCTGGTGCTGCAGGGAATGACGGATGGCCTGATAGCGGAAACCATGCCCCCAGACCACCCGCCCACGCATGCCCAGATAGCCCTCGACCCGGCCCGCACGCACATTGATGCTGCGTACCGCCAGCCGACTGCCATGGCCACGACTGGCCGCGGAGTCCCACACGCGTGCGAACAGGCGCACCCAGTCACTGATGCACGGCCCCTCGATGCGTATCGCGACTTCCGACCAGGCCTCGGCGAAGACATCCACCGCCCCGAAGCCGCCGGTAAAGCCCACCTCTCCATCGACCACCAAAAGCTTGCGATGGTCCCGTGTCAGGTTGCGCCCCAGTCGCCACCAGGAAAGCGGGTTGTAGATCCTGAGCTGGATATCCGCCTCGATCATGCGCTGACGGTCAGCCTCCTCAAGGCCCAGCGAGCCAAAGCCATCCAGCAGCACCAGCACCGTCACGCCGCGGCGGCGCGCGCCACACAGAGCATCGATCAGTACACGACTGAGGTGGCCGCTCTCGGCCAGATACAGCTCCAGCAGGATGGAATGGCGCGCGGTTTCCACCGCCTCCAGCATGCTGGGCAGAAAACGCGCGCCTTCCGGCAGCAAGGTGAATCGATTGCCTGATCGCCACATTCCCAGCATGCCTTGCCTCCCGTCATTTCCCTGCACGGCACGATACCGATGACGATGCCCATGACGATGCACCGCCAGATGCTGGCACTGTGCGCTCTGTCATCACAGAGCCCTGCCACGGCGTCCACGGATAGAATGCGTATAATGCTCAATATCATGCTCGCGCTGAGCGCTACCAGCCAGACCATGAAAACGTCGCCTTCAACCCTGATTCATCGACCCGATGCTTTATTCGTGAACGCCGACAGATTGTCGTTTCCGGTAGTCCGTCCTTGTCCACACCTGCGAGAGCCTCACCATGTCGCCAGTCACCTTAGTCCTGCGCCCGTTGCGCAATGTCAGTCGCCGTCTGCTGGACAAGTGGGTGGAAATGCGCGCGGTGGAGCCCGACATCAATGCGTTGGACCACAGCGCCTTGAACCTCGACCCGGCGCTGCCGGTGGTCTACGTCTTCCCATACCAGGCATTGTCCGACGAGCTGGTGGTCGAGCAGCTGTGCGAGGCACGCGGCCTGCCCTCTCCGACACTGTCTCTGAGCATAGGCGACCTGCGCCTGAGCCACTCTCGTCTCCGCCTGTTACGGCGCTCGCGCAGCGACAGGAGCCTGCTGTCACGTCGACTGGCCAAGTTGATCGCCGCGCTGGAAGACGCCCCGAGTGATGTCGAGGTGCAGCTGGTGCCGGTCAGCGTGTTCTGGGGGCGTGCACCGGGCAAGGAATTCGGCTTCTGGAAGTTCATCTCCGCCGATAGCTGGCGGGTGACGGGCGTGCTGCGCCGTGCCATCGCGATTCTGGTCCATGGGCGCTCGGTGGATGTGCATTTCGGCCAGCCGCTCAAGCTGCACGAAGCGCTCAGGGAAGGCCCACAGGACTCGGCACTGGCGCATCGCCGCATCTCGCGCCTGTTGCGCGTGCACTTCCGTCGCGTGCGAACCCGCCTGCTGGGACCGGACCTCTCCCACCGCCACACCATGATTCGCAATCTGCAGAAGGCACCCGCCGTGCAGGACGTGATCAGCGAGCTGGCACGCGAGCAGAATCAAGCGCCGGCACGCTTGGAAAAACGCGCCCTGCAGTATGGTCGCGAGATCGCCTCCAACATGGGCTATCCGGTGCAGCGCTTTCTGGCGCATGCCCTCAAGCGGCTGTGGCACAAGCTCTACGACGGCGTCGAGGTGCGCGGCATGTCGCAGGTCAAGGCCATCGCCGGCGACTGCGAGCTGATCTACGTGCCCTGTCATCGCAGCCATATCGACTACCTGTTGCTGTCCTACGTGCTGTTCCACGAGGGCCTGATGACGCCCCACGTCGCCGCAGGCAAGAACCTCGACATGCCGATCATCGGCCCGATCCTGCGCCGTGGCGGCGCCTTCTTCCTGCGCAGAAGCTTCCGCAACAATCGTCTGTACGCCACCGTCTTCGACGAGTACGTGCACCAGCTGATCACCCGCGGTCATCCACTGGAGTACTTCATCGAGGGTGGCCGCTCACGCACCGGCCGCATGTTGCCCCCGCGCCCGGGCATGCTGGCGATGACCCTGCGCTCCTTCCTGCGTGATACACGCCGCGAGGTGGCCTTCGTGCCGGTCTATATCGGCTACGAGAAGGTCTTCGAGAGCCTGAGCTATCAGCGCGAGCTGTCGGGAGCCAGCAAGAAGAAGGAATCACCGCTGGACCTCATCCGCGTGCTCGGCCAGCTCAAGCAGCCTTTCGGCAAGGTCTACCTGAACATCGGCGAGCCGCTCAAGCTGGGCGAATGGCTGGATGACACCGCGCCGGGCTGGAAGGCCAGCCGCCATCAGCGCCGCCCAGAATGGCTGACCCAGGCGGTGCCGCAACTGGGACATGAAATCGCCACGCGCATCAACGCCGCCGCGGCGCTCAACCCGGTCTCGCTGACGGCGCTGGTGCTGCTGTCCACCGCCCACCACGCCATCGAGGCCAGCCTGCTGCAACGCCAGCTGGCGATGCTGGTGCGCCTCGCCGACAAGCTACCGGGCCGCCATGACCACAGCCTGCCCGAGGGCACGCCGGATGAGTGGGTCGCCCACTGCGCGCATCTGGGGCTCATCACCCTGCGTCCACAGAGTCTTGGCGAGCTGGTGATCGCCACCCCGGAGCAGGCCAGTCTGCTGACCTGGTATCGCAACAACGTGCTGCACCTGCTGGCGCTGCCCGCGCTGATCGCCTTCGCCTTCCGCAATACGGCCCAGTACACCCTCGAGGCACTGGAAGCTCAGATCAGCCCCGCCTGGCCGCTGCTGGTGCGCGAGCTGTTCGTCCCCGAGGCGCCTGAGCTGAAGGCGGATATCGCCGCCACGCTGGCTCTGATGAGCGAGGAAGGCCTGCTGGAGCATCAAGCGGCGACTGGCGACACCCCGGAGCGCTGGTCACGTCCGGTGGCCAGTCAGGAGCCTTCCGAGCAGCTTCGCCTGCTGGCTCAGCCGGTACAACCGACGCTGGAACGCGGCTATCTGTTGATCGCCGCCCTGTTGCAGCACGGCAGTGGCACGCTGGACCGCGAGTCCCTCGAGAGCCATTCCGGCGCCCTGGCCGAACGTCTGACCCTGCTGTCGGGCCTCAATGCACCGGAGTTCTTCGACAAGCGTCTGTTCAGCGGCCTGCTCGATACCCTGCTGGAGCTGGAATTCATCTGGCTGGAGAGCGGCCAGCTATGCTTCGGCGAAGCGCTGGAAGACCTGCAGGTGCACGGCCGTGACCTGTTTGACCCCGCCCTGCGCCACCGCCTGCAGCATGTGCGACTGCGCGACAGCGAGGCCGAGAACGAGAGCGACGCCCCGGCGGAAGGCATGGTCGAGGAGCAGCATCCAGCCCTCGACGACAGCGAGACCGCTGACGAAACTGCATCAGCAGACCGCAAGGCATCCGACGCCACCCCTCAGCGCGAATGAGATGATGGGCCGAGGTCCCTGGAGCAAAAAAGCCCCCGCCGCGATCAGATCGCGAGCGGGGGCTTGTGCGTTTGGCGGAGGCAGTTACATCACTGACGCCATCGCCAAGCGTCAGTGCTATCAGCGCAGCGCCTGCTTCACATAGACGTCGTAGCGACTGGTCTTCTCCTCCACCACATGACTCGGCGCGAGCCCGCCGATCGGCTCGGCCTTGCGTGGCCGCTTGACCACCACACGATGCGTCGCGACCTCCAGCGCCGCCTCGAGCAGCGCCGGGGCGTCCGCATCATCACCGGCCAAGGCGCGGAAGACACGCATCTCCTTCTTGACCAGTGCCGACTTGTCACGGTGCGGGTACATCGGGTCGAGATGCACCACCTGAGGCGGCTGGTCCCACTGCGTCACCAGCTCCCCGAGCTCCCGCGTGGCATCGCCGTGCAACGCCTGCATGCGCAGCGCGATCTCGCGAATCTCGTCGTCTGCGCAGCTCTGTGCCCGAGTCAGGCCATCGACCAGAATCGCCGCCGTGGCCGCCACGCGCTCGATCATCAATACCGGTGCCCCGAGACTCGCCAGCACGAAGGCATCACGCCCGAGTCCTGCGGTGGCATCGACGATGCTTGGCAGTGCGCCTCGATTCAGGCCACAGGCCCGTGCGATCAGCTGGTTGCGACCGCCGCCGAAACGACGGCGATGATCGGCGCGACCGGCGACGAAATCGACGTACAGCGGCTTGCCGTATTCGCGCTCGTCTCCGGCGATCACCAGGCGCGGTGCACCCTGCTCGTCCAGCGCCACCTCAAGCTTGAGCGCCGGCATCTCGTCATCTTCCCGCAGCGCGATACCGAAATGTGCCGCCAGCATGGCGAGCTCCGGGCGCGCCTGCAGCCGTGAACGGGCAATGGCGATCACGGGAGCGGCATCGGCGGCTGCATCATGGGCAGCAAGGGAGTCTTCGGGTGGCAGCATGGATGGGCTCTATGAGAAACGGTGAAGATAAACGGGGAACGCAGGAAAAGGGAAACTCGCATGGCATGCGATCAGGCTGACAAACGCCGACGGCGCCGCAAGAGCGACGCCGTCAGGGGACAAGCTTACGTCATCGCGCGCATGGCTTACAGCAGCAACAGCATGCCGAACAGCATCATGCCCAGCAGCAGACGGTAGACGACGAAGGGCAACATGCCGATGCTGTCGATGGCCTTGAGGAACAGCTTGATGCACACCAGCGCGGAGATGAAGGACAGCACCACGCCGAGGGCGACATCGAACAACTGGGCTTCACTGCCGGTCTCGATCAGCTCCAGGCCCTTGAGCAGGCCGGCCGCGACGATCAGCGGAATCGACAGCAGGAAGGAGAAGCGCGCGGCGCTCTGTCGCTCGAAGCCCAGCAGCAGCGCGGCGGTGATGGTGATGCCCGAACGCGAGGTACCGGGAATCAGGGCCAGTGCCTGGAACAGGCCGATGATCAGCGCACCCTTGAGCGTCAGCGTCGCCAGGTCACGCGTGCGTGCGCCCTTGACGTCCGCCCACCACAGCAGCAGACCGAAGACGATGGTGGTGGTACCGATCACCGCGATCGAGCGCCCGGCCGTTTCCACCACATCGCCCAGCAGGCCGCCGAAGATCACGGCCGGCAGCGTCGCCAGCAACACTGCCCAGCCCAGACGGCTGTCTTCGGTCTGGCGCGCCGCCAGCGTGCCGCCGCCACTGAACTGGCCAAACCAGCCAGCGAGAATATTGGCGACATCCTTGCGGAAGGCCATCACCACGGCCAGCAAGGTACCGACGTGTACCGCAACATCAAATGCCAACCCCTGGTCCGGCCAGCCGAACACCTGGGATGGCAGAATCAGGTGGGCGGAGGAGGAAATCGGCAAAAATTCCGTCAGACCTTGGATGACGGCCAACGCCACCACATGCATGAGTTCCATGAAACATCCTTTTAAGAGAGACGGGCCTCAATGGCCCACACGGACGACAGACATCGTCTGTGGCACTGCACGTGCCGTAGTGACAGAACAACGCTTTGCGTCAAGCCGCGCCGCGAGTGTCGGGCGCGACATGATGATGCGCGAACCTTATGTCAGCCTTGGCTGAACCACGATGACGCAACGAGATGGCGATCCCTGGCGCCATCAGCGCCATGCCACCTCGTTGCGCAGATAGACCGGCTGGGCCTCGACCGCCGACACCGCTTCACCGCGCGCATACGCCTGGGCGGCCAGCATCACCATGGCCTCGGCATCCGGTTGCGGCTCGGGAAGTTGCAGTGCCAGGCTGGCACGCACGCTCTGGGGCAGCTCGTCGTGCATTACCAGCCCCGAGCCGACCGCCAGCCAGTCGTGTTCGCGCAGCGCCACAGGCAGCTCCAGCAGGCCCGGAGCACAGACCTGCTCGGGTAGCACCTGCTCGACTGCGATCTCGCCGTCAGCGCGCGTCACGACGCGATAGGCGCCGGTGTAGAGCTCGCCCATGCGTGCATCCAGCATCGGCAGCACGAAACGCGCGTGATGCAGGCGGTGGGCCTGCAGTGACAGGGCCGCCAGCGTCGAGACGCCGATCACCGGCACATCGAGACCGAAGGCGAGTCCCTGGATGGTGCCGGCGGCGATGCGCAACCCGGTGAACGAGCCCGGTCCGTGGCCATAGGCCAGGGCATCGAGGTCATTGAGGGTCAGATCGGCGGCGGCCAGCAGCGTCTCGATCATCGGCATCATGCGCTGGGTGTGCTGACGGGGAGCCTCACAGCGCTCGGCAGTAACAACGCCGTCTTGCCACAGGGCAACGGAACAGGCGGAAGAGGATGCATCAATGGCCAGAAGCGTGGTCATGGGCGGTTCGTCGTCAGAAAAATGTGACGCGATTCTACCCGTCCCCCGCGGGCAGCAAAAGACGCAGGCTGTCCACGTCTGGTGTCGGCCGCGGGCGTCACTCCTGCTGCAACCCCCGCTCCATCGCCGTCAAGCGGCCTGCCGCAACGCCTCATTCCTGATTCGCGCCAGTATGCGAAGAACAAAAAAACGCCCGCAGACAATGTCTACGGGCGTTTCTCGTCAGGCGGCCGGCTTCACCAGCGCGTGCCGGTCTGTTCCAGCTGAGCCACCTGAGGCGTACCAGGCAATCAGTGCTCCAGCGCGCTGACCAGCTGGGCACGAATGTCGTCGACGGAGCCGACGCCTTCGATGCGGTGGTAGGCCGGTGCCTGGGCATCGCCAATGGCAGACCAGCTGGAGTAGTACTCGACCAGCGGTTCCGTCTGCTCGTGATAGACGGACAGACGATTGCGCACGGTGGCTTCGCGGTCGTCTTCACGCTGGATCAGGGCTTCGCCGGTGACGTCGTCCTTGCCTTCTTCGCGCGGCGGGTTGTACTCGATGTGGTAGACGCGACCGGAATCCGGGTGCACACGACGACCGGACAGACGCTTGACGATCTCTTCGTCAGCGACGGCGATCTCGACCACGTGGTCCAGCTTCACGCCCGCTTCCTTCATGGCGTCAGCCTGCGGAATGGTGCGCGGGAAGCCGTCAAAGAGGAAGCCATTCTCGCAATCGGGCTGGCTGATGCGCTCCTTGACCAGGGCGATGATGATCTCGTCGGACACCAGTCCGCCGGTATTCATGATCTCCTTGACCTTGAGTCCCAGCTCGCTGCCGGCCTTGACCGCGGCGCGCAGCATATCTCCGGTAGAGATCTGCGGGATGTTGAAACGCTCGCAGATGAACTGGGCCTGGGTGCCCTTGCCGGCGCCGGGGGCGCCCAACAGGATCAAACGCATCGGTACTGCTCCTTGAGTGTGCAAATGAAAAGCATCAAACGGGTGTAAAGGGTCATCTGGCGCTGGTGCACCTTGCCCTCGGCGGCAGATAGCCATCCAAGGCGCTCTGGTCGTCGACATGATCGAGGTGAAGCGGCGAAACTCGCGGCGTCGAGACGCTCGACTACCTCATGAGGGCCGAACGCATCGAGCGTATCGATGACCAGGATGAATATGGGCAGCGGATCAATATATGCTGCGCGAAACGACGGCGCGCACGGATGATCTCATTATGTCATCGCCATGCAATGTAGAGCTGACGATACCGTTCACACGACGCCGGCACAAGCACACCAAAGGCGCGTATGCCGCCCTTTGGCACTGTTTTGGCGCGCGGGAGGGCCTGTCGCCCTCCTCTCCGGTTCCCGACCTGCCACACACGGCTGGCATGACACGAAAACGCCCCATGCGGCACGCGGTCGCAGAGGGCGTCTTTCCACTCACGCCGGGCCACCTTGCTCGGTCGCCATGGCGTGATCAGGCTGAGTCATGTCAGCCGTTGGTGTGCCAATGTCTCACTCGGTCACGTCTTCCGCCTGGCTGCTGCGACGCAGGCGCACGGCCTTGGCGCGCTTGCTGCGCAGACGGATGTTGAGCATTTCCACCGCCAGCGAGAAGGCCATCGCCACGTAGATGTAGCCCTTGGGCACGTGAACACCGAAGCCTTCGACCATCAGCATCATGCCGACCATGATCAGGAAGGACAGCGCCAGCATCTTGATGGTCGGGTGACGATCGACGAAATCGCCGATGGGCTTGGCAGCCACCATCATGATGCCCACCGAGATGACGATGGCGATGACCATCACCATCAGGTGATCGACCATGCCCACCGCCGTGATCACCGAATCCAGCGAGAAGACGATATCGATCAAGGCGATCTGGACCATGATCGCCATGAAGCTGGCGCTGCCCTTCTTCGCTCCCTCTTCGGCGGGGTCTTCGCCTTCGAGGTTGGCGTGGATCTCGTGGGTGCTCTTGCCGAGCAGGAACAGGCCCCCGAAGACCAGAATCAGATCACGTCCAGAGAAGCTGAAGTCGGCCACGCTGAACAGGGGGGCAGTCAGCGACATCAGCCATGACAGCGACATCAACAGCACGATACGCATGCCCATCGCCAGGCCCAGGCCGATCATCCGCCCGCGCTGACGCTGGGACTCGGGCAGTCGCGCGACCAGAATCGACAGGAAGATGATGTTGTCGATGCCCAGCACGATCTCGAGCGCGGTCAGGGTCGCCAGAGCCACCCATGCCGAAGGGTCCATCAACCATTCCATTGTCTTGCTCCTTGTGTGTTGCGAGAACCGGCCGTCTTTCCGGGTCGTGCCAGCACGCTGCGGCAGATCGCGGCAGGTTGGCGAGAAGCATCGCATGTTGAGCAGGGCAGCAACAGCGGTCGCCGCCCTGCCACGCCAACGGACATGCACAAAAAAACGGCCTCCCGAAGGAGGCCGTTATTTCAGCCAGACCTGTCAGCCAGGCCTGTCAACGCGGATGCCGACACCTTCCAGGAAGGTCACGGCACCCGCGCTTCATGCCACAGGCGTCATCAGAGCAGCATGCGACGCACGTCGGTCAGCACCTGAGCCAGATACGCCGTGAAGCGCGCGGCATCCGCCCCGTTCACCGCACGGTGATCGTAGGACAGTGACAGCGGCATCATCAGACGCGGCTGGAAGGCTGCGCCGTCCCACACCGGCTTCATCTGCGCCTTGGAGACGCCCAGAATGGCGACTTCCGGCGTGTTGACGATCGGTGTGAAGGCAGTACCGCCAATGGAGCCAAGGCTCGAGATGGTGAAGCAACCACCGGTCATCTCTTCGCGCTTGAGCTTCTTGGTCTGCGCCTTCTTGGCCAGCTCCACGGATTCCTTGGCCAGTTCCAGCAGGCTCTTCTGATCCGCATTGCGGATCACCGGCACCATCAGGCCGTCCGGCGTATCCACCGCGATACCGATATGCACGTACTTCTTGTGCACCAGGGTCTCGCCGTCGGCCTTGAGGCTGACGTTGAACTGCGGATACTTGGCCAGCGCGTGAGCCGCCGCCTTGATCATGAACGGCAGCGGCGTGAGCTTGGCACCTGCCGCTTCCGCCTCGGCCTTCATGGACTTGCGGAAGGCCTCGAGCTCGGTGATGTCGGCTTCATCAAACTGGGTCACGTGCGGGACATTGAGCCAGCTGCGATGCAGATTGGTGGCACCGGCCTTCATCAGGCGGCCCATCTTCTTCTCTTCGATCTCACCGAACTGGCTGAAGTCCTGATCCGGCACCTGCGGGATACCGGCACCGCCGGTGGCCTGCGCGGCAGGGGCTGCCGGTGCGGACTTGGCCTTCTGCATCATCTGCTTGACGTAGGCCTGGACATCTTCCTTCACCACACGGCCCTTCGGACCGCTGCCGGAGACATCCGCCAGGTCGACACCGAACTCACGTGCCAGCAGGCGAACCGCAGGCCCTGCGTGGACCTTGGCACCCTTGCTCGGCTTGTGAGCGGCCATCTGGGCTTCCGGACTCGGCGCACCGGCCGGTGTCGGAGCCGGCTTCTGCTCGCTCTTTTCCGCCTTAGGAGCAGCCGGCGCTTCGGACTTGGCAGCCTTCGGCGCAGGCGCGGCACCCGCGACCTCGATGTAACCGATCAGGTCACCCTCGGAGACGGTGTCACCTTCCTTGACGGAAAGCTCCACCACCTTGCCCTTGTAGGGGCTCGGAATGTCCATGGTCGCCTTGTCGGACTCGAGCGTGATCAGCGCGTCTTCTTCGTTGACCTCGTCACCGACGGCCACGGCCATCTCGATGATCGGCACGCTGTCGCTGCCGGACAGATCCGGGACACGCAATTCCTTGCGCTCCGGCTCACCGGAGGCCGGCTCACCGGAGGCCGGCTCTTCTTCAGCAGCCGGTGCCTCGGAAGACGCATCCTCAGAGGCGGACTCGGAAGCAGAGGCCTGCTCGGCCGGCGCAGAATCAGACGCGCTGTCACCGCCGTCACCGGCGATTTCCATCTGACCGATGACGTCACCGGAAGAGACACTGTCGCCCTCCTTGACGGTCAGCTTGACGATCTTGCCCTTGTGCGGGCTCGGGACGTCCATGCTGGCCTTGTCGGATTCCAGCGTGATCAGCGCATCTTCGGCATCGACTTCATCGCCCTCGGAGACGGCCATCTCGATGATCGGCACGGCCTCGGAGTCGCCCAGGTCCGGCACGACGATGTCGACGGTCCGGGTGCCACCGGAAGCTGCCTTCGGTGCAGAAGCGTCTTCCTTCGGCGCCTGCTGCTCAGAGGCTTCCTGCTTGGGAGCCTCTTCCTTCGGCGCTTCCTGCTCGTCAGAAGCGTCAGAGGAGGTGTCACCACCGCCCTCGGCTTCCAGCTCCAGGATATCGTCGCCTTCGGAGACGGTGTCGCCTTCCTTGACGAGAATCTTCACCACCTTGCCGCCCTTCGGAGCCGGCACATCCATGCTGGCCTTATCGGACTCAAGAGTGATCATGGTGTCTTCGGCGGAGATGACATCCCCCACCGCCACCGCTATCTCGATGATCTCGACATCGGAACTACCGCCAATGTCGGGAACCTTGATGATTTCGCTGCTCAAGATCGTGCTCCTTCCAAAACGTGCACGGGGAGCGACACCCGAATCACCTTCGCATCATCATGATGTCGAAAAGGGAGTGCCGCTCGCCTGTTCCGCGATCTCCGCTCAGACGTTCAGCGGATTCGGCTTGTTGGGGTCGATGCCGTAGGTCTTGATCGCTTCCGCGACCACCTTGCGGTCGATCTCACCACGATCCGCCAGCGCCTTCAGGGCCTGGACGGTGACGAAGTTGCGGTCGACTTCGAAGAAGTGACGCAGCTTCTCGCGGGTATCGGAACGACCGAAACCGTCGGTACCGAGCACGTGATAGTCAGCCGGCACCCAGGCACGAACCTGGTCAGCAAACAGCTTCATGTAGTCAGTGGCAGCCACGACCGGGCCGTCACGTCCTTCCAGACACTGAGTGATGTGCGGCTTGGCCGGGGCCTCTTCCGGCTTGAGGAAGGCCTGACGATCCAGTTCCAGCGCTTCACGACGCAGCTCGTTGAAGCTGGTGACGCTCCAGATGTCGGCATCGACACCGTAGTCCTGCTTGAGCATCTCGGCGGCTGCCTCGACTTCACGCAGGATGGTGCCGGAACCCAGCAGCTGAACGCGTGCCTTGCCGTCCTTGCCACCTTCCTTGAGCAGGTACATCCCCTTGATGATGTCCTCTGCGGGCACCGTCTCGAGCGCTGGCTGCTCGTAGTTCTCGTTCATCACCGCCAGGTAGTAGAAGACCGGCTCGTGCTGCTCGAACATGCGCTTCATGCCGTCCTGCACGATGACCGCCACTTCGTGAGCGTAGGTCGGGTCGTAGGTGCGGCAATTCGGGATGGTCGAGGCCAGGATATGGCTGTGGCCATCCTGGTGCTGCAGACCTTCACCGTTCAGGGTGGTACGACCGGCAGTACCGCCGACCAGGAAGCCACGTGCCTGCAGGTCGCCTGCGGCCCACGCCAGATCACCGATGCGCTGGAAGCCGAACATCGAGTAGTAGACGTAGAACGGCATCAGCGGCAGGTTGTGGTTGGCATAGGACGTCGCCGCCGCCACCCACGCAGACATGGCGCCTGCTTCGGAGATACCTTCCTCGAGGACCTGACCTTTCTGGTCCTCGCGGTAATACATGATCTGACCCTTGTCGACCGGCTCGTACTTCTGGCCTGCCGCGGTGTAGATACCCAGCTGACGGAACATGCCTTCCATGCCGAAGGTACGCGCTTCGTCAGGAATGATCGGCACGACACGCTCGCCGAGGGTCTTGTGCTTGACCAGACCGTTGAGTACGCGCACGAAGGCCATGGTGGTGGACACTTCGCGGCCGTTGGAACCCTTGAGCTGGGACGCGAAGATCTTGTCGTCCAGCGGCGGGATTTCCAGCGTTTCGTACTCGGTGCGACGCTGCGGCAGGTAGCCGTTCAGGCGTTCGCGCATGAGGTGCATGTACTTCATTTCCGGACTGTCGTCCGCCGGCTTGTAGTACGGCACTTCCTCGAGCTGTTCGTCGGTCAGCGGGATACCGAAGCGATCGCGGAATGTCTTCAGCGCTTCGTGTTCCATGGTCTTGACCTGGTGGGCTTCGTTGGCCGCTTCGCCATCGCCCATGCCCATGCCGTAACCCTTGACGGTGTGCGCCAGGATGACGGTCGGACGACCGTTGGCGTTGTTGACCGCCTCGTGATACGCCGCGTAGACCTTGTACGGGTCGTGGCCACCACGGTTCAGACGCCAGATATCGTCGTCCGACATGTCCTTGACCAGATCGGCCGTCTCCGGGTACTTGCCGAAGAAGTGCTCGCGCGTGTAAGCGCCGCCATTGGCCTTGTAGTTCTGGTAGTCGCCATCGACCGCTTCGTCCATGCGCTTCTGCAGGATGCCTTTCTTGTCCTGTTCGAAGAGCGGATCCCAGAAGCGACCCCAGGTGACCTTGAGCACGTTCCAGTCGGCACCACGGAAGACACCTTCCAGCTCGTCCATGATGCGGCCGTTGCCGCGCACCGGACCGTCAAGACGCTGCAGGTTGCAGTTGATGACGAAGATCAGGTTGTCGAGATTCTCGCGGCCAGCCAGCGAGATGGCACCCAGGGATTCCGGCTCGTCACACTCGCCGTCCCCCATGAAGCACCACACCTTGCGGTCGTACATGGACTTCAACTCACGCGAGTTGAGGTACTTCATGACGTGCGCCTGGTAGATCGCCTGGATCGGGCCCAGACCCATGGAGACGGTCGGGAACTGCCAGTAATCCGGCATCAGCCACGGGTGCGGGTAGGAAGACAGGCCGTTGCCGTCGACTTCCTGGCGGAAGCTGTCCATCTGCTCCTGGCTGAGACGACCTTCCAGGAAGGAGCGGGCGTAGATGCCCGGCGCCACGTGACCCTGGATGTAGAGCAGATCGCCCTCGAAATCTCCTTCCGGTGCACGGAAGAAGTGGTTGAAACCTACGTCGTAAAGCGTCGCACTGGACATGAAGCTCGAGATGTGACCGCCCAGGCCCTTGTGGGCACGGTTGTTGCGGATCACCTGAGCGATGGCGTTGTAACGGATAAGCGAACGGATACGACGCTCCATGAACAGGTCGCCCGGCATGCGCGCTTCGCGGTGCACGGGGATACTGTTGCGATGGGGCGTGGTCACCGAGAAGGGCACCTGATGGCCATCACGACGCAGGCGGTCGGCCAGGCGTGTCATCAGGTACTGGGCACGATCCTCACCCTCACGATCCAGAACCGATTCCAGGGAGTCCAACCATTCCGTGGTTTCGATCGGATCGAGATCTTCTCTTGCCTCCAGACTCATAGACGTCTCTCCGAGTGAAGAAATTTTTTGTCAAACGTTTCGACGAACAGCGATATCGAAACCAGTGGCGCTCTTCAGTGTGGGCACGACCTTCTGAGTGGGTCGCATCTCCGATAGACCTGTCGTGACCGGGTCTTGCCGGCCGTCAATCTCGACGCGCATCCTGCGCCAAAGCAGGGCACAAGATGCAGTCATTTGGCGTGAAAGATACCGCAAACACCCCCGCGTGCCAATTCAGGGCAGCAAGACTCATCGGGCAGGTGCAACGCTTGGCTGCCCCGCGGCAGCACTGGCCTCATGCGCCTTGCGATCGGGACTCATGCGCCAGACTGAGCCGCCCTCGACAGCCGTGATGTAGTAAAACTACCAACGCGCCCCGCCACTGGGCGTTTCCTGCTCGGCGACGCCGCATGATGCTGCAACGCACCATCGCGAGGCGCCTGCGACCTTAGTCCTGAATGCCGCCCAGCAGGCGATCGAAGTAAGCCCAATCGAAGGCTGGACCTGGATCCGTCTTGCGCAACGGCGCAATCCGCGCATGCGAGGTGATGCGCTCGCGTGTCAGCGCGGGATAGCTCGCCATCAGGCCGGCCACGGTGCGTGCCAGGGTGCGGTACTGGACATCGCGATAGGGATGCACCTCATCGCCTTCGAGCTCGATGCCGATGGTGAAGTCATTGAGCTCGACACGTTCACGCTGACCGTCATGCCAGCGCGAGCGACCGGCGTGCCAGGCACGACGATCGAAGGGCACGAACTGTACCAGGCGACCGTCGCGCTGGATCAGCACATGCGCCGAGACACACAACTGATGGATACCGGCAAAGTAGGGATGGGCGCCGGGGTCGAGCTGGTTGGTGAACAGCTGCTCGATGGCCGGGCCACCGAAGCGTCCGGGCGGCAGGCTGATGGAATGCAGCACCAGCGCCGAGACTTCTCCCTCGGGACGAGCATTGTGATTGGGAGACGGCACCTGACGGGCGCTCTCCAGCCAGTGCTCGGGGGTGACCGCCAGACGCGTCAGGTGGCCCGACCGCGGGGAAGAGGACAAGGGGGGCATCGAAGACTCCAGACGGGAAGGTCGTCGCACGCGGGGACTGACCGCTCGCGTGGCTTTTCCTATAATGGCGCACATTATGGCATGCTCGGCAGCCACGGGTCTGTGCCACTGTCCTGGCACACGGACAGACCCCGGCTCCGGCAGCACTCTTCGTACAAGGATCAGACGCGCATGAACTTCCACGACGCCCTCGCCGAGGATATCCGTACCAGCGCCGCCCGCCTGCTCGCCGAGGATGTCGGCGGTGGCGATATCACCGCCGAATTGATTCCGGAGCGCCAATGGGCCAAGGCGCGTGTGATCAGCCGTGAACCGGCCATCCTATGCGGTGTGCCCTGGGTCGATGAGCTGTTTCGTCGCCTCGATCCGCGCGTCAGCCTCAAGTGGCTGGCCAGCGACGGCGATCGCCTCGAGGCCGACGCGCCCTTCCTGGAGCTGGAAGGCCCGGCACGCTCGCTGCTGACCGGCGAGCGTGCGGCGCTCAACCTGCTGCAGACACTCTCCGGCACCGCGACCCGCGCCAACCACTATGCCTCGCTGGTCGAGGGCAGTGGCGTGCGCCTGCTCGATACCCGCAAGACCCTGCCGGGCATGCGGGTCGCCCAGAAGTACGCCGTCAGCTGCGGCGGCGGCCACAATCATCGCATCGGCCTCTATGACGCCTTCCTGATCAAGGAAAACCATATCGCTGCCTGTGGCAGCATCGCGGCGGCGGTACGTGAGGCGCGCGACATCGCTTCCGACGTCACCTGTGAAGTGGAAGTCGAGAATTTCGAGGAACTGGCCCAGGCGCTGGATGCCGGAGCCGACGTCATCATGCTCGACAACTTCGACAACGATCAGCTCATCGAGGCCGTGGCACGCAACAAGGCGCATGCCAAGCCGGCCGTGCTGGAAGCCTCCGGCAACGTCAGCGAAGCGACCCTGCCGGGTATCGCCGCCACGGGCGTGGATTGCATCTCGATCGGCGCGCTGACCAAGGATGTGACCTCAATCGACCTGTCGATGCGCATCTACACTGTCGAGACCCGCTAGCCAACGACAGGTGAATGCCTTCCTGCTGGCCAACTCCTGTCCTGCAGAAGTCGTCGCTGACGGCGATCCATCTGTCACGACGCATTGCCATGCCGCCAGGGAGGCGTCCCATGTCCCCGCCATCTCCTCATCAGCATCCGCCTGAAGTCCCCAGGGCATCAGGCGGATGCTGGCAGACGCGCCGCTGGAATCTCTACGCGCCGATCTACGACCGTGTGGCCGCCCGCACCCTGCGCTCCGCGCGGCGCGAGGCCATCGCGACTCTCGATATCCAGGCGGGCTCCCGCGTGCTGCTGCTCGGCGGCGGCACCGGGCTCGACCTGCCCTTCCTGTCCCGCGACATCGAACTCGAGGTGATCGACGCCTCCCCCGCCATGCTGCGCCGCTGTCGCGAGCGCGCCGAGACGCTGGGCTTCGATGCCAACGTCAAGCCGGGCGACGCCATGGAGCTCGACTTCCCCGATGGCTATTTCGATGTCGTCATCGCCCACCTGATCATCGCCGTGGTGCCCCAACCCCAGCGCGCCTTCGATGAAGCGCTGCGCGTGCTGGCCAGTGATGGCGAGCTGTCACTGCTCGACAAGGGCCTGCGCGGCAATCGCCCGGCCGGGCGGCTGCGGCGCTTGCTCAATCCACTGGCCCGGCTGGTGGCGACCAATCTCAATGTGCCGCTGGACAACCTGCTGGAGGGCCATGCGGTGCAACGACTCGAGGACCGCGACCTCGGCCCCGGCGGGGCGTTGCGCCACATGCATCTGCGCAAGATCTGATCTGCACCGCCACTCCCCCCCTTGCATTGCGCGTCCGGCATCGCCACGCAATGAGCACACCCGGATGACGAAAGCGACAAGGCTCATGGCATCGGCCTGGGCTCTCCTCGCCGTCGCTCCCTGCAAGGAGGTTTGCATGCAGATTGATCTACACGGCCGCAGCGCCATCATCAGTGGTTCCACTGCCGGTATCGGCTTTGCCATCGCCACAGGGCTTGCCCGTGCAGGCGCCAGCGTCACCTTGACCGGCCGCACCCAGGCGCGCGTCGATGAGGCCGTCGCCAGCCTCAGAGACAAGGCGCCGGGCAGCGAGGTACAAGGCGTGGCCGCCGACCTGGGCACACGCGAAGGCTGTGACACGCTGATCCGCGCCGTGCCGGACACCGATATCCTGATCAACAATGTCGGCATCTTCGCCCCGCAGGATTTCTTCGACACCGACGACGACACCTGGGAGCAGTTCTTCCAGATCAACGTGATGTCAGCAGTGCGCCTGTCCCGCCACTATGCGCACGGCATGAAGGAGCGTGACTGGGGCCGCATCCAGTTCCTGTCCAGCGAATCGGCGCTCAACATTCCCGACGAGATGGTCCACTACGGCATGACCAAGTCGGCGGTGCAGTCCGTCTCGCGCGGGCTCGCCAAGGTGCTGTCCGGCACCCAGGTGACCGTCAATGCCATCCTGCCGGGGCCGACCCGCTCCGAAGGCGTGCTCGAGATGCTCAAGAAGAATGCCGAGGAGCAAGGCAGGACGCTTGAGGAAGTCGAGGCCGACTTCGTCAAGCAGGCCCGCCCGACCTCCATCCTGCAGCGCCTGGCAAGCCCCGAGGAAGTCGCCAACATGAGCGTCTACGCTGCCTCCGAGCAGGCCAGCGCCACCACCGGCGCTGCCCTGCGTGTGGAAGGCGGTATCGTCGACACCATGGCGTGATCGATCTGATCACGCGGCATGACTGACACCATGCCAGACGCGACACCATGTCAGACGCGACACCATGCCAGACACAAGACGCCCCCGCCGGATGACCGGCGGGGGCGTCTTCATTTCCGATATCACCATGACGCACGCGTCACTCGTCGAGGCGTTTCTCGAAGCGCTCGCGCTTGAGGCAGACATCGTTGAGCTTGACGTGCTCAAGCCCCAGGCTGTGCCAGCCACGGCGGGCCAGGCCCGGCGACAGTGTCAGACTGGCCTCCAGGCTCATCACGCGCACCTTGCGCTCGCGCAGGTCGCGCTCGGCCGCCGCCAGCAACTGGCTGCCGATGCCCTGCCCCATCAGACTCGGATAGACGTAAAGCATCTCGATTCGCGCCAGCGGCCATTCGGGGGCGTACTCGCAGAAGCCGATACAGCGGCCATCACGCTCCGCGACCAGCACCTCGAAGCGATGCTGACGCGCGGCCCAGCGTTCGGCGTCGCGCGGGACACGCGCGGCCCACTGCTGCCGCTGCTCAAGATCATAGTGTCCGGCAGCCCCCTGCATGACGGCCTGGTAGAACACCTCGGCCTGATCCGCGGCATGCTGCGGCTGCGCCGCCACGATATGAACACGCTCCCTGGCCACTTCACGGCTATCGGTCTGGCTGTGCAATCGTTCGTCCTCCTTGTGTCCTCGAACGAGGACGCTGTATTCATGAAAAACCTGACAGGCTCACGGCTGACACCTGTCACTGAAGCGTCCTGTTCAGCCGCTGAAGGACACCTCATCGAAGCGGCTGGCCCGGGGGTGATCTCCCGTGACCATGTCCGGTTCTCGCACCAGCTGCCAGGTATGGAAGCCGGCGGCAGCAGCGGCGTCCAGCTCGGCGACGACATCCGACAGGAACAGGATCTCCGCGCCCGGGATCCCCAGCTGACCGGCGATGCGGCGATAGCTCTCGGCTTCCTGCTTGGGGCCCGTGGTGGTGTCGAAGTAGCCGGCAAACAGCGGAGTCAGATCGCCGACATCGGAATGCCCGAACAGCAGCTTCTGGGCCTGGATGGAGCCTGACGAGTAGACATACAAGGACAGGCCGCGTTCCTTCCAGTCACGCAATCCCTTCACGGCATCGGGATAGACATGGCCGGTGAAGTCACCGTCCGCGTAGCCCTGTGCCCAGACCATGCCCTGCAGCGCCTTGAGCGGCGTGGCCTTGCGGTCGGCATCGATCCAGCCTTCCAGGATGGCGATCACGGCCTCGAGATCGGCCTTCGGTGCCTCGGCCAGCTCGCGGGTGGCGGCCAGCTGCTCGGCGACGTCCTCACGCTCGGCGTTGGCACGCACGAAATCGCCCAGATTGGCGCGCGCATAGGGGAACAGCACCTGATGCACGAAGCGAATCGAGCCGGTCGTGCCCTCGATGTCGGTGACGATGGCGCGAATCATGCGGACTCCTGGGAATGCGGGGCTGCGGTCTGGGTAAAGTGCTCGGCCAGCGCTTCATGACGCGGGAAGCGGGCGGCGATGTCATTGTTGGTGAAGTTGGCGATCCAGCCTTCCGGATTGGTGAACAGGCGGATGGCGGTGAAGTCCGGCGTCGGCCCCATGTCAAACCAGTGCGGCGTACCGGCCGGTACAGCGATCAGGTCATCCTTCTCGCAACCGACCGCCAGCACGCGCTCGCCCAGATGCAAGTAGAAGATGCCGCTGCCGCGCACGAAGAAGCGCACCTCATGCTCCGCGTGGCGGTGCTCATCGAGGAACTTGCCGCGCAGGGCATCACGGTCAGGGTGATCCGACGTCAGGCCGATCACGTCGGCGGTGACGAAACCGTTCTCGGACTTGAGACGCGCGACATCGTCGGCGTAGGCAGCCAGTACCTGGGTCTGGTCGGTGGGATCACTCATCTCGCAGCCCGCCGTCCAGCGCTCGAAGCGAATGCCTTCGGCCTCGAGTTCGCTGGCGATCTGCGCGCCATCATTGGTGATCAACTGCGGACGCGAGGCGTCCTGCTCGGCGTAGATGGCCAGAAAGCTCATCGCTGTCTCCTCAGTTCCAGTTCACACCCCATCAGGAAATCGAGCGCTTCGACATGGCGGCGACAGGCCGTCATGCTGCTGGCCCAGGTGTAAAGGCCATGGCCGCGGATCAGGTAGCCGTGCAGACCGGCATCGGCGGCCAGCCGGGCGCGCACATCCAGCGCCAGCGCCTCGATATCCTGAGTATTGCCGAAGACGGCCAGACGTACCGCCGTCTCATGACTCTTGACGCCTTCCAGCGCCTTGTTGAGTTCGAAACCCTCCAGGCTCAGGGTGTCGCCCTCATGGCACAGCGACAGCACGGTGGCGGCCCTGGAGTGGGTATGCAGAATCGCCTGCGCGTGGGGCAGGTCTTCATAGAGCTGGCCATGCAGGCGCGCCTCGTCAGAGGCCTTGCGGGAAGTGCCCTGCAGCCTGACGGCAAAATCGCTGACCAGAATGTCGCCACTGGTCAGGCGGCCCTTATGGCAGCCCGAGGCGGTGACCGCCATCAGACGATCACTGAGACGACAGGAGAAGTTGCCACCGGTGGCCGGTACCTGCCCGGCAGCGTCCAGCGCCTGACCGGCCTCGATCAACTGTTGGCTCGCCAGTGCAAGGCGGTCGAGGTCCAGTGTCGACGGCAGGCCGTCGGCAGCGGCAATGGCGATAGGGTCTGACATGATCAAAGTTGCCCTCAAGAGTCGCGCGGAGCCTTCACGCCCCGTCGCCAGCATCACGATTCAGCGCCATGCGGCGCTGCTCTCGCGGCAGACTACACAAGCCGACCCAGTGAGACCAGTCATGCCGTGCGACGACGGGCATGGCATCATGGCGGCCTGGAATGTCACACGACATTCTGCGCCATCATCACTTCAGCCTCTGCCACGGTCTTGCCATGTCCTCTTCCGATCAGCCCGCCAGCCCCCACCCGACCGCCGACACGGCCGAGCGCCCGATGAGCGACACCGCACTGGTCAGACGCCTGCCGCTGCTGCCCCCTCATCTGCGTGAGCAGGCCACGGCACTGGGTCAACAGGCCATGCAGCCGGTGGGCATCATCGAAAGCTGCTACCCGGACAAGTTCGGCATTCCCCGCCAGCCGGGACTGGCGCGCCACGCCACCGCCATCCTGCACCTGCTGCCACCCTTCGATGACCCGGACTGCGTGCGCGACATCGAGGGTTTCAGCCATCTGTGGATCCATTTCCTGTTCCACGCCAGCCCCACACGCTGGACGCCCTTGATCCGCCCGCCGCGCCTGGGGGGCAACGCACGCACTGGCGTCTTCGCCTCACGCAGCACCCATCGCCCCAACCGACTGGGACAATCGGTGGTCGAACTGGCAGATGTCGAGACGGTGGCCAATACCACACCGGATGGCGGGCAGTCGGGCAAGCACAACGGCGTGCGCCTGCTGCTGCGCGGTCACGACCTGCTCGATGGCACGCCGGTGATGGACATCAAGCCGTATCTGCCGTGGGTCGATGCGGTGCCCGAGGCGCGTGCCGGCTACGCGCCTGCGCCACCGCCGCGCCACGCCGTCGTCCTCAGCGCCCAGGCCGAGCAGACACTGGCAACGCGGGCCGACAGCGCCACGCTGCGCGCGCTGATCGAGGAAGTGCTCGCCCAGGACCCGCGCCCCGCCTATCACGCCGCCAGGCCCGCCGATGGCAAGCGCCAGTATGGCGTGAGGCTGGTGGACGTGGATGTGCGCTTCACGGCCCGCACACAACCCGATGGCTCCTTGACGATGGAGGTCGCGGCCATCGTGGCCGTCTGATCAACCCCCTGCGCGGACTAGAGCAGCGCCTTGTCCTGGGGGGCAACGCCTTGCATGGTGCGGATCGCAGGATTGCCCGCGCCAGATCAAGACAATGCCAGATTGGATTGGCGAACCGTCACGAGACCCGACCATACTGGGCGTGCGTTCCTTCATCTCCACTCGTTTCACCGGGAGTCCGCCGCATGAGTATCCGTCTGCTTGCCTTTGCCGCCAGTACCCGCAAGGCCTCCGTCAATCGACGCCTGATCGAGCGCCTGGCGCACCACGCCCGGCAGGAAGGTGCCGAGGTCAGCCTGCTCGATCTCAACGACTTCCCGATGCCGCTCTACGATGGCGACAGCGAAGAGGCCAATGGCCGTCCCGCCAGCGCCGACCGCCTGCAGGAGATGCTGGCCAGCCATCAGGGGCTGTTGCTGGCGACACCGGAATACAACGGCTTCTTCAGCCCGCTGCTCAAGAACACCTTCGACTGGTTGTCACGCCCGGCGGCGGATGGCCAGAGCGGCATGGATGCCCTGCGCGGCATGCCGGTCGGCATCGTCTCGGCCTCACCCGGCGCCATGGGCGGCATGCGCGCACTGCCCTTCGTGCGCCTGTACCTGAACAATCTCGGCATGCTGGTCGCGCCCCAGCAGATCGCGGTCTCGCGTGCCGCCAGCGCCTTCCACGAGGATGGCAGCCTGGATGACGAAGGCCAGGACCACGCCCTCGCGGCTGTCGCACGCCAGGTGATCGATCTGGCCAGCCTGCGCGCGTCGTAAGCGGCCCCCGTTCATGGCGCCTTCCTGATTGACGCCCGAACAACAGGAACGGCCCCCTGCCGATGGCAGGGGGCCGTTCCTTGATGCGCTGTCTGCGTGACGTCGGAACCTCAGGGCCCCTGTCTGTCACCCAAGCTCAGGCTCAGGCCGAGAAATCGATACCGATACGGCGACCGACTTCCTCGTAGGCTTCGATCACGCCGCCCAGGCCCTGACGGAAGCGGTCCTTGTCGAGCTTCTCGCGCGTCTCGGCATCCCACAGACGACAGCCGTCCGGCGAGAATTCGTCGCCCAGCACGACCTCACCCTTGAAGACGCCGAACTCGAGCTTGTAGTCGACCAGCAGGATGCCGCCGTCGAGGAACAGCTGCTTGAGGATGTCGTTGACCTGGAAGGTCAGTTCCTTGGCGCGCGCCAGGTGCTTGGGCTCTGCCCAGCCGAAGGTCTCGACCAGCGACTCGTTGATCATCGGGTCGCCCTTCTCGTCGTTCTTGAGGAACAGCTCGAAGGTCGGCGGATTGAGCTCGAGGCCTTCCTCGACACCCAGACGACGCACCAGTGAACCGGCGGAGATGTTACGCACCACGCACTCCACCGCCATCATGTCGAGACGCTTGACCAGGCACTCGTTGTCGCTGACCAGACGCTCGAAGTGGGTCGGGATACCGGCCGCCTTGAGTTTCTCCATGATGAAGGCATTGAACTTGTTGTTGACCATGCCCTTGCGGTCGAGCTGCTCGATACGCTTGCCGTCGAAGGCGCTGGTATCGTCGCGGAATTCCAGCAGCAGAAGATCCGGGTCGTCAGTGACGAAGACGGATTTGGCCTTGCCAGCGTAGAGCTCTTCACGCTTTTCCATGAGATTCCCCCTGATGACGCTAGACGCGTCGAGTGTTGAGGCGGTCGACGATGAATCGATCACGCTTGAGTCTGTCACGCCCAGTCGAGAGGGACTGTGGCGTTGGTGTATGACGTGATTCGAGAGCTGTCCATCTGGTCAGCTCATCCAGAATCACGAACGCCCGATCGCGAAGCGACCGGGCGTCATGAAAATCAGGCGATGGCCTGCCAGCCAAAGCCGCTGTCCTGCGCGGCGATGATCAGGCGACTATCGTCATCCGCAAGCCAGGGGGCCAGTGCTTCCCGGGCCAATGACGGATGATTGTTGCTCTCCGACAGGTGCGAGGCCACCAGCCGCTGCAGGCGCGACAGCCCCAGATAGGGCAAGGCGGCGCACGCCTGGGCATTGGCCAGATGGCCGAGCCGACCTCCGACCCGCCGCTTGAGGCTGGGCGGATACGGCCCGCTGGCCAGCATCTGCGGATCGTGGTTGAACTCCATCACCAGCGCATCGCAATCGGCAAAGCACTGCAGCACATGCTCACTGACATGGCCGAGATCGGTCAGCACGCCGAGGCGACGCGCGGCCGCCTCACCGCGCCGATTGAACACGAACTGCACCGGCTCGCGCGCATCGTGGGGCACCGTGACCGGCAGAATCTCGAGATCCTTGATCGCGAATTCCTGCTGCGGCGTGATCAGATGGCGACTCGGCAACGTGCCCAGCTTCTTCGCGCGCCCGGCAAGCCAGGTGCCAGTGGTCAGATGCACCGGCACAGCGTGGCGACGCGCCAACGGCCCCACGCCGCTCAGATGATCACCATGTTCATGGGTGACCAGCACGGCGTCCAGCTGCGAGGGATGCACGCCAAGGCGCGCCAGACGGGCCTCGGTCTCCTTGAGGGTGAAGCCGCAATCGACCAGCACCAATGCCTCGCGGGTGCGGATCAACGTGCCGTTGCCCTTGCTGCCGCTGCCCAGCGAAGCCATCGCCATCACGCCCTGAGCATCGTCACTCGGCCCACGGGCGGCCGTCAGGCCATCCGCCAGCGCCCCAGTGCCTGCTACCGGGAGGGGGATCTGAAACGACGCAGCCGCCTCACCCGACGAGTCGTCAGATGAGGCGGCGCAAGGCGTGTCGAGCCACATGCTCAGCGCAGTGTCGACGCCACGGCGTCGAGCAGCTCACGCGCCAGTGCCGGCGTGGTCTCTTCACCATCGGCACGGGTCGCCGTGACCAGGGTGTGGTCATTCTCGGCGCGCAGCTTGAGTATCATCGGCACCGGATCACCATCGCCCCCGATACCCAACCAGCCGCCATCACGCTCTTCACGCGGGATGTAATCGACCATGAACTCGCCACGCGAGCGGTCCTGATCGGTCAGCGTCTGGTAGTCGGTGTTGAAGTTCTTCTGCAGCTGATAGAGCAGCTCGGCCCAGCTGCGCTCGATGTCCAGCGCCAGATCGACCTGCCAGGTGCCATCGCGGCCTTCCAGGCGCACGCGGTCATCACGACTGAGCGACTGGGCTGCCAGCGAGACACCGCTATCGGCGGAAGACGCGGCCAGATAGCCGCTCAGCGCGTTCAGGCAGCTGCCGGCGACATCGCCGCCCTGCTGACAACGCACTTCGGAGGCATCGGCACGCAGCCCCTGGCTGACGCTGATGATGCCCTGGGCCGTGGTGATCTCGCCCTTGCCGGCATCGATGCTCTGCACATCGAGGCCCTGGTCGCGCACGAAGGACTGCAGGCGTGTCCACACCGCTGCCGGCGCGGCGTTCACGGCCAGCCAGCGGGCATCGCCGCTCTGACGCATGGCGACGAACTCTCGCCCGCCCTGCTCGCTGGTCGCCAGCGGCTGGGGACGCGGTGCCTCGAAGTCGTCGCTGGCCAGGAAGTCACTGCTGGCCTGAGGTACCGGCATGGAATCCTGGTAATCACCACGATTGATCGTGTCCGGCAGCTCCAGCGGCGGTGCGATGCTGGCATCGGCATACTCGCTGTTGCGATCGTAGTAGTAGCCATCACTGGAACAGCCTGCGACCGCGAGCGCCGTCAGCAGGGCCAGTGGCACGAAACGCTGACTCATCAGTTGAGCACCTCGGCCAGTTGCAGTGCTTCCTCGACCGTGGAGTGATACTGCTCGGACAGCCAGGTCAGCGGCAGACGCACGCCGGATTCCGGCGACAGGCCCATGCGATGCATGGCGAACTTGACCGGAATCGGGTTGGACTCGACGCCCATCGCGGAGTGCAGCGGCATCAGGCGCGTGTTGATCTGGTGGGCACGCTCGGCATCGCCGGCCACGGCGGCTTCACACATCTCGTGCATCAGGCGCGGCGCGACGTTGGCCGTCACGGAGATATCGCCGTGGCCGCCCATCAGGATGAAGTCGCAGGCCGTGGGGTCATCGCCGGAGTAGAGCGCGAAGTCAGTGCCCTTGAGGCGGTCGATCAGTTCCTGACCACGCTCCAGGTTGCCGGTGGCATCCTTCAAGCCGACGATGTTGTCGAGCTCGGCGAGGCGGAAGACCGTTTCGTTGTAGATATCAGAGCAGGTACGACCCGGCACGTTGTAGAGAATGACCGGAATACCGGCCTGCTCGGCGACGGCCTTGAAGTGCTGGTAGAGCCCTTCCTGGGTCGGCTTGTTGTAGTACGGCGCCACGGAGAGGCAGTAATCCGCACCGACTTCCTTGGCGTAGCGAGCCAGTTCGACCGCTTCGGAGGTGGCGTTGGCGCCCGTGCCGGCGATGACCGGAATCTTGCCGGCGACCGTCTCGACCACACAGCGGATGACATCGAAGTGCTCCGCGAAGGACATGGTGGTCGGCTCGCCGGTAGTGCCGGCGGCGACGATGGCATCGGTGCCATTTTCGAGGTGGAAGGCGACCAGCTGGCGCAGGGCGTCCCAGTCGATCTCGCCGGTGGCCTTCATCGGGGTCGCCAGTGCGACAATGCTACCTGTGATCATCCCTCGAATTCTCCTCTGGTGCCTGATGCGCCAGGCGTGCCCCTGCGCTGTTGAAACAACGGATCCCGGGACAGACATCTGACATAGATTTGGTTGACGCAGGACTCTGATTGCGTGGGCACGCCGACACGCGAGTCGCGTCAAGGGTGATGATGTTACAAAGACCATCGAAGCCTGTACAGACGCCATCTGCACCGGTTGTGCAAAGCGGTGGATTCCCTCGCCTGTTCAAGGGGCGGATGCACGGTGGATGGGCGCGATGGCACCGGTCGCCAAGACGGTGAAACACAAGAGTTCTGCCCCGTCTTTGACAAGTCAGGACGCCCTGCGTGTAATGCAGGACACACCGCAGAAGCGGGCAAGCGCGATGCCCATCACTGCCGGTTTTTTTCATCATTCAGCACTGTCAGCCGCCACATGGCCGTCAGTCATCGCCAGGAGAGCACGATGAGCGTCAGCCTCGGTCAGCCAATTCCCGACTTTACCGCCCAGGCCACCAGTGACACCGAAGTCACTCCGGCCAGCCTCAAGGGCAAGCAAGCCGTCATCTATTTCTACCCGAAGGACCACACGCCGGGCTGTACCACCGAAGGCGGTGACTTCCGCGACAACCTCGAGGCATTCGAAGCGGCCAACACCGTGATTCTCGGCGTTTCCCGCGACAGCCTGCGCACCCACGAGAACTTCCGCGCGAAACAGGGTTACCCGTTCGAGCTGATCAGCGACCCGGACGAGACCCTGTGCAAGATCTTTGACGTCATTCACATGAAGAAATTCATGGGCAAGGAAAGTCTCGGCGTGGTGCGCTCCACCTTCCTGATCGACGCCGACGGCAATCTGGCGCGCGAATGGCGTGGCGTGAAGGTCAAGGGCCATGTCGAGGAAGTGCTGGAAGCCGCTCGCGAGCTCAACGCTGACCGCTAGTGTCGAGTGGCAGCAGCTCGAGTGGCAGCAGCCCGCGTGACAGCAGCTCGTGGAGAAACAGCTGAGCGGAGAGCGCCTGTGCGCCAGCCGCCTCAGCCATGAAAAAAGCCCCGCCGATTGGCGGGGCTTTTTTCGATCAGGCGCTCTTGTCCGCGACCCGATTCTCCTCGGCGCGCGCCCGGCGCGGCCAGGCGTAGAGCAGCGACTTCATCAGGGTCGCCAGCGGGATGGCGAAGAACACCCCCCAGAAGCCCCAGATGCCACCGAAGAACAGCACCGCGAGGATGATCGCCACCGGATGCAGATTGACCGCCTCCGAGAACAGCAGCGGCACCAGCACGTTGCCATCCAGCGCCTGGATGATGCCGTAGGCGATCATCACGTACATGAAGGTATCGCCCAGCCCGTAATGGAAACCGGCGACGGCGGCGACCGGCAAGGTCGCCCCTGCCGCGCCGATGTAGGGAATCAGCACCGAGAAGCCGACCACGATCGCCAGCAGCGCCGAATACGGCAGCCCGAAGGCGACGAAGGTGACGTAGCTGACGCCACCGACGATGACGATCTCGATCACCTTGCCACGCACGAAGTTGGCGATCTGGTCATCCATCTCGTTCCAGACCCGGCTCATCAGCAGGCGCTTGCGTGGCAGCAGCGCCAGCGTGAAGTCCACCAGCCGCTCTCGGTCCTTGAGCATGAAGAACACCAGGATCGGCACCAGCACCAGGTAGATCACCACGCCCATCAGGTTGCCCAGTGACGCCAGCGACAGCGATACCGCGCGCTGCCCGAACTGGGTCAGCTCTCGCCCGGCGGCGCCGACCCACTGCTGGACCTGCTCTGGGGTGATCAGGCCGGGGAAGCGCTCTTGCAGCTCGCCCAGCCAGCGCTGCCCGGAGGCGAACATGCCGGGGATCTCCTGGATCAGATTGGCCAGCTGATGCCAGACCAGCGGCAGCAGGATCAGCGCACTGGCCAGCATGATGCCCATGAACACCAGCGTCATCAGACTGACCGCCGCCAGACGTGGCAGGCCACGGCGCTCCATCCAGCTCACGCCGCTCTGCAGCAGGAAGGCGACGATCAGGGCGGTGAAGAATGGCGCCAGCATGCTGCCCAGCCAGATGACGGCGGCGAACACCAGCACCAGCACCAGAAACAGCACCACCGCTTCTTCGTCGGAGAAATAGCGCTCGATCCAGCCACGCAACAACGTCTTCATGGTCATGACGGATCTTCCTCGCACAGCGCCTTGATCACGAAGCGGTAATCGCCCTCTGACGTTTCTTCACGCGAGACCAGCGCGTGATCGCTCAGCGCCAGATAGGCAGGGATGTCGCCCCAGGCGCCGGCGTCGCTGGCGAGGACCTCGAGTTGCTCGCCGGCACTCATGCCAGCCAATTTGAGCTTGGTGCGCAGCAGCGGCAACGGACAGTGCAGGCCGCGCGCATCCAGCGTCTGCAGGTGGGTATCGGCCGTGGAGTCAGCCATCGGATTCGCAGTCTCAGCGCCAGGTCGTTCGAATGCCATCTGCCCTTCCGTTCTCGTTATGATGTTCTGCCGCACACCATGGAGGGTGCAGCTTGAAAACGCCCCGATTTAAGGGCACCTTGCCTGACAAAGCAACTTTCCGCCCTGCGCGGCTGCGTCTTGCCCGGACTCACGCAGGGCCGTCAATGCCAGTGCGGCGCCCGGCAATCCTGCGAGCCGCCCGCACCTTGCGCCATATCGAAGAGGATTGCCTGCATGTCGTTGCTGCCCCCCTTGAGCGGACGTGTCCGCATCGGTCGCCGCGGGCTTGCCACCCTGTCGAGCGCCCTGCTCGGCCTGTTGCTGATGGGCGCGCCGGTCGCCAGTGCGCCGGCCGCATCCCACAACGACTATGGACTGCCTGACCTGGGGAGTGCGAGTGGCGGCATCTCCAGCAACGATGAATATCGTATCGGTCGCGCCTGGCTGCGTCAGTTCCGTGCCCATGTGCGTGAATGGGATGATCCCATCACTCTGGACTGGATCGGTAGCATCGTGCGTCAACTGGCGCCGTGGAGCGAGCTGGATGACCGCAATTTCATCATCACGCTGGTCGCCAGCAGCCAGCTGAATGCCTTCGCCGTGCCCGGCGGTGTGGTCGGCGTCAATACGGGGCTGTTCACCTTCGCGCCGGACCGCGACGCCTTTGCCTCGGTGCTCGCCCACGAGCTGGGCCACCTCTCCCAGCATCACTTCGCGCGCAACATGGAGCGCCAGGCCGAGACACGCCTGCCGACACTGGCCGGCTTCCTCGCCGGCATGGTGATCGCGGCGGGCGGAGGCGGTTCAGCGGGCATCGCGACCATGGCCGGCACCCAGGCCGCTGCCATTTCCGATCAGCTGGCCTATTCACGGCGCTTCGAGCAGGAGGCCGACCGCGTCGGCGTCGATGCGCTGGCACGCGCCGGCTTCGACCCCGAGGCCATGCCGCGCATGTTCCGCGCCATGCAACGCATGGCCAGCCTGCAGGGCGGCAATGCGCCGGAATTTCTGCTCACGCACCCGGTGACGGAGGCGCGTATCGGCGACACCCAGGCCCGTGCCGACGCCATGCAGAAGGTGACACCCGACCCGCTTGCGCAGCTCGCCTACGCGATGATCCGTGCCCGCGCCCTGCTGGCGCTAAATCTGCGCCAGCCTGAGCAGGGACTGACGACACTGCGCGAAGACAACCCCGACCCCGACGCGATTGCCTACTATCAGGCGCTGGCCGCGGCGGAGCACAACCAGGTCGACAAGGCACTGGCCGCACTGGACCGCCTGCATGACAAGCATCCTGACCTGACCCTGATCAGCGCCAGTGCGGTCGAGGTCGCACGGGATGCCCGGCGCTACGAGGAAGCGACCCGCCGCGCCAGACGCCTGCTGCGCCTGCAACCCGACTACTTGCCGACCCGCCTGGCCATGGCGGAAGTCGCGCTGCAACAGGACCCCGCCGCTGCGCGCCAGCAGCTGGAGGACATGCGCCGCGATCATCCCGATGACCCCAAGGTCTGGAGTCTGGCCTCCGAAGCCAGTGGACGCAGCGGCCACACCGCCGAGGCCTTCCTGTATCGCGCCGAATTCGACCAGCTGGAGGGCCGCATGGACAAGGCCTTCGCTCAGCTCAAGCTGGCCGACGAGGCCGCGCGCAAGAACGGCGACTTCAGCATGGCCAACCGTATCAGTTCACGCCGGGAGGACTTCAAGCGCTATCGCAATGCCATCGAGGAGTTCTGAGGCACCCTCCCTCTCACTGCACCAGACAAACAAGAACCGCCGCCCCGGGGAATCGGGAGCGGCGGTCCTGGTTCATGCGAGCAACAATCGGTGACGATCAGCGTCAGCGCTCAGCCACGATTGAATTCCAGCATCCGCGTCAACGGCTTCAGGGCGCGCTCACGCAGGTCATCATCGACGAAGACTTCCTCGGCATTGGCTTCCGCCGGATCGCGACGCAGCACGGCGGCCAGATTCTCCAGGCCGCTCATCGCCATCCACGGGCAGTGCGCACAGCTCTTGCAGGTCGCGCCATTGCCGGCAGTCGGCGCCTCGAAGAGCTGCTTGTGCGGCGCGGCCTGCTGCATCTTGAAGAAGATGCCACGATCGGTCGCGACGATCAGCTGCTGATTCTCGAGCTCGACGGCAGCCTTGATCAGCTGCGAGGTGGAACCGACGACATCGGCCAGCTCGACCACCGACTGCGGTGATTCCGGGTGCACCAGCACTGCGGCGTCCGGGTAGACCTTGAGTAGATCGCTGACCCCCTGGGCGCGGAACTCGTCATGCACGATACAGGCGCCGTCCCACAGCAGCATGTCGGCACCGGTCTGCTTCTGCACGTAAGCGCCCAGATGCTTGTCCGGCGCCCAGATCAGCTTCTCGCCCCGGGCATGCAGGTGCTCGATGACATCGACGGCGATCGAGGAAGTCACTACCCAGTCGGCACGCGCCTTCACGGCCGCCGAGGTATTGGCGTACACCACCACGGTGCGGTCGGGATGGGCATCACAGAAGGCCGCGAACTCGTCTTCCGGGCAACCGAGGTCCAGCGAGCAGGTCGCCTCCAGCGTCGGCATCAGCACGCGCTTCTCCGGCGACAGGATCTTGGAGGTCTCGCCCATGAAGCGCACCCCGGCGACGATCAGTGTCGAGGCCTCATGGCGGGCACCGAAGCGCGCCATCTCGAGCGAGTCGGCCACGCAGCCGCCGGTTTCCTCGGCCAGCTGCTGGATAGCATCGTCACAGTAGTAATGCGCGACCAGTGCGGCATCACGCTCGATGAGCAGCTGCTTGATCTCGTCGATCAGCGCGGCGTCTTCGGCGGCGGGGCGTGTCGGGCAGTAAGCGCGGGCCAGATGCTCGCGCACCTGCTCACGGACGGCATTGTGGGCCTCACGACCCGGCATGGCATTAGTCAGGCTGTTCATGTGTCTCTCACCTAGCCCACAGGGGCTCCCCCTGTGCTGAGTGGGTCAGGACTCGGCCCGGACACGAACGGCCCGTGGCGGCCCTGCCAGCGCTGCAGCTGGGCTCCCCAGACTGCGGCGTGTGCCTTGGGCGTCTATCGCCCGCAGCGTCGTCCGCACTGGGCGGACATGAGCCTCGGCTCGCCCACAAGGATACGCCTGGCGCGATCGCGGCTCCAGTCGACTTGGGGGCAACGGACCCTTTCCTTTCGCGTAACAAAAATTGCCCCGCGCCAATGAAGGCACGGGGCAAGATCTGGTGGGTCGTGAGGGATTCGAACCTTCGACCAATTGGTTAAAAGCCAACTGCTCTACCACTGAGCTAACGACCCAAAACTGGGTGGCGGATGGTGGGTCGTGAGGGATTCGAACCTTCGACCAATTGGTTAAAAGCCAACTGCTCTACCACTGAGCTAACGACCCGCCGCCGGGTGCTTTGCAAGAGACCATTCCAGAGAATGGTGGGTCGTGAGGGATTCGAACCTTCGACCAATTGGTTAAAAGCCAACTGCTCTACCACTGAGCTAACGACCCTTGCGAAGCGGGACGTAAGATACCGCCGATCCCGTTTCGACGCAAGTCTTTTGCAAAAAAACTTCAAGTAAATGACCAGCTTGTCCGCTGGCGCCTCGTGAAACGCCCGCGCCAGCGCATGGACCAGCCCCTGTGACAAAGACACGCAAGCCCGCGATGGGCGCGGGCTTGCGGGCTACCACTTAGGTCGCACGAGCTTGTGGCATGTCCACGATCTCATGCCATGTCAGTGAATGACGGCACATCGCCGCCCTCACCGTCTGCGCCATCAGCGCGGCTTGCGCGTACGCTGCGGCGGCTTCTTCATGGCGCGCACCGGACGACGCTTCTGCTTGTCGCGGCTCCAGCGGTTCTGCTCATCCGGCGTCAGGGCCGGCGCCTTGCGATGCTCGAGACCTGCCAGTGTGGACAGTTCATCGATCTCGCTCTGCTCCATCTCCACCCACTCTCCGGCGCGAGCGCGCTTGTCGAGGAAGATGTTGCCGTAGCGCACGCGCTTCAGGCGGCTGACGGTCAGCCCCTGGGAATCCCACAGACGGCGAACCTCACGGTTGCGGCCTTCCATGATCACGACGTGGAACCAGCTGTTGATACCTTCGCCACCGAATTCCTGCACATCGGTGAAACGTGCCGGGCCATCTTCAAGCATCACGCCATTGACCATGTTGACGACATGCTCGCGCTTGACCTCACCCATGACACGCACGGCGTACTCGCGCTCGATCTGGGTCGACGGGTGCATCAGACGGTTGGCCAGCTCACCATCGGTGGTGAACAGCAACAGACCGCTGGTGTTGATATCGAGACGACCGATCGCGATCCAGCGCTCGCCCTTCAGACGCGGCAGACGCTCGAATACGGTGCGGCGACCTTCCGGGTCCTTGCGCGTGCACAGTTCACCTTCCGGCTTGTTGTACATGATGACACGACGTGCAGTCTCTTCGGCGCCCTTCAGGCTCTGCGGGCGATCATCGAGGCTGACCTGGTCACGCGGGCCGACGCGGTCACCCAGCTGGGCGACCTTGCCGTTGACCTTGACGCGGCCGGCGCTGATGGCGACTTCCATCTCACGGCGGGAGCCGAGACCGGAGCGTGCCAGCACCTTCTGCAGCTTCTCGTCCTCGGCCAGCTTGTCGCCCTTGGCCTGCGGCGGCAGCGGACGCAGCTCCGGCGCATCGCCGGCAGCCGGCTTCTTGCCGACATTGGCCTTGCTGCCGCGCGTGGACTTGCCGGTCGCGGCCTTGCCACCGGCGTGCTTGTTGCCTGCCTGGCTGCTGCCGGGGAGAGAGGTCTTGCGCTTATCAGAGTCTGTCTTGCTCATGACAATAACCATTTCATCTATAGGAGTTTCGCCTACGCAGGGTCGTCATCATCGACGGTCCCGGCAGTGGAGGAGTCGTGCGGCTGCGCATCGGCAGCGTCGTCATCCTCGTCTGCACCGCGCAAACGTTGGCTGAGGCGCGCTTCGAGTGTGGCGAAGTCGAACCCCGAGCCGGTGGACGCCATCCCGGCGTGATCATCTTCCGCCTGTGAGGCGGAGGATACTGCTGTGTCCTGTGTTTCATCCGAGACGCCGGAGGTATCGAGTGCACGCATCCTCAGCGCCTCTTCCAGCTGCTCGGCGGTGACGTCCGGCGGTTGCCAGTCGTCGGGCACCGGGCTGCCAGTGTCATTCTCACCCCCTGACTCAAGACCTGACTCGAGACCTGTCTCAGCGCCTGTCCCGGTCTTTGCCTCAGGTGCTGATTCATGTTCTGGATCAGTCCCCGTGTCGGCTACCGCATCAGCGCTGTCTACCGACGCCTTCTTCGTCTCGCCGTCCGGGTCATCCGGCAGCGACAAGGTCTGAGAGGGCGGCACATCATACAGGTCTGCCTCGAGCTGTTCGAGTCCTTCGAAGCCTTTCAGTTCATGCACTGGCGGCAGCTCTTCCAGCGTCTTGAGCCCGAAGTCATCGAGGAACTGACGCGTGGTGGCGAATACCGCCGGACGCCCCGGCACATCACGATGGCCGACCACTCTCACCCAGCCGCGTTCGACCAGGGTGCGCATGATCGAGGAACTGACCGTCACGCCACGCACCTGCTCGATATCGCCGCGGGTCACCGGTTGACGATAGGCCACCAGCGCCAGGGTCTCCAGCAAGGCGCGTGAATAACGTTGCGGACGCTCTTCCCACAGCCGCGATACCCAGGGGGAGTACTGCTGGCGAACGCGCAGCCGCCAGCCACTGGCGGTCTCGATCAGCTCCAGCGCGCTCTTGTCGGCCGGGTGACGCGCCTCCAGCTTGCTCAAGGCCTCACGCAGCGCGGGCTTGGTCGGGCTTGAATACTCATCGAACAGACCGGCCAGGCGCTCTAGCGTCAGCGGCTCGCCAGCGGCCAGCAGGGCCGCTTCGATGATCTGGTCCAGCGGGACATCGCGCAAACTCATGACGCCGCGTTCTCCTGCTCGTCGGATGGGGGTAAGGAAGGTGACGTCTGCGCATCATCGGACGCTGCGTCATCGTACGTTGCGTCATCGAACGCCCCCTGATCGGCCGCCACCTCGTCTTCGTCGGCGAATTCCAGCGCCAGCCAGTCCTCGTCATCCTCGGGGTCCGGTTCCGGCGTGCGGGCGCGAACGTGAATCGGTGACAGCGGCGCGTTCTGGACGATCTCGATCATCGATTCCTTGGCCAGCTCCAGAATCGCCATGAAACTGACCACCACCCCGGCACGCCCTTCCTCGAGCGAGAACAGCTTCTCGAAGGGCGTGAAGTGCTCATGGGTCAACAGATTCATGATCGCCAGCATGCGCTCGCGGGTCGACATCACCTCACGCGAGATGGTGTGCGCCTGGACGAGGTCCGCCTGACGCAAGAGGCCGGACAGCGCGCCGAGCAATTCCGACAGGTCGACATCAGGGTGCACCACGCGCGTCTCGAGTTCGGGGAGGTCTGCCGTGGCCACGAACCAGTCGCGGCCCTGGCGCGGTATCTCATCCAGTCCTTCGGCAGCCAGCTTGGTCTGCTCGTATTCCTGCAGACGACGAATCAGCTCGGCGCGCGGATCCTCTTCCTCGTCGTCATCACTCTCCTTCGGCTGACGCGGCAGCAGGCTGCGCGACTTGATCTCCGCCAGCATCGCGGCCATCAGCAGGTATTCCCCTGCCAGATCGATCTGCATGGCATGCATCAGCTCGACATACTCGATGTACTGATGGGTGATGGCCGCGACATTGATGGCGAGGATATCGAGGTTCTGGCGACGGATGAGGTAGAGCAGCAGATCCAGCGGGCCCTCGAAGGTCTCGAGAAAGACACGCAGCGCCTCCGGCGGGATGTACAGGTCCTGCGGCATCTCGGTGAGCGCGGTGTCATTGACGCGCGCCAGCACCGTCGACGCCGCCGTCGGGGGCGTGACGAGAGGTGCGGGCTGATGCCCATCAGTGAGGGCAAAACTGGCGCCATCGAGCAGGTCGCTCATGACATCTCCTGCAGGAGGCGGGTGAAGGTGGGTCTGGGGGACGGGCATTCTAGCGGCTCGCGCCCCATCCCCCAAGTCTTTACGCCGCCGGTGAGACGCCGGGGCCGCGCTCGACGCCGCCCGCGTCTAGCGATAGGTCAGGCCGATCACGCGCCGCAGCTCATCCAGGGTGTCACGCACGGTGTCGCGGGCCCGCTCGGCCCCTTCTGTCATCATGGTGCGCACCTTGCCATGCTCCCCTTCCAGCACCTCGGCACGCTCACGAATCGGCGCCAGCGCCGCATCGACATGCTCGATCAGACAGCCCTTGCAGTCCAGGCAGCCAATGCTGGCATCGCGGCAGCCCTCCTCCGCCCATTGGCGGTCCGAGGCGGGCGTGAAGCTTTCATGCAGCGTCCACAGCGGGCAACGCTGCGGGTCGCCGGGGTCCTTGCGACGCACGCGCGCAGGGTCGGTGGGCATCTCGCGCACGCAGGCCGCGATATCGTCGCGTCCGCTACGCAGGAAGATGGCATCTTCACGCGCGGCCTTGTGCGTCTTGAGCTCCATGCCCAGCAGCGGCTCGACCTCCCCCTGCCAGTGTTCCGGCTCGCCGAGGATGCGCCGCCCGCCACCTTCCAGATAGCCGAGCAGTCGCTCCTGCTGGTTGCGGTTGAGCTTGCTGGTCTCGGCCAGCAGACCGCGCGCACGCTCGAAGGCCTCGAGATCGCCCTCTTCCTGATAGGCGCTCAACCATTCACGATACAGGCGACCGCTCTTCTTGCCCAGGCGCGCGATGGCGCGCTCAGCCTGCTCCTCGAAGCCGGCGTCGCGGCCATAGCGATGATTGAACCGCCGGGCGACCTCACGGGTGAACTCGATATGCGCACGCTGCTCGGGCCCGGCTGGCACCACCTCCCCCCGCAGCGCCAGGATGTCGGCCGCCTGCATCAGGGGCGCACCGAGCATGGCCAGACTGGCGCCCTGCTGCTCACCGAGCCCGGCGACCATCTCGCGGTAGCTGGGCAGACGCTCCAGCCAGGCCTTGGGCGTGACGCTGGCCAGGATCATGTGCACATCGGTCAGCTCCGGCACCCAGGACTGGATGAACAGGGTAGCGACCTTGGGATTGACCCCACAGGCGAGACAGTCGATCACCATCGCCCAGCTGTATTGCTCGATCTCGTGAGGCGCGTGACCGCTGACCGCCAGCGCGTTCCAGTCGGCGACCAGAAAATAGGCATCGTGATGGTATTGCAGCTCGGTCCAGCGCCGGATCACTGATTGATAGTGTCCGAGTTGCAGGTGTCCGGTGGGGCGTAAGCCGGACACCAGCCTGGCCGAGGTATCGGTGGCACTCACCTTGTGAGTTCTCCCTGAGGCGTATGAAGCCGCCAGTCTAGCAACCCGAGGCCCCGCTCAGCATCCCCGCGACGTCGTGTCCCTGACAACATGCGCCACGCGACCGGATCACGCAGCGGCCAGCACGCCGCTCAGCCGGCGGCGATACCGGTGCGATAGCGCCCGGCGTAGTCGAACAGCTTGTCGCGGATCTGCCAGTAACGGCCGCTCTTTCGCCCGATGACGAAGTCCGGCGCCTTGAGACGCTCCTCGCCTGCCAGCACCTCGGCGATGTCCTTCGGTGCCCAGTCACTCCCCGGCGCGCGCATATGGCGCGCGAGAAAGCTCAAGCGGAAGGCATGGCGCTGGGCGGGGGTCTCGAGCGCGAACCACTCGGACAAATCGGTGCCATCCTCGTCGTAATAGGTCACCTTCAAGCGTGGCAGACCGCGCCCGTTGCGCGCCTCCTCCAGCTGCCAGCCGCTGACGCGAAGCACCCGCGCATCGCGCAGCTTGAGCGCATCGCGCAGCTTGTCATCCGGGTCGACCAGTCGCGCCTGACAGGCGTGGCAATGGCGTGCGGCGATGTCGTTGGCCTCGCCACACTGCGGGCAGGCCTTGGCACGATAGCGGAAGTCGCACTGCACCAGCGGCCTGCCCGCGCCTTCCGGCGACTCGACCAGTCCCTGACACCGGCGCCCGAAGTGCTCGACCACCAGCTCGCCATCCTTGCGCCCCCAGAACAGATTGGCATTGCCGCATACCGGGCACTCGACCTGGACGATCTCGGTGTCGCCGGCCGGTTTCGGCGTCGCCACCTCCGGCGCGTAGAGGTCCCAGGGATTGCCGGCGTAATCGAGAATCAGACAGTCCGTCTTGCCGGGGCTCAGACGCAGGCCACGTCCGACGATCTGCTGATAGAGACTGACGGATTCCGTGGGTCGCAGGATGGCGATCAGGTCGACATGCGGCGCATCGAAGCCGGTGGTGAGCACCGCGACATTGACCAGATACTTGAGCTGCTGGGCCTTGAAGGCATTGATCAGCCGCTCACGCTCCTCGCCGGGCGTCTCGCCAGTGATCAGCGCCGCCTCGCCTTCAGGCAGGAGTGCGGTGACTTCCTCGGCGTGCTCGACGGTGGAACAGAACACCATCACGCCGCGCCGCTCGCGCGCCTGGGCGACGATATCCAGCACGATGCCCGGCGTCGCGCGCGAGCCCTGCACCACCTCGTTGAGCTCCGCCTCCTGGAAGCTGCCGCCGATGCCAGGCGCCAGCTGCGAGAAGTCATAGCGCGCCACCGCGACATCGACGCGCCGCGGCTCACTCAGAAAGCCCTGGCGCACCATCAGGCGCAGCGGCTGCTCGAAGACGCAATCACGGAAGAAGCAGTCATCATCCCCGCGCACCATGCCGTGATAATGACGGTGGAAAATGAAGCCCTGACCGAGACGATACGGCGTCGCCGTCAGCCCCAGCACCTTGAGGCGCGGATTGTGTCCGCGCAGATGGTTGATGACCTTGCGATAGCTGGCGTCCTTCTCCAGCGAGATCCGGTGACACTCATCGATCACCAGCAGCGTGAAGGGCGCCGCCTGCCCCCCAGCCGACAGCTCCTCCGGCGTGAAGGCATCAAGATTGCGCACCACTGACTGCACCGAGCCGAACACCACCTGACGCGAAGCCTGCTTGCGCTTGAGGCCGGCACTGAAGATGTCAGCGTCCTTGCCATAGGATTCGTACTTGGCGTGATTCTGCTCGACCAGCTCGCGCACATGCGCCAGCACCAGCACACGCCCACGCGCGATACGCGCAAGCTCCGCGATCACCAATGACTTGCCGCTGCCGGTGGGCAGCACGATCACCGCCGCCTCATCACTGCGGCGAAAGTGCTCGACGGTACGCCGCACGGCCTCCTGCTGATACGGGCGCAGCTCAAACATTCAGCGCCGCCCAGCGAGACACGCGAGTGGGGGCGCTGCCGGCAGGCAGGCCCAGGGGAGTGATGGCTGACAGTGGAGTGAGGGCTGACAGGGAAATTGACATCAAAGGGCCGCCGAATCGCAGGAAGGGACAATGTCCCCATTATCCGCATCAGCGACTGCAGCGGCAAAGTGGGTGTGGATAACCAGAGTCCGCCAACCTTCGCCCGTCAAGCCAAGCCCATCTCTCCCGGCCCGTCAGGATCAGAAGCGCGGCGCGCGCCCCTCAAGCTTGGCCTTGATACATTCGGTCTGCTCCGCGCGTCCCAGCAGCGAGGACTGCAGCTCTGCCTCAAGCGCCAGTGCCTCGGCTTCCGGCGCATCAAGGGCCTCGTCGTAGAGACGCGTGATCGCGCGGACGGCGCTGGGAGAGCGCCCGGCAATCTGGCGCGCCAAGGCCAGCGCCTCCTCCTGCGGGCTGGAGATGATGCGCGTGACCAGACCGGCGCTCTGCGCCTCGTTGGCCTCGACCTTGCGCCCGCTCCACGTCAACTCGTGCAGCCAGTCCGGTCGTACGCCACGCGCAGTGACGCTGATGCCCATGTCCGGAATGATGCCCCAGTCGATCTCGAGCACCGCCAGGCGCGCATCAGGATCACACAGGCGAATGTCCGCCCCCAGCGCGATCTGCAGGCCGCCACCGAAGACGTTGCCATGCAAGGCGGCGATGACCGGCGCCCCGACATCTCGCCAGCCCAGCGCCAGCTGCTGCACGGTATTGCGCTGCGGTGCACAGCCATTGGCCCCCGCGACCAGCAACTGCGGCACGCGGGCGGCGTCGCCCATGATGGCGGCGATATCAAGCCCCGCACAGAAACTGGGCCCCTCGCCCGATAGCACGATGGCGCGCAGGCCCGATTCCCGGGCGCGGGCATGCAGCTCCTGCTGCACCGCCAGCAGGGCATCGATCATCTTCCAGTCGATGCCGTTGTGCTTGTCAGGACGATTGAGGCGCACGTCGGCGACATGCTCACTGATCGAGAGGGTCACACAACGTTCAGTCGTGAGGTGGGTAGCGTCAGACATGGCGGTCTCCCTGCGACGGATAACGAGCAAGCACGCGCTCGAACGATTTCACGACAGTGCCGAGCGATGGCACTCATCCAGTGATAAACCCAAAAGGCGCAGGCAACCACACTGCGTTCGTCGAGCTGCCCGCAGACATGACTCGCGACGTCTTAGTGTGACTGCCTGCGCCAAGTTGTTGAACGGTCGTTTGGTCGCAGAGGCGACGATTGTCTACTCGCGCTTGGCCCCCGACACCTCTGACAGCGATCGTGGCTGGAAGCTCTCGGCCTGAGCCATGGCCCAGACACGACGATAGAAGGGGTAGTCGTCCCCTTGCGTCAGCAGTGCGCCATTGGTCAGGAAGGGATGCAGGTGCGAGAACAGCTTGACCTCATTCTCGGAGACACGATGCACCAGGTGGTCCGGGGTAATCTGCCAGGGCGTATGCAGGCCCGCCGCCGACAGGATCTCGGCCAGCGCATGCAAGGTGTTGTGGTGGAAGTGACGCACCTGATCGGCCTTGTCTTCCACGACCAGCGATTTCTGGCGCAGATCGTCCTGGGTAGCGATCCCCGTCGGGCACCTGTTGGTGTGGCAGCTCAGTGACTGGATACAGCCCAGTGCGAACATGTAACCACGCGCGGCATTGACCCAGTCCGTCCCCAGCGCCATCACGCAGGCGATATCGAAGGCACTGATGATCTTGCCGCTGACCCCGATGCGCACCTCATCACGCAGCCCTGCACCCACCAGCGTGTTATGGACGAATTGCAGCCCCTCACGCAGCGGGGTGCCGAGGTGGTCGGTGAATTCGGTCGGTGCGGCGCCCGTACCGCCCTCACTGCCATCGACGACGATGAAATCGGGCACGATTCCCGTCTCGAGCATCGCCTTGACGATGGCCATGAACTCCCACGGCTGACCGAGGCACAACTTGAAGCCCACCGGCTTGCCACCCGAGAGCCCGCGCAGGCGCTGGATGAAGCTCAACAGCTCAAGGGGTGTGGAGAACTCACCGTGGTTGGAGGGCGAGATACAGTCCTTGCCCATCGGGATCCCGCGCGTCTCGGCGATCTCCTCGCTGATCTTGCTGGCCGGCAAGACGCCCCCATGGCCGGGCTTGGCACCTTGACTGAGCTTGATCTCGATCATCTTGACCTGCTCGCTGGCCGCCTGACGGGCGAACTTCTCGCCATCGAAGCGCCCTTCCTCGTCGCGACAGCCGAAGTAGCCACTGCCCAGCTCCCAGATCAGATCGCCCCCGAATTCGCGGTGGTAGGGACTGATGCTGCCTTCGCCGGTGTCATGGGCAAAGTTGCCCAGCCTGGCCCCCTTGTTCAGGGCGCGGATGGCATTGGCACTCAAGGAGCCGAAGCTCATCGCCGAGATGTTGAACAGCGAGGCATTGTAAGGATGCGAGCACTGGGAGTTGCCGACGTTGAGACGAAAGCCCTTGGGGTCCGGCACGCTCGAAGTCTGCATGGAGTGACCGATGAACTCGTAGCTGTCGGAATAGACATCGAGCAAGGTGCCGAACGGCTGAGAGGAATTGTGCTGACGGCCACGCGCGTAGACCAGCTCGCGCTGCTTGTGGGAAAACGGCAGCTGATCGGTGTCCGACTCGATCAGGTACTGACGCATCTCCGGACGCAGCGCCTTGAACAGATAGCGCATGTTGCCGATCACCGGATAGTTGCGACGCACGGCGTAATCCGCTTGCCGCAAGTCATTGAGACCAACCGCGACCAGCAGCAGAAAGAGGACGGCCAACGGCCACAGCCAGGCATTCTGCATCGCCAGTGGAAGGCAGATGAGCGCCCCCAGGAGACAGAGCAGAAAGACGGAATAACGAGGCAACAGCGACCATTTCAGCTTCATCACGACATCCTTGTAATGTGTCAGGCAGGGATTCACGACCTCGGACATGAGGCCTGGCCTCCACCTTAAGCTACCCGGCGTCCGTCACCCAGCTCCCACCATGGAACGCCACGTTGAGCAAGCCAGACGCGACTCCCGTATCACCCGCCTTGCTTCAGCCCCAACGCAAGACGCCCCCATGGCCTTTGCCATGGGGGCGTCTCTCATGCTGTCATCCCGTGATGACCGACCGAGGGATCAATCGACCCAACGACGGGCATTGCGGAACATGCGCAACCAGGCACCGTCCTGCTCCCAGTCATCCGGACGCCAGGAATTGGTGACGGCACGCGCCACGCGCTCCGGGTGCGGCATCATGATGGTCACGCGACCATCATCGGTGGTCAGACCGGTGATACCGGACGGCGAGCCGTTCGGGTTGGCCGGATAGCGCGTGGTGGTCTGGCCGTAGTTGTCGACGTAACGCAGTGCGACCTGGCCGCTGCTCTGCATCTTGCGCAGGTGAGCGCTGTCGCGGAACTCGGCACGCCCTTCGCCATGCGCGATGGCGATCGGCAGGCGCGAGCCTTCCATGCCATCGAGGAACAGCGAGGCACTCTTCTCGACTTCGACCATCGCGACACGGGCCTCGAACTGCTCGGACTCGTTGCGCACGAAGCGCGGCCAGGCCTCGGCACCCGGGATCAGCTCCTTGAGCTGGGAGAGCATCTGGCAGCCGTTGCAGACGCCCAGCGCGAAGCTGTCGTCACGGTTGAAGAAGCGCTCGAACTGGTCACGCGCACGCGCATTGAACAGCACCGACTTGGCCCAACCACCGCCGGCACCCAGCACGTCACCGTAGGAGAAGCCGCCACAGGCGACCAGTCCGCGCATGGTGTCCAGATCGACACGCCCTTCGAGGATGTCGCTCATGTGGACATCGACGGCCTCGAAACCGGCACGGTCGAAGCTTGCCGCCATCTCGAGCTGACCATTGACGCCCTGCTCACGCAGGATCGCCATGCGCGGACGTGCACCGGCGTTCAGGTACGGTGCCGCGATGTCCTCGTTGACGTCGAAGGTGGCCTGGGCGGTGAGGCCCGGGTCACGCACGTCGTTGATGGACTCGAATTCGCTCTTGGCGCAATCGGCGTTGTCACGCGCGGCCTGCATGCGATAGCTGGTCTCGGCCCACAGGCGCTCGGCGCTGGCGCGAGTCGTGGAGAGCAGGTTCTGTCCCAGCAGCGTGATGTTGATCTGCTCATCGGCACGCGGCGTGGCGATCACGCCACTGTGCTCGAGGCCCACGGCCTTGAGCTCGGCGAGGATGGACTCGGTATGCTCGCGGCGCACCTGCACCACGGCACCCAGCTCTTCCGCGAACAGCGCGCCGGTAGCCTGACCCGGCTCGGCGGCGGTCCAGTCGAGGGAGATGTCGAGACCGACACGTCCCGCGAAGGACATTTCCATCAGGGTGGTCAACAGACCACCATCGCTGCGGTCGTGATAGGCCAGCAGCTTGCCTTCGAGGTTGAAGCGCTGGATGGCCGCGAAGAAGTGCTTGAGGTCTTCAGGCTTGGCGAGATCCGGCGCTTCGTTGCCGACTTGACCATAGACCTGCGCCAACGCGGAGCCACCGAGGCGGTGAGCGCCATGGCCGAGATCGATCAGGATCAGGTCTGTCTCCACGGCCTCGCCATTCAGCGTGCGACGCAGCTGCGGCGTGAGGGTACGCATGGCATCGGTGACCGGCGCGAAGCCTGTCATCACCAGCGACAGCGGCGCGGTGATCGACTTGTCTTCGCCGTTCTCGTCCTGCCAGGCGGTACGCATGGACATGGAGTCCTTGCCGACCGGGATGGTCAGGTCCAGCGCCGGGCACAGTTCCATGCCGACGGCATGGACGGCATCGAACAGCGCCTGATTCTCACCGGTGTGATCGGCGGCGCTCATCCAGTTGGCGGACAGCTTGATGTCAGACAGCTTGGCGATCGGCGCGGCAGCCAGGTTGGTGATCACCTCGGCCACGGCAAGACGCGCGGACGCCGCCGGCGAGATCAGTGCGACCGGCGTGCGCTCGCCCATCGCCATCGCTTCACCGACATGGCTGTCGAGGGAGCTGGTGGTGACGGCGCAATCGGCCACCGGCACCTGCCACGGACCGACCATCTGGTCGCGCGCGACCATGCCGGTGATCGAGCGGTCGCCGATGGTGATCAGGAATTTCTTGGAGGCGACGGTGGGCAGCTGCAGCACACGGGTCATCGCTTCGCGCGGGTCGAGGTTGTCGAGACCCAGCGCCGGCAGCTCCAGCGTCTGGCGCTCGAAGCTGCGTGACATCCTGGGCGGCTTGCCGAACAGCACGTCCATCGGCAGATCGACTGGACGCGTATTGAAGTGACCATCCTTGACGATCAGCTCGTGCTCCTCGAGGGCTTCACCGACCACGGCGTACAGGCAACGCTCGCGCTTGCACAGGGCTTCGAAGGTGGCCAGATTCTCCGGTGCCACCGCCAGCACGTAACGCTCCTGGGATTCGTTGCACCAGATTTCCAGCGGGCTCATGCCGGATTCGGCGCTCGGTACGGCGCGCAGATCGAACAGACCGCCGCGGCCACCATCCTTGACCAGCTCCGGCAGTGCGTTGGACAGACCGCCCGCGCCGACGTCATGGATGAAGCAGATCGGATTCTTGTCATCCAGCGCCCAGCAGCGATCGATGACTTCCTGCACGCGACGCTCCATCTCGGCGTTGTCACGCTGCACGGAGGCGAAATCGAGGTCTTCGCTGGAGCTGCCGGAGGCCATGGAAGAGGCAGCACCGCCGCCCAGACCGATCAGCATCGCCGGGCCGCCCATCACGATCAGCTTGGCGCCGACCGGAATATCGCCCTTCTCGACGTGCTGACTGCGGATGTTGCCGTAACCGCCGGCGAGCATGATCGGCTTGTGATAACCGCGACGCTCGATGCCGCCGGCACCGAAGGCATCCTGCTCGTAGGTACGGAAGTAGCCGTTGAGGTTGGGACGGCCGAATTCGTTGTTGAACGCAGCGCCACCGATCGGGCCTTCGAGCATGATGTCGTAGGCGGTCTTGATGCGCTCCGGCTTGCCGTAGTCGTGCTCCCAAGGCTGTTCGAAGCCCGGGATACGCAGATTGGAAACGCTGAAGCCGGTCAGACCCGCTTTCGGCTTGGAACCGACACCGGTCGCGCCTTCATCACGAATCTCGCCACCGGCACCGGTCGCGGCGCCCGGATAGGGGGCGATGGCGGTCGGGTGGTTGTGGGTCTCGACCTTCATCAGGATGTTGATCGGTTCCTGATGGTAGGTATAGATGTGGCCTTCGCCTGTCGGGAAGTAACGCCCGGCAGTCGGACCTTCCATCACGGCGGCGTTGTCACTGTAGGCGGACAGCACGCCATCCGGATGATGCTGGTAGGTGTTCTTGATCATCTTGAACAGCGAGTGCGGCTGCGCTTCGCCGTCGATGGTCCAGTCCGCATTGAAGATCTTGTGGCGACAATGCTCCGAGTTCGCCTGAGCGAACATCATCAGTTCGATGTCGGCAGGATTGCGGCCCAGTGTCTTGAAGGACTCGACCAGATAATCGATCTCGTCATCGGCCAGCGCCAGCCCCAGGCTATCGTTGGCCTTGGCCAGAGCTTCGCGGCCACCGCCGAGGATGTCGACATGGGCAAGCCTGGCAGGTGCCTGATGCTGGAATAGACGTGCCGCGTCCTGAGTACGGGTCAAGACCGTCTCGGTCATGCGGTCGTGCAGTCGGGAGGACAGCGTGGCGAAGAGCTCTTCGCTGAGGGGCGCGTTCAGCTTGATGCGGTAGGCGATGCCACGCTCGAGGCGGCGGACTTGCGGCAGGCCGCAGTTGGCGGCGATATCAGTGGCCTTGGAAGACCAGGGGGACAGCGTGCCGAGGCGGGGGATGACGAGGAAGAGATGTCCTTCCGGAGCGCTCTCGTCACGGCTGGGGCCGTAGTCCAGCAGGCGCTCCAGTGTTGTCCGATCGGAACTGCTCAGTTCACCATCGACCTCGGCCAGATGAAGGTACTCGGCATGAAGAGATTCCACCTCCGGCACCAGCTCGCGTAACGAAGCCAGTAGACGGGTGTGACGGAAGGCGGAAAGGGCAGGCGCGCCTCGCAGTTCGAGCATGGTCAGGGAAAGCCTCTGAAGCAGCGTGAACGGACAACCGCCAAACGGCGGCAGCAAGCGCATATCATACGTGAAAGCCGAGCCTTAACGAAGCCCGCAGGCGACATGCGTTGGATGACAGTGTGTTGAGCTGCCGGTATGGTGGAAGCCCTGCCGTGAATGATGCTGACGCATGCTCAAGACTTCGCCCTCTTCTCTCATTCAGCCCGTGAGACAGCTGCTGCTCCACGCGCGGCGTTTCCTCGTCACGGCACTGGCCCTCGCCTTGCTGACACTGCCCGAGCGCACTCTCATCGAGATGCCCACGCGGCTGGACGATGTCCGCGCGCGCGATTTCATTCAGGTCGCCACACGCAACACCCCCACGACCTTCTATCGTGGCCGTCAGGGGCCTACCGGTTTCGAATACGAACTGGCACGGGACTTCGCAGATTATCTTGGCGTGAGTCTGTCGATGGATTCCGAGCACAATATCGAGAGCCTGACCCAGAGCGTGCTCAATGATCAGGCCGACCTCGCGGCCGCGACCCTGCCGCTGGACCTCTCCGAACAGGACCTGCGCTTCTCGCGCCCCATCCTCGAATTGCAGGCGATGGTGGTCTATCGACGCGGCATGCACCCGCCCAAGGAATTGAAGGATCTGGTCGGCAAGCGCATCGGTGTCATCAAGGGCGCCGGCACCAGCCTGGTACTGCGGGAAGTCCAGCAGGACATCCCCGAGCTCAGCTGGAAGGAAACCGGCGAGCTTGAGGTGGCGGACCTGCTGCAACGCATCGAGGAAGACAAGCTGGATGCGGCGGTCGTCTATGCCCATCAATTCAAGCTCAACCGCCTGTTCTTCCCCAATGTGGAGAACGGCTTCGACGTGGGCGACCCTCTGACGCTGGCCTGGGCCTTCCCCGCGCATGGCGACATCTCATTGCTGACCGCCGCCAATGATTTTCTCGAGACACGCCGCCAGGATGGCACCCTCGATCGACTGGTCGAGCGCTATTTCGGCCATGATGACTATCTCGAGTACGTCGGCGCCCGTACCTTCATCCGCCAGGCACGCGATCGCCTGCCGCGCTATATCGATACCTTCAAGGAAGCCGCACGCGAAACCGGTATCGACTGGAAACTGCTGGCCGCCACGGGCTATCAGGAATCGCACTGGCAGCCCAAGGCCACCTCTCCTACAGGGGTGCGCGGCCTGATGATGCTGACCAATGTGACGGCGCGCGAAATGAAGATCGCCAACCGTTTGGACCCCGTTCAGAGCATCGATGGTGGCTCACGCTATCTTGTGAGTATAAAGGGACGTTTGCCGGACGAGATCAAGGAACCGGATCGCACCTGGATGACGCTGGCAGCCTACAATGTCGGCCTGGGTCATCTGTTTGACGCCAGACGGATCGTGAAGATGAAGGGCGGCGACCCGAATCGCTGGAAGGATGTCCGCGAGGCCCTGCCCTTGCTTCAGAATCGTGAGTGGTACCAGAAAGTCCGTTATGGTTATGCACGCGGCGGAGAACCTGTCATCTATGTCCGCAATATCCGTCGTTATTATGAAATACTGAATTATGTTTACCGTAGCCAGCAGCAGTTCTATCAGCTGGACGAGCGTCCGATTACCGACGACGAAGGCGACAGCAACCCCTTCGATACAGTGCCTCCGATTCTCTGAGGATGGAGTTCGGACCGTCAGCACTCCGGTGCCTCAAGTGCACGCATCTTCACCACACATCAAGAGCCTCTAAGGACAGGGAATGACACGCAGACTCGTCTTGATGTCGCTAAGCCTGATCGCGTTCGGCATCGCCTTGCTGGGGCTCTGGCCGTCTGCCGGCAATGAAGCCAATGCGCTGCTGCTGATGATGCTGACCCTGCAAGCCGCCGGCCAGGCGGCCTGGCACTGGCGAAATACCTTCCTCAGTCAGCTGTTCCTCGGCGCGTCATTGATCCTCAACATCCTGCTGATCTGTACCTTCCTGCTACCGGAAAGCTGGGTGGGGGTGGATCACTGGGGAGATCTGCTGATCAATCTGCCGGGCGACTGGCATATCGCCAATATCCGGCCACCCATTTTGATCCTGTTCACCTGTTTTGGCCTCACGACCTGCGCCCTGCTGCGCATGCGACTGGGTTTCGGCTCTGCCATCCAGCTGACGCAAGTCACGCTGTTGCTGCTGTTTGCCATGACGACAGACGCCAGCCTTTCCGTCGCCAGCATGGTACTGGCAGGTCCGGAGCGCATCACGCTGACCAGCTTTGTCAGTCTGCTGTTGATCGCACAATGGATCGATGTGCAGCCGGCACTCATGCATATGTGGCGCCGCACTGTCGTGCCATTGGTCATCTCCTCCACGATCACCCTGATATGCCTGCTCGCCTGGCAACAGCAGAGCCAGGACGAGAACAATCGCATCAATCAGGCGACCTACGTATTGGGCGACAAGATCGCCACGGAGCTGTCTCGCGAGATCAACGATCAGCTCAATGCGATGCGGCGCTTCGCCGGTTTCTGGAGCCTGATGGGGCAGACACCGTCACGCGGAGAGTGGCAACGCCTGGCGCGAAGCTATTACAAGGATTTCGATTACTTCCAGAACATTGCCTTCATCGACTCGGACAGCGTGATAACGCGCGTCTTCCCGGACAAGGGCCGCAATCATGACGTGCTGGGCATACGACTGCTGGATGCCCAGCCGGACACGCCGCTGCGCAATCCGCTGGAGCTCGGCATCGAGGGTCATACCGGCATCATCGACCTGATTCAGGGCGGCAAGGGCATGGTGTCCTACCTGCCGGTGCGCGATCCTCGTGATGGCACCATCCTGGGGGCGATCGCCATGGTGGTGGACCTGGCCCCTTTGCTCGACAGCGCCATGGACACGGCACGCAATGAGGCATTTGCGGTCACCCTGTCAGAGCGCGGCAACATCTATATCCATGTCGGGCCGGAGAGCCGTCTGGCGCCCTGGGGGCATCGCATTCCCATCGAGCTACCCGCCACCGACCTGACACTGGGCCTGCAGCCGACACAGCAGTTCCTGGCGGCCACTCGTGGCCGTCTGCCGGAAGTGACATTGCTGACGGGGATTCTGTTGGCTTACCTGCTCTTTCTCGTGATCTACATGTATCGCCGCGTCTCGCAGGAGCACGGCATCGTCAAGAATGCCAATGATGCACTTCGCGAAGAGATGGTACGGCGGGAGCGACTGCAGAACGAGATCCAGTGGCTGGCGCGTCACGACGAGCTGACACAGCTGCCCAATCGTCGCTATTTCCTCGAGCAGGTGCAGAGCTTCAGCGGCAAGATGCCCCTGACGGTCATGATTCTGGACATCGACTTCTTCAAGACGATAAACGACAAGCTGGGACACTTGGAGGGAGATCGCTACCTGCAGAAGATTGCCGCCGTCTCACGAGCGCCCGTGGAGTCTGCCGGCGGCATACTGGCGCGCTTCGGTGGCGAGGAGTTCGTGGTGTGCATTCCGGAATGCCCGCGCGCGGTAGGCCGCACTCTGGCGGAAGAGTTGCGGCGCGCCGTTCAGGCTGCAGGACTGCCGCAGCCTGCCACGGACAGCGTCGTCACGGTATCCGTGGGCATGGCATGTGTGGCACGCGCTCCGTTGCGGCTGGATGCACTGCTGCAGGCGGCGGATGAGGCGCTGTATCGTGCCAAGTCCAGTGGTCGCAATCAGGTTCAGGTCGCTGCCTGACGGCCAACACGTTCGCAACGCGGAGAGATCTGTGCGGGAGGCTCATCGCGGGCGGATCTGAGCGAAAGGTTCAACATGAAAGGTTCAGCGCGGAAGCTCACCGCGCCGCTCAGCGAAGAACGACTTGAGCAAGCGCTTGGCGTGAGCGGCCAACAGTCCCCCTTCCACCTCGACGTGATGGTTATGCCAAGGCTGTGCAAACAGATTGGCACGCGATACCACCATGCCGGTCTTCGGCTCTGCCGCCCCGTAGACGACCCGCTTCACCCGCGCGTGGATCAAGGCGCCACTGCACATCATGCAGGGCTCCAGCGTCACATACAGCGTGCAATCGTCGAGACGATAGTTGCCCAGTCGGGCCGCCGCCGCGCGCAAGGCCTGCACCTCGGCATGTGCCGTCGGGTCCGGGGTGCTGACCGGTGCATTGTAGCCAGTGCCGATGATGTCGCCCTGGGGATTGACCACCACCGCGCCGACAGGCACCTCGCCAGCCTCGAATGCCAGCCGCGCCTGGTCCAGCGCCCGATGCATATAGTAATGATCCCCACGTGGCCCACTCCGGGCCTGAGGCGCTATCGCCAACTCGTCACTCACCGTTGTTCTCCGGTATCCTGAGGCCATTGTTTCGCTCACCATGATAACGGCTTGGCGCTCGCGCTTCCTCCTGCATTGCCGCCCCGCGCGGGATGGCACTGCTCCGAGCGCCTGCCCCTCAGCACAAGGATAGATTCATGACCCAAACAGCTACTGCGCCTCTTGAGGCTCTGGTCACCCTGCTGGGTCTTGAGACCCTGGAAGAGAACCTGTTCAGGGGGCACAGTCAGGACCTCGGCTTCCCTCAGCTGTTTGGCGGGCAGGTACTCGGACAAGCGCTGTCCGCAGCGACACGCACGGTACCGGTCGAACGCCAGGTCCACTCTCTGCATGGCTACTTCCTGCGCCCGGGCGATGCCCACAAGCCTGTCATCTATCAGGTTGATGGCGTCCGCGATGGCGGCAGTTTCACGACCCGCCGCATCAGTGCCATCCAGAATGGCAAGACCATCTTCTTCTGCAGCGCCTCCTTCCATGGCAAGGAGGCAGGCTTCGAGCATCAACTCGCCATGCCCGACATCGAATCGCCAGAGCGGTTGATCGAGCAGGGGGCACGCATCGAGCGCTACGAAGGCCACCCCATCGAGTTCCTGCGCCTGAAGGCGCCGATCACGGCGAGTGATGATGACGCCTGCCCACCACCACGCCAGCGGCTATGGTTCCGACTGGCAGGCGAGCTGCCGGAAGATGATGCCCTGCATCGCTACCTGCTGACATACAGCTCCGACTTCAACCTGCTGGCGACCGGCCTCGGCGGACATGGTGTGCGGTTCGGTTCGCCCGAACTGCAAATGGCGAGCTTGGATCACTCGCTATGGTTCCACCGTGATGTACGCGTCAATGATTGGCTGCTCTACGAGATGGACAGCCCATGGGCAGGAGGCGCACGCAGCTTCGCTCGCGGCAGTCTGTATAACCGGTACGGCGAGCTGGTAGCATCCAGCGCCCAGGAAGGCCTGACCCGCCTGCGAAAACGCCCCTGAACGAATCGCTCTGAGCGAATCGTCCTGAACAACAATGCCCCTCCTGAGACATTCTCAGGAGGGGCATTGTCATTTTGGCTGCGTCTATCTACAACCTACAATCTACAGCGCTGAGAGTAGCGCACTGCTATTCACCATTATTTCGGCATTACGAGGGTCACTTCAGCGCTGCCCTGACACGCGTGCAGTTTTCATCTCGATAGCGTTGTTTGTAGTCATTACGCTGTGACTGCCAACTTCGCATCTGGCCCGACGATCCGCCGCCGCGACGCCTATCGGTATAATATTCGATCTTGTCCTTGATGAACTGACAGCGCTCTATCTTCCTCTCTCGCTCCCCGGCAGATGCCATTTCTGATGACATCAGCCCCACCAAAAGAGCCATCATTCCTGCCAATAGAAGTCTTGATGAAGAACACGAAAAGCCCCTCGACATGTCGCCTCCTTGCGCCTGTTCACGGATAGCTTCAATGAGTGATATTCAATGACAGCGCAGACACCGAGCAGGTGCTGCAACAGCAAAGATATCTCTCGATAGCGTGGAATGCCTGCCGGTGGGAATCACCCTCGATAGAGCCCAACTTTTCCTGAGCAGAAAGAGAACCGCCCCTGCAGCAAGGCTACAGGGGCGGTTCGGGATAAGTGCCTGACGAGGGCCGGGGCGGCCATCCGCTACTTTCACATGAAGAAACTCTACACTACCAAATGAATATCAATATGATGGACCCACCGCTAAGAGCTCCATACCAGGCGCTTCAAGCCGTATAAAAATACACCCTCACAGTAAAGGCTCAAGGAGAGGTTCTTGGCAAGACCGGGGATAAAGAAAGAGCGCACATCATTTTCCGTCAATGACAGAACCATCACAGCATGATGATGAGCCAAAGACTTTCTTCTTGCGCAGCCTGGGAAGGCTTTTCTCTCGCACCACTTTTCCATGCACGTCTTTCTGCTCACGGCTTTTCTTTTGCGCCAATTTTTCCTGCGCACAAAGAGAACCGCCCCTGCAGCAAGGCTACAGGGGCGGTTCAGTATAAGTGCCTGACGATGACCTACTCTCACATGGA
>NZ_JASSPL010000010.1:0-174843 GCF_030264805.1 Cobetia sp. LC6 | reverse complement strand
TATAGCAGCAATAAAGGAATGGCAGGTCGAACGACCTGAGCTGTTTACGCAAGCTATAGTCAATCAGACGGAACCCGACAACTATTCAAGCCGTACTCACGGATAATGGTAAATCCTTTACCAATTACTTCACCGTGGGTGGCGATCGTAAGCCCCGTGGGCATCACCCATTCGGTCAGGAATGTCAGAGCCATGGAATAGAACATCGATTGATCAAGCCGCGCAGCGCCCAAACGAATGAAATGGTGAAGCACTTCAATGGGCGTATCAGCGATGTTCTGCAGATTCTGCGCAATGACTCAAGAGAGGATTTAGAACAGACCCTCGAGCGGTATTACTGGTTATACAATCACCATATTCCCCAGAAAATCACTACACCACAGGACACCTGTTGAAGTAATGAAGGAGTGGCAGGCTGAACGACCGGAGCTGTTTACTCGGGCTGTAATCAATCAGACGGAATCCAACAAACATTTTATTAAACCCACACCAAAAGCTTAAAACTATTTTCTGTAAACACATTGCTATATGTGCTAAATGAACCCACAGCAATTCAATATGAAGATTAACTAGGAGTTAAAATGACACATATAATCGCGATAGCAAATGAAAAAGGTGGAGTTGGAAAAACACCGATTTGTTGGCTGATGGCTCAAAGGCTTTCAGAACTTTCATATATTGATGGAAACGGTCGCGATCCTCAACGTGTATTGTGTGTTGATCTTGATCAGCTTTGCTGTTTGAGCTTTCTATTCTTAGAAAAATACGAGAGTTTTAAAGAAATGTGGACTGATTTAGCGAAAGATAATGCCATAGAAATTCTTTTAGAAAAAGATGATAGGCTACCGACAATAAAAACATACAACTCGAACATTGACCTAATATCAGGATCACCGAATGCAAGCATAATTACTAACGATAATCAGCCTCATGACGTTACTTTAGGCTACAAAAGAATACGTGAGTTAGCAGAAAAAGGTGACTATGACTATATTCTAATCGACACTAAGGCCGGGCCAAAGAAAAAATATAAAGCATCAATTATAATGGCAGACTATGTTCTGATTCCTGCCACCCAGGATATATTTTCTATACAGGCCGCTATTAACACAGAGGGGTTTATAAAAGACATAAGTTCTCAATACGAAAAGTCTGTAACATCCCTTGGTACAGTTTTCGTAGGTTATCAGAACTCTCTAGGTGATGATATAGAAAAATTAGCACAACCATTGAAAGAGCGCGGTTACTACTCATTCACAAACAACATTAAACTTAGTAAATCAATAAAAAAATCATTACATACCAGGCAGCCTCTTAACAAAATCACTAACAGCCACGTTGCCAGAAAAAATATAGACCGTTTTGTCAAAGAAATGACTGTTAGAATTAACACAATGGAATCCTACAAAAAATAGGCATTAAACTACATAGATGCAAAAGATCATGAAAAATGAATATGAAAAATACAGCGCCGCATTTAAAGCAGATATTGCTTTATTAGCGTTAGGAAAAAACTCAATAGAAGAAATATCTTCTATGTATAACGTTAGTTATGAGTTCGTCTATAGATGCAAAGCAGAATTACTTAATAAAGTCTGTACTATTTTTGGAGGCAATAGTGAAAAGAACAAATACACTACAGAAGATATTCGGGAGCTCTATAACAGCATTAAAAACTTCATTGATGATGTAGATAATCTTGATTATGAAATAAAGCAACTAAGGAAAAGCTCTTCGACGCCAAGTGCAGAATCAGTGACCAGGAATAATCCAGGGTATGGGCCCTCAAACAAACTGAAGAAGACATGCCGACCAGGATCTAACCAACGCATGTCTGGCAAATATGAATGATCTCCTTCAAGCTGTTATGCCTCGGGCTTGCGGCTACCGAAACGAAAGCAATTTCATTGCGATGATTTACCAGATCGGTAGCCCCGTAGGAGACATGCTGGATGAAGCCCAATCCACATGAAACGTTGAGGAGTTCCAGATTCACTGTGCCACTACAAGTGGTGATCCCCGAACGCTTACTCTTGACAGCCTCAACGGTAGGCCACACCTTCTTGAGGCAGTCTCTGGTGGGCTGCCATTAGCGTCTTCATTTCTCGTACGACAAAGCGTGGCATCCAGTCACACAGAGACTCAAAATCAAACCGCTCGTTGTTGGCGCTTCCTTCAGGTGTCACTAGGCGATTTAGGATCAGCTCCTCATAGAGCCACTCATCCAGTTTCAGACTGATACCGTAGTCATCGAGGAGCTTGCAGCGCAGTTGATGGGCAATTTTTAGGCCCGCCACATCCAAGTCACCAAAATAGAGCAGTTGCTTTATCTGTTCGGCCTCAAGAAGTTGTGACACGCACTCTGCTTGGCCTGACACCTTGTTACCCGCGCCATAAATCACCAATGACCAATGTCTTTGGTCACGATTAATTTGGCATAGGCGGTAATACACATCGGAATTTTCAACGATGATGGCCGGAAGATCTCTGCGACTGGATGGTTCATACGGTAGCGGCGGTGCTCGCCGAATGGCACCTAGGTCGGCCAAGGTCAGCGCTACATGCTTCCAGCCACCGAGCGGCATGGAGTCTAGTGCTTTTTCATCACCAAAGATCAACAGCGCCCGCTCACGGCGCCCGAGCGTGCCCGGAAAAAGCGGCTTGCCGCACTCGGCTTGACGAAACAGGTAAGCATTGAGCTGCTGTAAACGCTCCTTGACCTGCGGCGAGAGCAGCCCTGTAACACGCTCCGCCAACCAAGGATGCCAGGCGATTTCTGGCACCGTCGTCTCGGAGGCTACTGCACCTTCGTAAATAAAAACGTTGGGAAGGCACAGGCCACGCCAATAGTTCTGCCAGTTTGCTTCGCGCTTGGGCTGGGCTCGCCAATCACCCTCGATCAATTGCGCAATCGCCTGACCCAGCAGGTCGGGGGTGTCATGGCTCAAGGCTTCTTGGCGATGTGTGCACAACAACTCATCCAGTACCACCTTGGCCTTCACTGTGCGTGCTGCCTTGCCGGCAGCAAGACGGTGCTTGTTGATGGTTGACTCCAGACGGGACAGCCAAGTCATTACGCCACTCATACCAAACCTACCTTACAAGACCGTCACGGGCTGTGGCTTGGCAACCAAGGAGGCCGCCCACAACGTATGGCGCTCTTTATCAACGGTCACCAGATCACGCCGCTTCAGCTTCTGCACCTTGTTCAGAAATAGATGGTTATCAAACATCGACTGGGCATTTTCGTCCGAAATGCCGGTCAAGTAGATAAGCTGGATGTTGTAGGCCTTGGCCATCTGGGTCTGAATTCGCATCAGGTCATCGGCATTCGATTTGCCCAGCGGGTTGTCGGCCAGCAAGAAGCCTGCACTTGAAATACCCGTGTCGTACTCTCGCACCTTGCCGACCGTCACAAATAACAGGAAAGCGGACGTGAGTCGCTGCCCTCCAGAACCCTCCAGCCGAGTGATATGGGTCCATTGTGGGCGACTGGCGTTCGTTTTCAGCAGACGCACCTCCATATCCCCTTCGCCAAACACCGACTGAACCATATCGGCCGTCAGGGCGTCTCGGTTGGGAGCGCGGGGAATCTGGCCTTTGGCGATCCAGTTTTGCAAGCGGGCGCTGGCAAATCCCCTGAGATCGGTTTTGAGATCATTAAGTCGGTCTGTCATCTTCACAATAGGTCGGCCGGGCAGCACGGGGCAGTCATCCGGAATCCTGACTGATTTGGCACGCTTCAGTAGTTTTATCGCCCCCTCTAGGTGAGCAGTCAGGTGAGTAACGGTCAGATCAATCGAACGCTGGAACTGCTCCAGGCTGTCCTGAACCGCCTCAAACACCTGCGTGATTCCCGTGCCAACGCGCTCCAGATCACCAAGCACCTCGTGGTAAGTTGCGATCGAATCCAGCTGTCGCAAGTATTCCTGACTGGCACGGCCGTCCGGGGCCTTGGCCGACTCTTCTTCGATCCGTTTGCGGAAGTGCCCCCAGACCGTGGCCACACGCACATCTTGCTGCTTAAGCGTTTCTTTCAGCTGCGCGTACGTTTGGCAATGGGTGCGCAGTGTATCGGCATACTCAGCGATGTTCAGTATCTTGGCGGGCAGGCCTGCCGACGAGGTCGGTGTGATGAGCTGGATCATGGCCTGCGCTGTTTTGGCGCTTTGTAGCCGCTCCTTCACATCCTCGATCTTCTTCGCCTGGAGCCTCTGCTGCTCCTGCAGGCGTTTGAGCTGGTGGTTGGTTTCATAGAGATTATCGACGAATTCGATCAGAGACGCCCGGATCACTTCTATCTCGGTGGGCTTCTCCTCCCACACAAAACCTTCGTCCAGCGGCTCTCGCGTCTTCTCGCAATTCTCGGACAGTTGTTGCAGAGTGGCCTGCGCCGTAATCTGATGTTGCGTGAGTTGCTGCTGCTCCGCCTCGAGCTGCGCGATGCTTTCGTTAATCAGCTGAAGGTCACTTATGGCCTCTGCTTTGATCGCATCCGGATACATCTGGTAGGCGGAATGTGCCGACAGCCGATCAAAGGCGTCGCGTTGCGCCTGGTCAGCATCTTTCAGCTGTTGCTTGAGCGCCGTTACCTGATCACCCTGGGCGGCTTCGAGCAATTGCTTGTGCGCCTGAACGGCCGCCTCATGGACGTCTTGAGGACTCCGATCGGCGACACCCTCGGACGCCGTAACCCCCGAATAGAATGCACTGTTGCGCAGGCGGTTCCACTCGCCGAGCTGTATGCGGATGCGTGTCCTATCGGCGCGCTTGCTCTCCGCCACCCTGTTTTTCTGCGCCAGTTCATCCCTTTGGCGCTCGAGAGCTTCCTTGTTCCGCTGAATCTTCCCGGCCAACTGATCCAGCTTCACCATTGCTGCGTCGCGTGTCGCCCATTCCGTGTCTACAAAACGAGTCAGTGTATCGTGCGCTCTTTCGGTTTGGTTGCGGTACTTCCGGGCACTTTCAAATTGTGCTTGAGCGTTCGTTTTTTCGTCATGTAGTTTCTGCTCATGCTGCTGTGCCTGCGCCAGTTGGGCATCGGCGTGTGTCAGTGCAGAGTGGGCTTGATTGCGCTGTTCGATCAGACTCGACCAGTGACAGCCGTGCTGATCGTAGTGCAGGCGCCAATCGTTCTTGAACGACTCCAGTTCAGTCAGGGCACTTTCCGCAGTCTCGACGCAGGTCGCTTGAGAGGCCACTACGTTCTCCAGATCCTGCAGTCGCGCGTTGTAGGCTGCCTGGCTGTAACCGTGCTTGTCTGGGTTTGAGAGAACTACCTGTGCTGAGTCAGGTGTCATTCCTTGGAGATCCTGTGCTTCATCTAGGCGGTGAATGGCAATGGGTCCCCCTTTCCAGAGCAATGTTGCACTGATGGTGCTGACCTGAGTGAACGTCGCTTCATCCAGTGCGACCAGGCTCAGGTAGCGACCCGGGTTTCGGTCGATCACCGCAGCGATGCGCGGCGCATTGTCGTTGAAGGCGGAGGCTAGGTAGTGAGGGAAGGCCCAGAGTTTATCTCGCGCAATGCCCGCACCATAAAACGCCTCGAGCGCCTGTTGGATCTGCTTGGTAACCAGTTCGTGGCCCGTGAGTTTTAACTCATTCAGCTGGTGCTGGGCTTCCAACAGGTGCTGTTTCATCCCATTCAGCGTTTGGGTGTCCGCCTTTAACACCTCGCTGATCCGCGATCCGCACTGCGCGCTGTGCCAGTTGCCATCCTCAAGACAAAGGGCGTGCTGGGTCGGCGCAGGTAGCGCCTGACAGGCTTCGGCCAACACGTGTGCACTGTCTACCGCCGCCTGGTACTTTTGTTCTGTGTGGGTGAGGGACTGCTGGGCTTGGCTTTGTGCTACCAAGGCCAGATTAACCACCTGCTGATGCGCTGCCAGTATCTGCTCTGCCTTACCAGAGGCGATCTTGGCTTGCTCCTCGGCCTGCTCTGCATCACGCAAGGTCAACCCCATTCGGTGCTGGGCGGCCGCTGGGGTTTCCCCAGTGCGGATCAGGCCCTCTTTCCACAGCACATCCCGTCGAGCTTCTCCTTTGCGTTTGTCCTGCCGGCACTGGTTGCTCTCCGATTCCAAGTTGCCCAGCTTCTTATGCAGCTGCCCACGGGATTGCTCCATGGCATTGGTTTCGCGGCCGATCTTTATCAGCGCCTCCGCGATCTCAGCCTCCCGCTGACGATGACCACTGATCGCCAGCTCCAGTACGCCCAGCGCCTCGCCTGCGGTGCGCTCGAAGATCACCTGCAGCGGCTTTTCTTTTTCACTGTGGAACACCTTCAGGTTCTCGCCCGCCTGGCGGTACGCATCTTGGGCCTTCGCATAGGCTTTGAAGTCTATGGCGGTACGTGCAATCTGCAGCTGACGCTGGCAAGTCTCGGCCTCCTTTTGGAGTGCAGCAACCTTGGCTTTTTGTTCGTCGAACTGATGCAGGGCGAGATCGTGCTCAAGCAGGGCCTTGCGCATGCCCTGTAGGTCGCGGTGAGACGTTATCTGGTCAATCTCTTTCTGCAGGCTTTCCGCTTGATCGTCGAGCTGCTCCTGCTCTATCTGCGCTCCCTCAACAAAAGCCGTGAGATCGCGCATCGCCTCGCGGAAGCTGTCAGCCATCTGCCGCTGCTGTGCCTGAGTGCTTTCCAGCTGCTTGGCCGGCTCAAGAAACGCCTGCCAGTTCGATAGCACATCCCTCAGAAAGGATTCGTTGCGGCGAATCGTTTCCAGCTCACCCTGGCGCTCGACCTCGTGCGCCACCAGAACACGCAACTGCTCCGTGGTGTCCTTGGACATGGTGCATGCGAAGAACGCGCCGAGAAAATCCTGCTCGGTTTTATAGTCAATGAACTTGGTCAGCCCACCCTCTTCTGAGTTGAAGGTGACCATTGTTTTGATGAGATCAATATTGATCCGCTGCTCCAGCAAAAACGCGCGCCATTCTTTGATCACTCGGGTTTTGCGCCAGTGTACACCGCCGCTGCCACCCGCCTTGAGATTGAGCCAACCTTCAAAGCTATGCAGAGTGTTGGCATAGGGACGCAGCTCGGGATTGTACTCGGCACGCGAGTATGACGGCACTTCGTCAAACGGGGTGTCCAGCAGGGAGTCGGGCGTATCACAGATAAACAGAACGCGATCCACATCATCGCCGCGGCGCTGGTGGGCGTGTCCCAGCAGCAAGGTTTGGCCGGCTTCATTGACCATTTCCACCAATATGACAGACAGCTCCTGATGGAAGTAATTGCGGTAGTGGTATTCACTCTGGCGACGATTAGCCAGGTACTGGGTAAAGTCGTTGACAGACGGCTCAAAGACTGACAATAGCAATGCAATATAGGTGGACTTGCCGCCACCGTTCACCAGTTGCTGATAGGTGCTGGCCACAGCCTTTACGTTCTTGGCCGAGATGCTACGTGATGAGCCAGCAGATTGATCGACCGCATGAGTCATGCCAATGTAGTCTAGGGTAAGGTCTTTGTAGAAGGCCTCTTCGTGGCCCGCGCCATCTATATAAACCCGTTTGATCAGCCACATGCCTAGTAGACCTCCCCCGAGCGTAGAGTTTCAGCGGTTTCGACGGGGTCAGGCTGGCCCTTGGCCGCTGCAGGTTCCGGGTTGTCAGCTGACCCCGCCGCATCACTGTCGACAAGGTCGGACGGCGGCTTCCCAGTTGTGGGGTCGATATTCATCACAAAGCGTACCGTCTCTTCAATGCCAGTATGGCGCAGATAGTGTTTGAGCTTCTGGGTCGGGTACCAGTCGGATTCTCCTGACAGGCTGCTGTCCTCTGCCAGGAAGCCTTCCTCCTGCAGCAGCTGTATCCAGCGCATTGCCATTTCCGTTTGCGAGCGAATGCTGGAGACACGCCCCACCTTCTCGTCGTGGATGCGGGGGATACGTTCTTCCTGCACAAACTGGGCAGCCAGGAGCATGCCGTCCACCACATCGTCCCCCTCAGCTTTGCGTTGCGCGATCACTTGGTCGGCAACGTCGTTGAGCTTGGTTACTACTGAGGTAGCATTGGTACCGCTGGTTTGACCGGACTCGACCCGAACCGCATCGGGGTTGGGAAACATATCGGCCAGCAACGCGATCAGTGTTAATCCCGCGAAGAGACGCTGCTCCTTGCGCTCTCTGCTCATTTGCTCTGCTGTGGTTTCAGGCAGCAGGCGTTTATTCAGCCAGCCCAGGGTGGGGGCAAAAGGGCCACGACCATCTGCAGTCAGCAATACTCCGTATGTCTCGTGGATGCCGAGGTAACGCAATTTCATACCGGCCGCGACGCCACGGATAATTTCAGCGAATAGAACGTCTCCCTGAAGCTCCAGTGCTCGCTGAATTGGCTCCTCCCCCATCTTATACCCCAATGACCCCATGATCGCCTGTGTGGCGATCTCGGCATAGAGTTTGGCCTGTTGATGCATCTCGTACATGACTACTCCTCAAAGGGCAGTGCGGGGGCGACTGCCAGTAGGCTGATATTGTCAGCCCGCCAGAGCGCTGTTTCGATAGGGGCGTCATCCACATCCACCTCGATGGTAGGATCGCTGTTGGCCGCTAAACTGCCGATGTGGAGCAAGCAGACCTGTTGCTCCAGCTCGGACAACTCGCCGTTCGCGTAGGCGTCAAACACATCAGCAAAACTGACGCGCCCCCGATCCTTTAAACGGGCGCTAACCCAGTCGCTGCAGTGCTTAACTACCGAGTCGGGAATACCGCGCAGTGTGGCTTCAATGGCAACGGGCTGCTCGGTGGGGTCGTGAATCTCGCGGGGAAGCTCTTGCTCGAACTGATCGAGATACAGGTTAAGCATTGCCTCGAGGTCGAGCAGGGTGTGCAGGCCGTCATCTTGGTTTCGGGGAGCCAACAGGTGCGTGACCAGCTCATCCATTCTCTGTTCGGCGGTCGCTGGGGCATGGGCTAGCAAGGGCTTGAGTGCACCTTGTTCCAGCGTCTCCCGAAACAGGGTGTTGTCTCTGGGAATGATTAGCTTCAGGCGAGCCCGCTCAAAATCCTTGTTCACATCGTGCAAGCAATCTTGATAGCTCAGTGTGAAGGTGCTGACCTCGGCAAAAATCTCTTGCGCCTTGCGTAGCTTGTGTAGCTTGTCGGGGTGCAATTCCGAGTGTCCATCAGCCAGCATTTCGGTAATGGCCGACAGGGTGTTCTGAATATGCCCCAGCACTTCCTGAGTCTTATCAAAGGAGTCGCTGAGTACGGGACGGATATCGTGCGCATAGGATGTACTCAAATCACCCGACTGGGCGGCGCGTACTTTCATCCGCATCCCAATCAGGTATTGCTCCAACTGCCGCTGGGTTGACTGGATCTGTTGTACCGCTTTATCGATCTCGCCTCGACGGATGGTTTTGAGCGTTCGCCAAGCGAGAATCGCAGCTCGCTCTATCGGCGTTTCGTCCAGACGGAGGGTGTAAAACAGCATCCCCTCATCGGTCAGAGACCAGAGAATATCATCGGAACCGAGCACTTGGTCGTGGCGTATCAGGCGAACGACCTGCTCATCGGAATGCGCTCGTTCAGTGAAATCGTAGTACCGGAGGCGGAAAGGGTCCTTGATCGCCGCGAAAATCTTGCCGGCTACCTGCGTGTAGCTCGAGGTTTCTTGTCCCGGGTACGCCTCCTGCAGGTGCTCCGCCAAGCACCACTCCGCTTCTTTGCGAGTCATGCCCGGTTGGTGCTCACGGTCGGCGTAGTAAAGCATGGCGTCGAAGAGGTGCATGATGGCCGCGAGGGCGTCAAAGTCGACTCCGTCAAACAACTTGCGCTGTAGGGCGCTATAGATCGAATCCAGCGTCCGCACGACCAGCAGCGCGTGAGACTGAATGGTCAGCTCACGACGTGCCATGGATTCATTCCGAGCCTGCTCCAGAAACTCTAGCAACATGACGCCCACCAGCTTAGAGAGGATCACCGTAGCAAATCATGCCGGATCATGGAAAACAATAAAAATGATGTTTTTTATACATACCACACACAATAAACTAAATATGACGCAATGATAAATAATGCAATCATGGCGATATTATTTCCCCTGTCGCACCTTGATGCCTTACACTGACGAGCAAATCTCTCTACCCAACCTCTTTCACCAGCCTCCTGAACACGGAAATTTCCGGCCAGCCCATGGGTTTGGTCTCCCGATCACTCTGCCCTCGCAACCTGTTGTTAAATAACAGAAAATAAGAGATTCTTGCCGGATGGCAAGAAACGCCCACCCCTAGAATCGCTTACCATATGACAACAAAACTGCGTTTCTCGTTAATGGCTTTCTGCAAGTGATTGATTTAATTAAGCACATAAAATAATGGGGACTATGTTGCATGACCCGAAATCAGTGCCAGTAATCTCGGAAACTACGCACCGAAACGAACAACTTTCGGGGTTCACCTCCACTCCAGCGCACTGCAGGAAACAGGCAAGTCAGTTGACTGTCCCCTACAACGGCTCGAAGTGAGCATCACTGAATCCTTGTATCAATTCACCAAGACGCATCACGAGCCAGGTTCTCTGACTCCATCCACCCCCCCCATAAGAAAAATGCATACCCTCCGATAACACTCACCCCCTACTTAGGTCCCATGCCTCGCTCCCATAATGGCCACGATATACAACCGTGCTAATGGAGAGATGCCTGCATGCCCCTGACCAATGCCCTGTCCGACGCGCTGCCGCTGACCCTGAGCGAGTCGCCGCTGTCACTGAACCTGATCACCGCCGAAGGCCTGGAGCCGGTCAGCCCGCTATGGCTGCGCGAGCGCACCCAGGACCCGGAGCAGCTCGATGAGGTGACCACCCAGCGCCTGTTCGATTCGCATGCCATCGACGTCAACCTCGAGCTGACCGCGGCGCGTCCGGTCAATGAGACGCACGTGGAATTCACTTTCAGTGACGGGCATTGCGAGGTGTATGACCTCACCATGCTGGCGCATGAACTGCAGGGCATCACGCCGTTCCCCAAGCCCGAGAGCTGGGATGCGAGCATCGATCAGCAGGCGCAGCGCGTCGACTGGGAGAAGATGGGCAACAATGAGGACTTCCAGAAGGCATTGAAGGCCTATCTGCGCTTTGGTTACCTCATCGTGCAGAACGTGCCGACCGACCCGGAGCGCATTCTGGAAGTGGCCGGTCACTTCGGCTACGTCAAGGACACCAACTTCGGCAGCTACTTCGAGGTGTACTCGCGTCCGACGGGCAATGACCTGGCCTACCGTAGCGTGGCGCTCGGGCCGCACACCGACAACCCGTACCGTGATCCGGTGCCGGGCATCCAGATGCTGCACTGCCTGGTCAACGAGACCACCGGCGGCCTGTCCACGCTGGTCGACAGCCTCAATGCACTCAAGCAGCTCAAGGCCGAGATGCCGGAAGGTTATGAACTGCTGCGCACCACGCCGGTCGGCTTCCGCTTCCTGGATGCCGGCACCGAGCTGACCACGCGTCGCTGCGTGATTCGCGAGAACTCCGATGGTGAGCCCATCGGCGTCAACTACAGCCCGCGCCTCGATCATCTGCCGCACATGTCGCTGGAAGACACTCGCCGCTACCATCAGGCCCGCCAGCGTCTGGGGCAGCTGTTCCAGGACCCGGCCAACGAGATTCGCTTCCAACTCGAATCCGGAGAGCTGATGATGTTCGACAATACCCGCGTGCTGCATGGCCGTACGGCGTTCGACACCAATGAGGGGCACCGCCACCTGCAGGGCTGCTACATGGATAGCGATGGCCCGCGTGAGCGCTTCGCCACGACCCTGATGCGTCAGCGTCAGCAGCAGGCACAACAAGAAAACCGTGAGGAAATGGCGTAATGGATCAGGTTTCTTTCACCCAGATGAAGGACGGCACCGCAGAAGATTATGCATTGCTCGAGCGTCTTGAAGATCAGTTCAATGAAGGGCTGGTGGAGCGCCTCAAGCTTGCCCTGCGCAAGCTCGATGATGGCCTGAGCGGCTACAAGGTCAGCCGTCTGGAGCATTCCCTGCAGTCGGCGGCGCGCGCCGAAGCCGATGGCGCCGATGACGACCTGGTCGTCGCCACCCTGCTGCATGATCTCGGCGATGAGCTGGCGCCCTACAATCACTCGCAGCTGGCCGCCGCCATCATCCGCCCGTACGTGCGTGCCGAAGTGGCCTGGATCATCCATCACCACGGCCTGTTCCAGAAGTTCTACTACGGCCACTTCTACGGCGAGGACCGCAACGAGCGCGAGATCTACAAGGACCACCCCTGGTATCAGAAGTGCGTGGATTTCTGCGAGCGTTATGATCAGGCAGCCTTCGATCCCGACTACCCGACCCCGCCGCTGGAGCACTTCGAGCCGGCACTGCGTCGCGTCTTCGCGCGCAAGCCCTTCGACCCGGACGTGATCGGCGAAGAGCCGGCCGGCGGTTTCGACAGCCGCGTCTGAGCATGTGAAGGCAGGTGCGTGAGACGCGTCTGACTCTCTCTGCTCCTGCGCTACCTCGCTTGACCATTGCCCTCACTGGCTCGCCCAGTGGGGGCAATCTGGTTTGTGGGCGTTGCGTTGAGTGCGCCACGTCAACAAGGGGTTGAACCTCGCCACTCAGCCTTCATCATCACTGACTAACGTCAGCGTCAATGAAGGCGGCGCCGATACGGCAGTCTTTCCCTCGCGGATCTTCCCCCCTCCCCAACCCGACAGGCAGACGCATGGAACATCTCTTCATCTACGGTCCACTGGGCCCCGGCGGCCTCAATGAGCATGTCATCGCCAACATCGATGGCGAATGGCGCTCGACCTACCTACGCGGCCGACTGGAAAACACCGATCACGGCGATGAGCACAACTTCCCGGGGCTGGTCGTCGACAACACGGGCCAGGTGATACGTGGCCACGTATTCTCCTCGGCGCAATTGCCCGAGCATTGGGATGCCCTCGATGACTTCGAAGGCCCCATCTATCAGCGCACCGTTACTACCGTCATTCTCGATGACAATCGTGAACTCGAGGCCCATGTCTACGCACTGCCCCAGTGAGACTCACGGCGCGACACGGAAAGCGATTGCTGATTGCTGATTGCTGATGGCTGTGGCATGTGCTGGATGGCGGCGCATGACTGCCCGCCGCCTTGCGCCCGGATGGCGTAACATTGCCCTTCGGCGATGCATGGCCAGTCAACGCCAGCGTCCTCATTCATGCATCACAAGGGAGATTCCTCATGCAGCTTGAAGGTTCCTGCCACTGCAAGGCCGTCACATTCCAGCTCGAATCGCCGCACCCCTATCCGTATCAGCGCTGCTATTGCTCGATCTGTCGCAAGACGGCGGGCAGCGGTGGCTACGCGATCAATCTGGCGGGCGATGCCAACACCCTGAAGGTAGAAGGCCGGGACAATCTCTCCATCTATCACGCGGTGACCGACGGGGTCGAAAGTCCGGCGGAACGACACTTCTGCAAGCGCTGCGGGAGCGCGCTGTGGCTTTACGATGCCCGCTGGCCGGAGCTGATTCATCCTCAGGCCGGGGCGATCGACACCCCGCTGCCCGTACCGCCGGAGCATGTCCACATCATGCTCGACAGCAAGGCCAACTGGGTGGAAGTCGCGCACGAAGCACGTGATGCTCATCATGCCGAGTATCCCGAAGAGAGCATTGCCGCCTGGCATGTGCGGGTTGCCGAGCGCGACACCGACTGATATCGACGGCACGTCAACAGGGCCAGCCATATCATCGTTCAGGATCGGGCGCGACCTTGATCAGAGTCAGGTGCGACCTCACGGCTTGATCCACTGGGGTGAGCGTTGATGTCATTCGCTGCGTCGCGTATAAGTGCCGCCTATACAGGGCGGCGCTCCTGTTCGTATCCGGTAGTTGCTGGCTGATGCCTTCTCATGCCTCATCCAGGCAATCGCCCGAGCCATCAGCCAGGCAGGACAGTACGGAAGGAGCGCCGCGACAGCGCATCACAGTGAGGACTCTCGTGCCGGCCCGAAAGACAAGCACCCCAGCGCCGCTGGAAAGCGCAAGCCCTCTGGATGACCTGCCCTCCCTGCGCGGGCTGGTCGCCTTTGACGTGACGGTCCGCCTGGGGTCGATGACGGCCGCCGCCAGTGAGCTCGATACCACCCAGCCCACCATCTCCCAGCGCATCCGCGCGCTGGAGGAGCACCTGGGCCATCCGCTGTTCGATCGCCAGGGCGGCCGACTGATCCTCAACCACTACGGCGAGACCTTCCACGCCGAACTGGCAGGCGGGCTTGGCAAGGTATGCAGCGCCGTCACGGAAGCACGTCGCAAGGTGCACAAGCCGACCCCGCGTATCACCATCGCCGCGGGCGCCGGTTTCGCGCATGTCTGGCTGCGCCCGCGTCTGGAGCGGCTGGAGCAGGACTTTCCCGACTGCCACTTCACGCTGCTGCCGATCGATCGCGATGAAGACCCGCAGATGCAGCAGGCCGACATCGCGATCCGCTTCGGCCCGCCGTTGACGGGCGATCATCGCGATACGCTGGTGGTCGCGGAACGCGCCTTCCCGGTCTGCTCCCCGGACTACGCCCGACGTCATGGGCTCGAGAAGGGGCTGGACGCCGAGGCGCTGGCGCGCATCACCCTGCTGCATCTGGACATGCGCGATACCCGCTGGCTGGACTGGGCTACCTGGTGCCGCCACGCGGGGCTGCCGGTGCCGCGCCTCGACAAGGCCTTCCCCTACAACAACTTCCCGCTGACGCTCAATGCTGCCGTCAATCATCAGGGCGTCGCGCTGGGCTGGAGCCACGTCATCCAGGATCTGCTCGACAACGGCTCGCTGATCGCCCTGACGCCGCATATCTCGCGGGACCGCCACGGCTATCGCATGAGTGTCCGCCATCCCAACAGTGCCGTGATCCAACCCATCACCCGCTGGCTGACACGCGAATTCTCCGGCCTCGAGATTTCGGGACCTACCACAAGGCAGCCGTGAGCGGCCGCAAGCCCTCGATACGTCCGACGCGCGCCGCCGAGACAGACTTCTCCCCCGACGAACGACAGAGACTCCCATGCAGCATCTTTTCATCTACGGCACCCTCGGGCCGGGCGGCCCCAACGAACATGTCATGCTCGACATTGGCGGCAGCTGGACACCCGGCACCCTCAAGGGCCGGCTGGAGGCAGCTGGCTGGGGGGCTGAGATGGGCTTTCCGGGGCTGAGACTGGATGAGGCGGGCGACACCATCCGCGGTCACGTCTTCTCCTCCGACAACCTGGCCGATCACTGGCAGGCGCTGGATGATTTCGAAGGCAGCGAATACCTCCGCCAGCCGGCCACGATCACGCTGGAAGATGGCAGCACCCTGACGGCACAGGTCTATGCGCTGAGCCAGCCGTGAGCTGCTCCATGAACTGTTTCATGAACTGCTCCACAAGCTGATCAGTGCGCCGATACCTGAGCGTCGCTGTCTTAGCGCCGATGCCTGAGCATCGAGGCCTGAGCACTGATGCCTCGGCGCGCTAAAGCGACGCCTTCAGATACTCCAATACCCGTCTGGCGCGCGCCGAGAGCGGCCATTCCGCTCGCGTAAGCAGCCACAGGGTATCGACCACCTCCGTGCTGCCCTCAGGCGGTGGCACCACCCGGATGGCCTGATGATCAGGAAAGGCCTCACGGGCATGGCGCGGCACGACGCTGAAGCCCAGCCCGCGGGCGACCGGCTCCAGAATCAGGCTGATCTGGTTGGTGGAACCACTACGCGGCAATGAGCTGATGCCCGGATTGCCCGGGAAACGCCGACTCAACAGGCGCGAGGCCATGTCCTGACCATCCGGGTGATCGATGAAGCCCAGTGTCTCGAGATCCCCCCAGTCATGGATCTCGACTCCCGCCGGCACCACCAGCTCGAGGGGCTCACGCGCCCACTCCGTCACGCTCAGGCGCGGGTCATCGGGCTTGAGCGTGACGATCCCCAACTCGAAGCGATTCTCCAGTACGGCCTCCACCACCTCGCGCGTCGGCGCGAAGCGATGGTGGACATTGAGGCCCGGCGACTCCTGCTGAAGCGCCAGCAAGCGCGGATAGATCGCCAGGCCAATGCTGCCCGGCGTGATCAGCCGAATATCGCCATGACTGTCTTCATTGCCCGCCAGCCGCTGGGTCAGGCGCTGCTCGGCGGTTTCCATCTCACGCGCGAAATCCAGCAGAGCATGGCCGGCCGGCGTCAGTTCGATCTTGCGCGGATGACGGATCAACAGCGTGCCAAGCCGGGTTTCCAGCTGGCGCACATGCTGACTGACGGCGGCCTGGGTCAGATCGAGCCGCTCCGCAGTGCGCGTGAAGTTGCCGACACTCACCAGGGTACGAAAGGTGCGTAGCCATTGGGGTTGCAGCATTCAAGCTCCTGGGGGGTTGGAAGAATCAGGGGGGCAGCATCAGCAAGACTGCGACGGAGAGCCTCTACAGCCATAAGCAAGTCTTATCATTATCATAACAACAACGTGGTTTTCATTATTGCTCATGACGCCCAAGATGGCATCCAACGTCACGCAGGCAGTGACCGAGCCATTTCCTTCACGACTCATATATCGAGGTGACTCATGAGCAACGAAAAGAACACACCGTATCCGCGCACCTTCTCCCACATCGGCCTGTCCGTCGGTGATGTGGAAGCCGCGGTCAAGTTCTACACCGAAGTGCTGGGCTGGTACGTGGTGATGGAGCCGACCACCATCACCGAAGATGACTCCGCCATCGGCGTGATGTGCAGCGATGTCTTCGGCCCGGGCTGGGGCAGCTTCCGCATCGCCCACCTGTCCACCGGCGACCGTATCGGCGTCGAGATCTTCGAATTCCCGAACCACGAGACGCCGGAAAACAACTTCGAGTACTGGAAGACCGGCATCTTCCACTTCTGCGTCCAGGACCCGGACGTCGAAGGACTGGCCGAGCGCATCGTCGCCGCCGGCGGCAAGCAGCGCATGCCGGTACGCGAGTACTTCCCGGGTGAGAAGCCGTTCCGCATGGTCTACATGGAAGACCCGTTCGGCAACATCCTCGAGGTCTATAGCCACAGCTATGAGATGACCTACGCCGCCGGTGCCTACCAGAACTGAGCACGGCGCAGACGTCAGATACAGCAAGGCCCCGCCATGGCGGGGCCTTGCTGTATCTGACATACATGCTCTAGACATCTCGAAAGCAACCTCGAGAGCGACACACGATGATCTTTGTCGGGGCAGCTCAGCGAAAGCTGACCCATCTGAACCTCAGTGGATGACGGGCATGCTGCGCACACGACGGTAAAGACTCTGGCTGGCGAGTTCCGGACTGAGCAAGGCAATCCGTAACTTCTGCACCGCGAGCTCACGTTGCAGCAATGACCAGGTGCCGATGAACTCGGCACACTCACCACAGTGCACCAGGTAATCATCAGAGTGCTCATGATATTGGTAATCCATGCTCAGGCAGTTACATACCGGGCAGGACAGAACGGCGTTGGCTTTCTCATCCATGATTCGATTCCCTGGAGCCACACTGATTGAATTCATGGCAATGATCACACGCGTTCAGGTAATCATTACGGGTGTGAACATCCCTCATACTCTGCAAAACCCGCTGAACTCACACTATCCATGATGTGATATCTGTACAACTCACTCTTGTGGGCGGGAATTCTCGAAACGTTAACCAGTGGTAACGTGCTGGCGTGTTCAGCACGTTGATCTCATCGCGAATCGCGAAACACCATGACTGCGACAAACACCCCGATAGCAAATCACTTCTCCATGATTACACAGCGATACGCAAGACTACACTTGCTGACCGATGACTACCCGGCTTTAGATTCGCGAAACCGCAAATCGCGCTTACCCTATAGGCTCTGTCGCCAAACGGGCATGAAAAAACCCACCCTCGAGGGTGGGTTTTACGTGAATACCTTCGGCTGTCACCGCCAGCAGATCATTTCATCTTGCGCGCCGAATCATCCTGCTCGATGCGGGTCAGTAACCTGTCAAAGACGCCAGTCGCCAACAGCACAAAGGTGACGGCCAAGCCAAGCCCCATCCAGATAGCGATATTGCTCATTGTCCCTTACCCCTGCTGTTTTCTTGGTTTTTTCAGCCCTTCTGCGACGCAATATGGCGTAAATTCAATGTTTGTACAACATTTGATCATGAAAATGTCGACCTCCGTCTGGCGCTGAAATTACCGGTGCCATTCCAGACCTCTGACCGGCGTCATCACACTGCCAGCGGCCATGATTTGAGCAATCGCTCAACAACGGGTAGTCTTGCGCCATGAAGCATGAAGAAAGCGGCGTGGGCTTGCCTGCACTGATTCCTTGGCGCTGAACCGTTGGTGTTGCCCCTCCCATGGCGCCACCCGTGCCTGCTACCTCGCTTCGCGCCCACTGCATGTCTGAATTATCACCCCAGGAGCCACCATGTCTGACACGACCTTTCCCGATGTACTGGTGTTCGACGTCAACGAGACACTACTCGACATCACCACTCTCTCGCCGTTGTTCGCACGCGTGTTCGGTGATGAAAGCGTGTTGCGCGAATGGTTCGCACAGCTGGTGCTGTACTCGCAGACCATGACGCTCTCACAACGCTACACCCCCTTCGGTGCGCTCGGCGTGGGCGCCCTGAAGATGGTCGCCGACATCCATCAGGTCAGACTCGCGGATGAGGATATCGATGAGCTCAAGTCGCGCATGGCCGAGATGCCGGCCCATCCCGATGTCGCCCCGGCGCTTGAGCGCCTCAAGCAGGCCGGTTTCCGCCTGGTGACGCTGACCAATTCCCCCGCAAGCGCCTCCCCGACGCCGCTTGAAAAGGCCGGTATCAGCGAGGCCTTCGAGCAGCATTTCAGCGTCGACAGCGTCAAGCAGTTCAAGCCGGCGCCGGCCACCTATCAGCATGTCGCCAAGCAGCTCGAGGTCGAGCTGGGCGACATGTGCATGATCGCCTGCCACGTGTGGGATACCATCGGTGCCCAGGCCGCCGGCATGCAGGGCGCCCTGCTGACGCGCCCGCACAATGCCGTGCTGCCCGCCGAGAATGTGCCGACCCCGGACTTCATCGCCGCGGAGCTGATGACCCTGGCGGACCAGCTGATCGCGGCCAGAGAGGCCTGAGCGAGCCCTGGCCTCTGAGCTCTCTTGCTAAGCTCTCTTTATAGACTCTCTTTCCAAACTCAGTTTCTCAGCTCTGTCTCTGAGTGCTGCCTTGTAACAACACGCCGCCCGCCCATTCGGTCGGGCGGCGTGACTGTGCCTGCCTTCCTGTTCGCCCTCTCCACCACCTCGTCGTTCGATCAGCCGCCGCACATGGCCGCCTTGGCGGAGCGCCCTCACTTGAGTGAACGAAAGGTCTTGAGCATCTCGTTACGGGTCGCCTGCAGCGCGGCCTGAATCTCCGCCCTGTGCTCGCTGATGCGCCATGAGGGGCCGACCACGGACACGGAGTAATGGCCCTGACTGGTCTCCAGGCCAATTGCGATCGCACCGACCCCCTGCATATGCTCATCCTCATCATGGCCGATGCCGGTGCGACGCACCTCGGCCAGTTGCGTCAGCAGTGCCGGCATCGCGAGGGTGTTATGCGTGTAGGCCATGAGATCCGTCCCCAGCAGGCGCTCCACCTGCTCATCCTCGAGATGCGAGAGCAACACCTTGCCGCTGGCTGTCGCATGCAATGACAGGAAGTTGCCGGCCATCGGCGATACCCGCAGCGGCAGCGGCGACAACACCGAGTGCAGTATCAGCAGCTCGTTGCCGCTCAGACTGCAGAGCACCACCGTTTCCTCGGTGGTGCCGCTCAACGCCTCCAGAAATGACTTGGCATGCGTGATGATATCGAGCTGGCTATGGCGCGCCAGCCGCATCAGCGCAGAGCCGAGCCGTATCCCGCCATGGCCGTGGATTTCCAGCAGGTCTTCCTGGGCCAGCGCATCGACCAGCCGCTTGACGGTCGAGCGCGGCAGATCGTTCATGGCGGCGATCTCCCCCAGGCTCATGCCCTGCTCACTGCCTTCCAGACTCTTGAGGATCGCCGCCACCCTGGCCACGACCTGCACGCCACTACCTTCTCTTGTGGACACAGACATAACTCCTTAACAAGCTAACTACTTGCCTAACAAAACCGCTGAGTGGTACAGTGTACCGCATTATGAGACACCCAAAGTGTCTAGAGCTTCACCTCAAAACGGGAACTCTACAGTGGCCGCTCCTCACCCCTTCAATCCACGACTCGCACTCGGTCTTGTGGGCATTCTGCTCGCATCGCTGATGTCCGGTGTGGGAGAGCGTGTCACGCAGACCGTCCTGACGGATGTGGTCGGACACTTCGGCTTCTCCCACGATGAGGGCAGCTGGCTGACCACGATCTACAGCGCGGCGGAAGTCTCGATGATGCTGCTTGCCGGCTGGCTGGCCGTCACCTTCAGCCTGCGCCGCTTCGCGATCGGTGCCTGCCTGGCACTGGCCCTGTTCTCGCTGCTGGTGCCTCTGGCCGACAGCTTCCCGCTGATGGCGGGGCTGCGCTTGGCCCAGGGCCTGGCCTCCGGCAGCATCCTGCCGCTGTTGATGATGTCAGCACTGCGCTTCCTGCCGTGGCATAGCAAGCTCTATGGCCTGTCGGCCTATGCGATGACGGCCACCTTCGGCCCTTATCTGTCGGCACCGCTGGCCGCTCTCTATGGCGACCTGGGCGACTGGAATCTGGTGTTCTGGGAAACCGCTCCGGTATGTATTCTCGCCGCCGCGCTGGTCTCCTGGGGCCTGCCACAGGACCCGCTCAAGCTGGAACGCTGCAAGCAGTTCGACTGGCTCGGTGCCTTGCTGGGCGTCACCGCCCTGTGCGCGCTGGTCGCCGGCATGACCCAGGGTGAGCGACTCGACTGGGGCAACTCACCGTTGGTCGTCGCCCTGCTGACCACGGGCGGGCTGGTCTTCGTGACCTTCCTGATCCATGAGTGGTTCCACCCGATGCCGCTCTACAAGCTGCAGCTACTGGCACGCCGCAACTTTGCCTTCGGCATCATCACCCTATGTACCTTCATGTTCCTGACCCTGTCCGCTGGCACCATTCCCGCCGCCTTCCTGGGGGAAGTGCAAGGTTATCGCCCCATGCAGCTGTTTCCGGTCATGTTGACCATGGCCCTGCCACAGCTGCTGCTGGCACCGCTGGTGGCGACACTGATCAACCGCAAGAGCGTCGACAGCCGCTACGTGATGGCCACGGGCCTGGTGTTGATCCTGATCAGCTGCCTGCTGGGCTCGCAGCTCACCAGCGACTGGAATCGCGACAACTTCTATCTCATCGAGGTGCTCAACACCCTGGGTCAGCCGATGGTGGTGGTACCGCTGCTGATGAATGCCACCGGGGCGCTCAGCCCGCTGGAAGGGCCGTTCGCCACCGCGATGGTCAACTCGCTGCGCGCCCTGTTCACGGTGGTAGCCTCCACGGTCTACGGGAGCTTCCTCGTCACGCGTGAAGCCCTGCACACCACCCGCCTGGGCGAAGCACTCGGCCTGCAGGGCAATCAGCCCGCCGGACTCATCCAGGTCGACGCGGCAAGCGATATCACCACGCGCATCTCCGAGCAGGCCTCCGTGATGAGCTATGCGGATGCCTACCTCGTCATCATCCCCTTCGTGGTGGCGCTGCTGATACTGGTCATGGTGCTGCCGATCCGCGCCTATCCGCCCCAACCGGCACCGGCACCTCAACCAGAGCCAGCACAGCGCTCTCAGTCTCAGCCCTCTCAGTCTCAGCCCTCTCAAGCACAACCCTCCGGGGCATAGACACAGACACAGGCAACGGCAACCAGCTAGCCAGGATTCAGCCACTTCCCCCTTCTTCGACATAGACGACGAGATACGACACCGACATGAACAAGACACGTACCACCCTACTGTTGAGCGTTCTGGCGCTCCTGCTGGTCGCGACCTACGCGGGCCTCTACTGGAAGGGCCACGATGGCCGCGAAGCCACCAACAATGCCTATGTACGCGCCGATAGCGTGATGGTGACCACACGCGTCGCGGGCCAGATCGACAAGGTGCTGGTGGAAGACAATGAAGTGGTCAAGGAAGGCCAGATCCTGGCCACGCTGGATGACCGCGATTACCAGGCCTCCCTGCACTCCGCCCAGGCCGATCTCGCCGCCCAGCAGGCAGCGGTCGGTGACCTGGATGCCAACATCGAGCGTCAGCAAGCCGTCGTGCAGCAGTCCATCGCGGAAGTGAAGTCCACCCAGGCCTCACTGCGTTATGCGCGCAATGATGCCAAGCGTTACCGCAGCCTGCGCATGACCAACGCCGCCTCCCAGCAGGACAAGGAAAAGGCCGATGAACAGCAAGGCATCTGGGAAGCCAATCTCGTGCAGGCCCAGGCGGCTCAGCGCTCGGCGGAAAAGCAGATCGGCGTCCTTGAAGCCCAGCGCGTGGAAGCCCTGGCCGAGGTCGAACGCTCACGTGCAGCACTCGAGCAGGCGGAACTGAACACTGGCTATACCGTCATTCGTGCGCCGAAGGACGGCATCATCACCCAGCGCTCACTGCGTGTCGGTGCCTACGTGCAACCGGGTGATTCGCTGCTGGCCATCGTGCCGCACAAGGAAGCCTATGTCGTCGCCAACTATCTCGAGACCCAGATGGCCGAGATGGCGCCGGGCCAACCGGTCGAGATGACGCTGGATAGCCTGCCGGGCACGACCTTCACTGGCCATGTCGACAGCATCGCACCGGCCTCCAGCAGCGCCTTCTCGGCCGTGGCCAGCGAGAACGCCACCGGCAACTTCACCAAGATCACCCAGCGCATGCCGGTCAAGATCGTGTTCAACCCGAATCAGCCCGACTTCGACAAGGTACGCATCGGCATGTCCGTGATCGCCCATGTCACGACTCAGCAACAATCCTGATTCGACACGCGGCTCGGCGGGTGATTTCGCCGGCAACTCCCAAGCCATGTCACTCTGCCACGTGCCATGGCCACCAGAGCTGCCATACGAATGTCGCCGCACGAGTCCGGTGTCATCACCTGTGCCATCGGGTCTGAACCGAAAAGCCCCCGCGCGTCACTGACGCACGGGGGCTTTGTTCGTTATTGGCCAACACGCCCTCAGTCGGCGCTTGCGCATTGCCTACGACTGGCACAGCTGCCATGCGTCGTGGTCGATATCGAGCATGGCGGCGACAGCGGCCGAGGCCACGACATGCGTCTGGCCACTGGCCTCGTCATGCACATTGAGCCCGCCCTGCACCACCGTCACCTCGGCGCGCCCACGGGGAAGCTCGCGCGCTACCGCGTCCACATCCACGGCGTCCGGTTCCTGGACCGCGATGGTAACCTCGACGCGCATCTGGTGGTGATCGATGCCGAGTGACTGGAACATCACGATGGAGGAATGATGCAGGGCGTCATGCACCGCACGGCAGGCAGCCTTGGTGTAGTCCATGCCGTAGAGGTCATTGCCGGTGCCCATCTCGAGAATGATGCGTTGCTCGCTCATGACTGACCTCCTGCCGACTGCCCGGCCGTGGAAGAGGTGGATGCCGCGCCGGCGGCCGCCGCGCTGGTGGCCGCCATGTCGAATGACACGATGATGGCGACGTTGGCGATCACGCTGACCCCGCTGCCATCCGGCTTGGCGACGTCCAGCCCGCCCTTGACCACACGCACACTGGGCTGACCGTAGGGAAAGATGCCCAGCAGGGCATCACTGTCGACCTTGTCGGGCTGCTGCACGCCGATCTCGACCTCGATCAGCATCGCCTCCTTGGGGAAGCCGAAGGCGTCCGCCACGTTGAGCGAGTTGTGCCACAGGGCATCGCGGATGCCACGTGCCGCCGCCTCGGTGTAGTCTTGGCTGCGGATGGAGGTGCCCATGCCGAACTGGGTCACCATGCGTGTCTTGGCCACATTACCCCCTGATTTCCTGTCACGGAAAAGACGTACCACTCGCGCCGCCTATCAGCGCGGATGCTTGAAAAGCCCGATCACCCACCCTAGCCCGCCCAGCAGCAGGGCGCCCTGCCAATCTCCCCGGAACAGCTCGATCAGCGCCAGGACGATTGCCACCAACTGTGCGCTGCGCACCGGACTGACCGTCGCTATGGGCTTGCGGTCACCCTGCTCTGACATGCGGCCTCCCGTCGCTGGCCCGATGTCTTCATCAGGCGATGACAACGTCGCTCCATCGTTTCAGGAAAGCCTCAAGTAGAAAATACGACTTCCGTCCCCGAGCACCTGCCCCGATCAGCTCATCGGGGCGTGTCAGGCGCCTCAAGCGCCAGCTGCCCCCAGAAGTGGCCGCTGCTGCGCGACAGCGTCGGGTCGTTCATCAGCCAGGCAAAGGTGGCCATGGGGTCGAGGTCGGCAAAGGTCTCGGGGTGCAGCCAGCGCGCGATGGCCTCCAGCGCGACGATGGCATAGGGCCCCTGGTGGAAGCCATGCCACAACGCCATCACCCGGCCCTGCTTGACGGCATCCAGTGACTGCCAGCCGGGCAATGTCTGCACCATGCGCGCCAGATCATGCTGGATATCCTCACCCGAGATGCCGATGCCGGCACGCAGGCCATCGCCCTTGGCCCACTGGCCACCGGTATTGAGAATCGCCTCGGGCGGGTGGGCCAGCACCCACTCCTTGCTGAGGGTGGCACCGCTGACCGGCGCCAGTTCAGCGGCCAGATTGCGCCCGCCGGCCCGCGTGACCAGGTCCGCCACGCCGTTATGCAGATTGGTACGACAGCAATCCACCTTCACGCCCGGTGCGATGTTGATCAGCACACGCGGCCGATCGGCTATCGTCGCCAGACGTTCGTCAATCAGCGCCAGATGCGCCGCCATGGTGTCCTCCACCTCGCGGGCACGCGCCTCGACGCCGAGCACCTCGCCCAGCAGGCGCACGCTGACCGGAGCATCCTGCAGCGGATGATGATTGAACTCGACATACAGCCAGGGAGTGCCAACCTCATCCAGCAGCGCCGCCAGCGGCGAGCCTTCGATACGCGAACGCTGGGAGAGATCGAACAGTACCAGGTCCGGCGTCAACGCCAGCAGGGCCTCGCCTTCGAGGCTCGGCGTCGAGGCCCGACTCAGCGCTGGCAGCGTGGCAAGTTGTGGCCAGCGCGCCTCGAGACGCTCGGTCATCGCCGGGTCAAACACCGCCAGGGGATAGCCCCAGCCGACGATACGCTCAAGCGGCGCCTCCAGCAGCGTCAGCAGCGCATATAGCTGACGCGGCTGGGCGAGGAAAATGCGCTGCGGCGAGGACTCAAGCGTCACCTCGCGCCCGGCGAGATCCGTGACCTGACGCGGAAAGCTGGCCTGGGCCTGTTCAGTAGCGAAGGGCACCTTGGCGACCGGCTCGGCGGCATGGGCAAGGTTGCCCGGCGCGCTCGAGAAGGCCCCTGCGAAGACAGTGGCGAGTGCCAGCAGGCGGACACCTGCCAGTCTTGTGCGCCTCGCCATCATCGTCTGGCTCCGGCATCGCGCGTGATATGACCGATATCGGCCTGGGCCGAGTCGGCGACGCGATCGATGAGCACCACCGGATGGCCCAGCGAGCAGCTCTCGATCCGTGCCTCGATCCCGTAGGCCTCACGCAGATGCTCGGCGGTGATCACCTCCCGCGGGGCCCCGGTGGCCAGCAGGCCGGAGGGTGCGAACAGGATGATCTGATCACAGAAACGCAGCGCCAGATTGATGTCGTGCAAGGCGATCAGGCAGATGGCCTGCTGCTCCTGTACCACGCCGCGCACGCCTTCGATCAAGGCCAGCTGCCAGCGCAGATCCAGCGCGCTGGTCGGCTCATCGAGCAGCAGCAGTTGCGGCTGGCGCACCAGCGCCTGGGCGAGACCGACCATCTGACGCTGGCCACCGGAGAGCGTGTCCATGCGCCGGAAGGCCAGAGAATGCAGCGACAGGCGTGCGAAGACCTGCTCGACCAGCGAATCCGTGGCCTCGCGGCTCAACTCGGCACGCGCCGCGCGACAGGCGCTGGCCACGGCTTCATAGGCCACCAGACTGGTCGGCTGCGGCAGCGTCTGCGGCAGGTAGCCGACATGACGCATGCGGTTCGCCCCGTGCAGCGACGACAGCGCAAGCTCCCCGAGGTGGATGTCGCCCTTGGCCGGGCGCATGCCGGCAATCGCCTTGAGGAAGGTCGACTTGCCGACCGCATTCGGCCCGAGCACCCCGACCAGTGAGCCCGCCGGCAGCGGTGGCAGATCGAGTTGATCAAAGATCATGCGCCGCTGATAGCCGGTGGTCAGCTGCGAGATCTTCAAGGAGGCTTGCGAATCAAAGACGTGATGGCTCATCCCTGCCCCCTGCGCTGACCGAGCAGCAAGGCGAGGAAACAGGGAATGCCGATCAATGAGGTCACGATTCCTACCGGCAGCACCAGGCCAGGTACCAGTGACTCACTGGCCGTGGCGGCCAGGGACAGCACCAGCGCCCCCGCCAGCGCACTGCCGGGCAGGTAGAAGCGATGGTCTTCCCCCAGCGCCAGACGCGCCATGTGCGGCCCGACCAGACCGATGAAGCCGATGGTGCCGACAAAGGCCACCGCCACTGCCGCCAGCAGGCTGACACGCAACAGTGCCGTGCGGCGCAGGCGAGTGACCGGCACGCCAAAGCTGCGCGCATGGTCTTCCCCGGCACGCAGCGCTGTCAGCGCCCAGGCACGCCGCATGGCGAAGGGCAGGCAGACGACCAAGACGCTTGCGATGATCGCGACTCGCTCCCACGAGGCTTCCGACAGGCTGCCCATGGTCCAGAACACCAGCTGCTGCAGCGCATCGGGACTGGCCACGAACTGCACCAGCGCATTGACGGCGTTGAGCACGAAGACCAGCGCGATGCCGAACAGCACGATCACTTCGCGACTGGCGCCATACAGCGAGGCCACGGCATCGATGGCCAGAATCGACAGCGCCGCGAACACGAAGGCCATCAGCGCGATGGTGTAGCTGGGCGGCAGCCCCGGCAAGGCGACATCCAGGATGATGACCAGCGAGGCGCCAAGAGTCGCCGCGGCGCCCACACCCAACGTGAAGGGGCTGGCCAGGGCGTTGTTGAGCACGGTCTGCATCTCGGCGCCCGCAAGCCCCAGGGCTGCACCGACCAGCGCCGCCATCACCGCCGTCGGCAGACGAATCTGCCAGACGATGGCTTCATTGATCGGCCCGTGCGAACCGGGATTGATGAGTTCGCCCAGCAGATCAGACAGCGCGAGATCGGCAGGGCCGGTCATGATGTCGCCAAGGATGGCCAACAACAGTGCCAGGCACAGCGCGGAGAGAATCACCACACGCTTCCAGGCGAAGCGCCGGTATTGCTGGGCGAGCGTAGGCGACGACTCAGGCGCTGAGGCCTGAGCGTGCGCGGGGGGAGACATCGGACGTTTTTCAATCACCAGCAAGGTCTGCCACTAGGAGGAGGAAGTGAACTTCCATGCATCAGGGCCCACCGGAGCCGCCAGGCGGCTCGGTTATCAGCATGAATCATGCGCAGATGATAATGATTGACGCCTGCAGTCACAATGCGCACGGCCGCGACGGGTGATATGCGCGACCCGGCTCACGTCCATTCAACCCAGCCTGGCGCCGCCGCCAGGCCTTCCTACACCCGCCCTGCTCACACCCGCCCTGCTCACGTCCGCTTCGACAAGTACCTGGCTTAGCAAATGTCAGGCTCAGAAAATGTCAGGCTCGGAAAATGACAGACTCGATGAACAGGGCGGCAAAAACTTGGTAGCGTCCTGACGGGTTGCTATGTTCAAGATTCGCTCGCCCCTTCTCTTGCCCAGGAGCCTGACATGGCCCGCCTCACTGCAAAGGATTTTGCTCCCGAGTTGCTGGAGCTGTACGACGGATATGTGCATGGCAACATCACTCGCCGCCAGTTTCTGGATCGCGCGGCGGCCTTTGCCGTCGCGGGCATGACAGCCACCTCGATTCTGGCAAGCCTCAGCCCCGACTACGCGCTGGCTTCTCAGGTCGAGTTCACCGACCCCGACATCGTCGCCGAATACATCACCTATCCCTCCCCCGAGGGCCACGGCGAGGTGCGCGCCTATCTGGTGAAGCCCGCCAAGGCCAGCGACCCGCTGCCGGGCGTGGTGGTGGTGCATGAGAACCGTGGCCTCAACCCCTATATCGAGGACGTGGCGCGCCGCGTGGCCAAGGCCGGCTATATCGCGCTGGCCCCGGATGGATTGAGCTCGGTGGGCGGCTATCCGGGCAACGACCCCAGGGGCAAGGAGCTGCAGGCACAGGTAGACCCTGAAAAGCTGATGAACGACTTCTTCGCCGCCATCGATTACCTGATGAGCGAGGACCGCACCACCGGCAAGGTCGGCATTACCGGCTTCTGCTACGGCGGGGGCGTCTCCAATGCCGCCGCCGTGGCCTATCCGGAGCTTGCCTGTGCCGTGCCCTTCTATGGCCGCCAACCGCGCGCCGAGGAAGTCGCCGCCATCAAGGCCCCGCTGTTGCTGCACTATGCGGAGCACGATGAGCGCGTCAATGCCGGCTGGCCCGCCTATGAAGCCGCGCTTGAGGAACACGACAAGGTCTATGAGGCCTACATTTACCCGGACACCCACCACGGCTTCCACAACGATTCGACGCCACGCTATGACGAACAGGCCGCCAGACTCGCCTGGGACAGAACGCTTGAGTGGTTTGCCAAGTATCTGACCTGATCCGCTCGACGCAATGTGGCTCCTCGCTGAACGACAAGGCCCGCACCCCATGCTTCATCCTTGGGGTGCGGGCCGTGTCATGAGCATGTCAGGACACCATCGGGCCGTCTTTCAGCTGCACAGCATGCCGCTGGCGACGATCTCGCTGAGCGTGCCCTTGCCGATGCCGCTGATGCGAGTCAGCTGACCGCTGGAACTCCACGGGCGCTGCCGGATGATATCGGCGGCGCGTGCCGGCCCGATATTGGGCAGGCGATCCAGCTGATCGGCGTTGGCGGTGTTGAGGTCGATACAGGTCTGACTCGCCGAACTGGAGGCGTTGGATGCACGACTGGCCACCTCTGTGCCCGCCGCCTGCGGCTGGCCGCCGTCCAGCGGCAGCAACGCCAGTGTCTCGCCGGTCACCGACAGATAGATCGGGGCGTGATCGGAGACATCGGCACGTGCCGCCTCATGACTGATACCCAGATAGTCCGGGAAGCGGAACACCTCGCCGCTGGCGCTGGGCCATTCGCTCGGCACATACCAGATGTTGTCGTAGAGCGAGGCATAGCGGCCATCGGTCTTGGAGAGCGTCGTAGCGCCCTCGGTGATCAGCGGGCGCAGGCCGAGGGTGCGCAGGTCTCCCCACGCAGGCTCGTCCGGTGCCATGTTGAAGTCACCCATGATGATCGCCGGGGTACCGGGCGAGATTTCCTTCATCAGGTCGTAGATATCCGCCAGCGCACGGATTTCCGGCGCGCGATCCGCCTTGCTGTCGCCATAGACGATATGCACGTTGGCGGCGCTGAAGGCCCGCCCGCTGTCCTTCTCGACGAAGGTGGCCAGCAGCGGCTCGCGCGAGAACACATCCTCGGGATCGAGATAGACGGTAGCCCCGCCCTGATAGGCGATCGTCTTGTCGCGATACAGATAGGCGTAACGCTCGGTATAGGTGCTGCGCCCGACCGCATGGCTGACCAGGCTGCCCCACTCATCGCCGGTCAGGGCTTCAAGCTGCTGCTCGAGCTCGCTGACGACCTCCTCCTTCATCACCTCCTGCAGACCGATCAGGTCCATATGGCTTGCCACCGCCGCGACCTGCTCGAGATGCTTGCCGTTGTTCCAGCCGGCATGCTTCAGATTCCAGCTGGCGATCACCGCATCCGCCTGACTGCTGGCCGCAGCGCCCAGCAGTACGGGCACTGCCAGCGCCATCGCCACCCGTCTGACAATCCGCTCAAGTCGTGAGTCGCCAGACGGCTGCCGTCCGCGCGAGGGCTTGCTGCTGATGCTAGTACTATTGCTGCCGTTGCTGGTGCTGCCAGCGATATTGGAGTGATTGTTGCTCGAATTGCTGACGCTACCGCGCTGACCTGTGCGTATCACTGCATGACCCTTGACTGATGACTCGTACAAAAAAGACCGTAAGAGACTGTATCTTATGGGCTTGTCGTCAAGGTTTATAGAACCACGATATTATTTATTATCCTTTGCGCGACTCTTGATAGATAACAGAGAGATCCCGCGTCACGTCAGCGCCGGCCCTTGCCACTTGACCTTTCAAAGCCAGCTTCTACTCTCGAGCGCTGATGCCTCCTTTCTCCAGTCACGAGATCCCATGACCCCATCGTCATCCCTTTCCCCCGGCAGCCTGCTGAATCAGCTGCGCCAGACCACTCCGCTGGTGCACAACATCACCAATCATGTCGCGATGACGCCGACCGCCAACACCCTGCTGGCCATCGGTGCCTCGCCGCTGATGGCGCATGCACAGCAGGAAATCCAGGAGATCTCCGCCATCAGTGCAGCGCTGTCGATCAATATCGGTACCCTCTCACCCAGCTGGATCGAGGCCATGCAGCTGGCCGCGATGTGCGCCCACCGCGATGGCAAACCCTGGGTGCTGGACCCCGTCGGCATCGGCGCCTCCAGCCTGCGCCAGTATGCCTGCCGCTCGCTGCTGGAATATCGCCCCAGCGTGATTCGTGCCAATGCCTCCGAAGTGCTGGCGCTGGTCGGTGAGATGAATCAGGGCCGCGGCGTGGACAGTGGCGATGATGGTGAGGATGCGCAGGAGCGCGCCTATCGGGCAGCCGTCGCCCTGGCGCGCGCGCAGAATTGCGTGGTGGCAATGACTGGCCGTGTCGATATCGTCACCGATGGCAAGCGCCAAATCACGGTTCAAGGTGGCCATGCGCTGATGGGCCGCGTCACTGCCATGGGCTGCGCGCTGAGCAGCGTGGTCGCCGCCTTTCTCGCCGGACATGACGAGACCCTGCAGGCCACCGCCGCCGCGCTGGCCTGTTACGCCGAGGCCGGTGAGACGGCGGGCCAGTCAGCGCAAGGGCCGGGCAGCTTCGTGCCACGCTTCATGGATGCCCTGTATACTCTCGACGCCGATTCCACCCTGCTAGCCTCTCGTCTGGAGCTGACCGATGTCACTTGATCTATCCCTTTACCTGGTCACCGACCCCGCGCTGTGCGCCGAGCGCGGCCTGGAAGCCACCGTGATGGCCGCCGTACGCGGTGGCGTCAGTGTCGTGCAGCTGCGCGACAAGTACGCCAGCGACGAGGAGATGATCGCCCAGGCCATCCGCCTCAAGGCGCTGCTGGACGAGTACGAGGTACCGCTGATCATCAATGACCGCATCGAGGTCGCGCTGGCCAGTGGCGCCGATGGCCTGCACATCGGTCAGAGCGATGGCGACCCGGTCGAGGCGCGTCGCCGTCTCGGCGAGGACGCCTTGATCGGCCTGTCGGTACAGACGCTTGAGCAGCTCAAGGCCGTCGATGTCGAGCGCCTCGACTACCTCGGCCTCGGCCCGGTCCATGCCACCCCGACCAAGCCGGATCATGCCGCGCCGCTGGGCATCGAGGGGCTCACGCAGCTCGTGCGCTCAAGCCCGCTGCCGACGGTCGCCATCGGCGGTATCTCGCTGGCCAATGCCGGCGAAGTCATGACCAGCGGCACCGACGGCCTCGCCGTCGTATCGGCGCTGTGCAGTGCCGAAGACCCCGCCGCGGCCGCCCAGCAATTCCTGGCGCAGTATCCTTTCTGATCTGATCCCACCCATCAGATAGAGACGCCAACGCCCGCCATGGTCAGTCATGGCGGGCGTTGGCGTCTTTGCTACCTGAGGGCTTGAGCTGATTGAACTGCTTGAGCGGATCAGCTGGCCGCCAGGTCACTCTCGGCATTCGCCACCAGCGCGAACTCCTCCTCGGCGGTCTTCGCCACCAGTCGATGACGGCTGAAGATGGTGTAGTAGGCGATGCCCACCACGAACAGCACCACGGTGTAATTGAAGGCACGCGGGTCGAAGGCATAGACCCCGGTCAGCGCGATCAGCGAGAGCACCAGTGCGATGGCGGACGTCACGATGCCGCCCGGCGTGCGATAGGGACGCTCCAGCGCCGGCTGACGCAGCCGCAGCAGGATATGGCTGGCCGCCATCAGCGCGTAGGAGACTGTCGCCCCCACCACCGCCATGCCCAGGATCAGATCGCCCTCGCCAGTCAGCGAGACCAGGAACCCGAAGATGCCCGGCACTACCAGCGCCCAGGTCGGCGCCTTGCGCTTGCTGGTCAGCGACAGCGTCTTGGGCAGGTAGCCGGCTCGTGACAGCGCGAACACCAGACGGCTGTAGCCGTAGATGATCGAGAAGAACGACGCCACCAGCCCCGCCAGGGCCAGCACATTGACCAGCGTTGCCAGCCCTTCACTGCCGGTCGCGTTCCGCGCATCCACCAGCGGCACGGCACTGCTGCCGATCGCCTCGGCACCGGCGGCACCGGCCAGCAGGAAGACGACGAGCACGGCGGTGAACATCAGAAACAGCATGGCGCCGATGATGCCACGCGGAACATCACGAACCGGATTGCGCGATTCCTCTGCCGCCAGCGGCACCCCTTCCACGGCCAGGAACAGCCACATGCCGAAGGGCAGCGCCGCCCAGATGCCATACCAGCCATTGGGCATGAAGTCGCTGGCCCCCCAGGCGTCGGTAGGTGCGATGTCGAACAGGCGACTGCTGTCGAAGTCACCGATCAGCGCGACGGCGGTGGCAATGATCGCGAACACCGCCAGGCCGCTGATCACCATCATCACCTTGAGCGCCTCGCCGACCCCCGCCAGGTGGATGCCGATGAACACCAGATAGAAGATGGCGTAGATGATCGGGCCATTGATCCCCAGCAGCGACTCCACCGCGCTGCCGATGAAGATGACGATGGCCGCGGGTGCCAGCGCATATTCGATCAATACCGCGAGGCCGGTGAGATAGCCGCCAGCCGGGCCCATGGCCTGACGCGCGAAGCTGTAACCGCCGCCGGCGGCCGGAATGGCCGCTGACATTTCCGCCAGCGACAGCACCAGCGCCAGATACATGATGCCCATCAGCAGCGCCGCGATCGCGAAGCCGCCCCAGCCCGCCTCGCCGATACCGAAATTCCAGCCGGCGAAATCGCCGGAGATCACATAGGAGACCCCGAGTCCCGCCAGCAGGACCCAACCTGCCGTGCCCTTCTTCAACTGGCGTCTGGCCAGATACCCCTGCTCATTCGTGTCGTGATGCGTGTCGCGAGTCATGGTGCCGCCTTGTTGCCGTCAAGCATTGTCATTGTTGGATCGGGAGTTTCCCGCTGCTGCGCTGCCGGCCCGTCAGGACAGCAGGAAGTTCTGGATACCGCCCCCGCTCTCCAGCGAGTTGTCGCCACTTCTGTCCTTGAGCCCCACCCCGGTGAGACCGAGCTTGCGTGCCTCGCGCAATAGGTAGTGCAGACGCTGGGCGGCCATGGCGAAGTCGAGCCCTGCCGGGCGCACGTTGGAGATGCAGTTGCGGCTGGCATCGCTCAGGCCGACGCGCGGCTGCCAGGTCAGATAGAGGCCGAGGCTGTCCGGAGAGCTGAGGCCGGGGCGCTCGCCGACCATCACCAGCACCGCCCGCGCCTTGAGCAGCTCACCGACTTCATCGCCGATCGCGACCCGCCCCTGCTCCACCACGCTGATCGGTGTGAGCGTCCAGGCATCCGGGCCATCCTCGGCAAGCGTTTCCAGCAATGCCGCGATGAAGGGCGCGGCGTTGTTCTGTACCGCCAGAGACGAGAGCCCATCGACGACCACGATGGCCAGATCCGCAGGCTCCGCTGCGAGGCTGGACAGCTGCCCACACGAGGTCTCATCAAGACGCCGGCCGTAGTCGGGGCGTTGCAGATAGGTGGTGCGGTCTACGGCGCGGCTATGCAGATGCTGGATGTCCGGGGCGTTCTCGAGTGCAGGCAGTTGCTGGAGATCCTCGATCAGTCGAGGAATCTCCAGCGGCAGGTGGACGGCGTCCTGGGCGCGGGCGTGCGCCAGCTGGAATTCCAGCGAACGATTGGTCGGCAGGCTGATGCCGGCACGGCCCAGGCCGATGCGCGCATCCGTGAACTGGCCAAGCCGTTGCCAGGCATTGGGCGTGACGATGGCATCAGGTTCGAGGCTGCGCGAGAGTGCGTCAGCAGAGGGCTGGTCATGGCTCATGCGTCACCTCCGGATACCTGACGCAGGGAATCGGCAAAGCAGGACGGCATGTCAGTGGGCAGCTTCTGCTGGGCGACATTGGTGAAGATCTGCATCTCCTCGAGCCAGGCGGCGAATTCCGGCGCCGGGCCCAGGCCCAGTACCCGCCGGGCATAGAGGGCATCGTGGAAGGAGGTGGTCTGATAGTTGAGCATGATGTCATCCGAGCCGGGGATGCCCATGATGAAGTTGCAGCCCGCCACTCCGAGCAGCGTCAGCAAGGTATCCATGTCGTTCTGATCGGCATCGGCATGATTGGTGTAGCAGATGTCGCAGCCCATCGGCAGGCCCAGCAACTTGCCGCAGAAGTGGTCCTCAAGCCCCGCGCGGATGATCTCCTTGCCATTGAACAGATACTCGGGACCGATGAAGCCGACCACGGTGTTCACCAGCAACGGCGAGTACTTGCGGGCCACTGCATAGGCGCGCGCCTCGCAGGTCTGCTGGTCCAGGCCGTGATGGGCATCGGCGGACAGCGCACTGCCCTGACCGGTCTCGAAATACATCACGTTGTCGCCCACCGTGCCGCGCTTGAGCGACAGCGCGGCCTGCTGCGCCTCCGCCAGCACGCAAAGCTCGACACCGAAGCTCTCGTTGGTGGCCTGGGTGCCGCCGATGGACTGGAAGACGAGATCCACCGGGGCGCCCTGCTCGATGCATTCAATGGTATTGGTGACATGGGTCAGCACGCAGGACTGGGTAGGAATCGAATACTTCTGGATTACCTCATCCATCAGGCGCATCAGCTTGATGCTCTGGGCCACGTTGTCGGTGGCCGGATTGATGCCGATCACGGCGTCGCCGTTGCCGTAGAGCAGACCATCGAGAATGCTGGCGGCGATGCCGGTGACGTCATCGGTAGGATGATTGGGCTGCAGGCGGGTCGAGAGATGGCCGCTCTTGCCGATGGTATTGCGAAAGGCCGTGAGCACCTCGCACTTCCTTGCGACCAGAATCAGATCCTGATTGCGCATCAGCTTGCTGACCGCGGCGGCCATTTCGGGGGTGATGCCGGCACGCACCTGCGCCAGCATCGCCGGCGTCGCGAGGTCACTCAGCAGCCAGTTGCGGAAGTCGCCGACGGTGAGATGCGCGATCGGCAGGAACGCCACCGGATCATGCTCATCAATGATCAGGCGGGTGATGTCGTCCTGTTCGTAGGGAATCAGCACGTCTTCGAGGAAGGTCTTGAGGGGCAGCTCCGCCAGACACAGCTGCGCGACGACTCGCTCCTCGGCGGTTTCCGCGATCACGCCAGCAAGACGATCTCCGGAGCGGGCGGGCGTCGCCTTGGCCATCAACTCCGCCAGATTGGCGAAACGATGGACCTGACTGCCCAGGGTATAACGGTACTCGCGGCTCATGGAAAATTCCTTGCACTGACAGATGTCATTTCATCTCAGTCGGTTTGCAGGAATCACGCCAATATCTCTCCATGCCTCTTTGGTCCCGCATGCGCCTTGAAGCCGCATTGCATAGGGCTGCGCTAGCACCACTATGGTGCATACCCGCGTTCACGCTCGGTGCAGTGAGTCGCGGGGGTCAGCCGCGTGCGCCCCCCAGCTTCGTGATGATCGCCTCGCGATGCTTGAGCGAGGCCACCCCGGCCTCACCCAGCTTGCTGGCCACCTCGCTGAGCAGACCTTCGGCGAGGAACATGAAGGCGCTCATGCTGTTGCTATAAAAAAGGCTGTGATTGGGCACATGGAAGCTGTAGCGCGCCAGCGGCTCCAGCGGAGAACTGGCCGAATCGGTCAGCGCAATCACCTCGACACCACGCTCCACCGCCACCTCGGCGCAGGCCACCACGCTTGGGGTATAGGGGAAGCAACTGGCCACCACCAGCACATCACCCGCCGACAGCTGGGCCAGTGCATCGGCCACGCCCTGACGACTGGCGTCCAGCGGTGCCACGTCCGGGCGCAGCATGCCCAGCCCATAGGCCATGAACAGTGCCAGGGAATTGAACTGGCGCATGCCGTGCAGGCGCACGCGCGGTGCCTCGGCCAGCAAGGTGGTCGCGGCCTCGAAGGCCGCGGCGTCCACCTTCTCGAGCATGCCGAGAATGTTGGCGCTTTCCTGACGCCCCAGCCGCGCAAGCTGCGCCATGGCACCACTGTCGGCATCACGTGACGACAGTCGCGCCGCCTGCTGACTGTAGAAATGCTCGCCATCCGTCACCGCCTGACGGAAGACAGCCTGAAATCGGCTGAAGCCCTCGTAACCCAGCCGCTGGGCCAGACGCGAGAAGGTCGAGGCGTTCACGCCGGTCAGCTCCGCCAGCTGGCTGATGGAAGACACCGCCGTGCGTTGCGGGGACTCGATCAGCACCGCCAGCACACGCCGGGAACTCGCGCCGAGGCGGATATCCACCTCACGGCGATCAATCGCCACCAGCAGCTGCTTCAACCCCTCCAGGGTCTCCGGCGGCGAGTCAGGGGATACGGGCCCGGGGGCTTGTGAGGATGGGGGCATGGGACGCCTCCTTGGCAAGGGACAGGACAGATGGCGGCAACGGTAGCATCTCTGGCCGGTCGAGACCGAAGATTCAGGCGACTTTATGCAATGATTTATTGCATAAAACATAAATGCACTACATATTTGCATTACACCTTCGCACCCCTGCCCCCCGGAGCCCACATGAGTCACGTACTGCATCGCAACCTCAATCAGGACTATCCCATCGCTGCAAAGGGCGATGGCCCTTACATCGTCGATCGCGAGGGTCGCCGTTATCTGGATGCCAGCGGTGGTGCGGCCGTGTCATGCCTGGGGCACAGCGACGAGGCCGTGGCGCAGGCCATCAAGGATCAGGTCAGCCAACTGGCCTACGCGCATACCTCGTTTTTCACCAGTGACCCGATGGAGCAGTTGGCCGACTTTCTCATCGAACGCGCCCCTGCAGGACTCGACTCCGTCTACTTCGTCTCCGGCGGCTCGGAAGCGGTCGAGGCGGCTCTCAAGCTGGCCCGTCAGTATTTCGTCGAGATCGGCCAGCCCCAGCGCAAGCATCTGATCGCGCGGCGCCAGAGCTATCACGGCAATACGCTGGGTGCGCTGGCCACCGGCGGCAACGCCTGGCGCCGTCAGCAATTCGAGCCGCTGCTGATCAACGTCAGCCACGTCAGCCCCTGCTACGCCTATCGGGACCAGCAGCTCGCCGAGACGCCCGAGGCGATGGGCATTCGTCTCGCCGCGGAACTTGAGGAGGAAATCCTGCGACTGGGCGCCGAGAATGTGATGGCCTTCGTGGCCGAGCCGGTGGTCGGTGCCACCCTGGGCGCCGTCACGGCGGTACCCGGCTACTTCAGACGCATCCGCGAGGTCTGTGATCGCTACGGCGTGCTGCTGATTCTCGACGAGGTGATGTGCGGCATGGGACGTACCGGCAGCCTGTTCGCCGCCGAGCAGGAAGGCATCACGGCGGACCTGATCACCATCGCCAAGGGCCTGGGCGCCGGCTACCAGCCGATCGGCGCGACCCTGGTCAGCCAGCGCATCCGTGATGCCATCGCCAATGGCTCCGGCTTCTTCCAGCACGGTCATACCTACATCGGCCATGCCACCGCCTGTGCCGCGGCGCTGGCAGTCCAGCAGACCATCGAAGCCCGCGACCTGCTCACTCGCGTCAACGTCCTCGGCGAGGGGCTCAAGGCGCGCCTGAACGAGCGCTTCGCGGATCACGCCCATGTCGGTGACATCCGTGGTCGCGGCCTCTTCCAGGGACTGGAGCTGGTGGCGGATCGCGACAGCAAGCGCCCCTTCGACCCGACCCTAAAGCTTCACGCACGGCTCAAGAAGGCTGCGATGGCTGAAGGCCTGATGTGCTACCCGATGGGCGGCACCCTGGATGGCCGCCAGGGCGATCACATCCTGCTGGCACCGCCGTTCATTCTTCAGGAGTCGCACCTGGACGAGCTCACCGCCAGGCTGGGGCGTGCCATCGATACCGCCCTGGCCAGCCTGTGACGGCTCAGCTGCAGGCGCATTGCCTGCCCCACGATCTTTGAATGGTTTTGAAAGGAGTGACTTTCATGGCGATCACATCACGTCTGACCGAACTGGATGACGCCAGCATGAGCACGGCTCAGCGCGAGGTACTGGCCGAGATTCTCAGCGGCCCGCGCGGCAATCTGGACGGCCCCTTCCTGGCCTGGATCCACAGCCCCGAGCTTGCCGATCATGCCCAGCGCCTCGGCGCCTTCTGCCGTTACGCCACCGGCCTCGAGCTGCGCCTCAGCGAGCTGGCGATTCTCACCACGGCGGTGTGGTGGAAATCCCAGGCCGAATGGCAGATTCACGCGCCGATCGCCGAGCAGGCTGGCCTCGCGCCCGAGGTCATCACGGCGCTGCGCGAGGAGCGTGAACCCGAATTTACACGGGACGATGAGCGGCTGGTCTATCGCATCACCCGCGCGCTCTACGCCAAGCGGCGCATCGATGATGCCCTGTACGGCGAGGCCGTCGCGATGTTCGGCGAAACCGTGGTAGTGGAGCTGGTCGGAGTACTGGGGTATTACGCCCTGGTGGCCATGACGCTGAATGTCTTCGCCGTCCGGCGCGGTGATGACATCCCGCTACCCTTCGAGGAGCCGAGCCGAACTTGAAGCGCGTGTCTTGAAGGGCCTGGATTTCGCCACGCCCGCAACGCTTGAGTACGACACGCACGGCCACAGCGCGCTTGCCCAGCTGTCGCACGCGAGGCATTCTCGAAGGTCTCCTGCTGCGCCCCGGCCACCCTCGGGGCGTGCGTCATTGCGGCGCGAATACCTCGATGACGGCGCTTCGATATCGACGCCAGGATGACAACACCTCGATAACAACAAGATGACCACAAGGTGAGCACTCGATGAGTGATGGCGAACACACGGAAGTGGCGGTGATCGGCGCAGGCGCCGTGGGTGTCGCCTGTGCCCTGTGGCTGCGGCGCAACGGCCACGAGGTGATGATGATCGAACGCGAAGGCATCGCCAGCGGCACCTCCTTCGGCAATGCCAGCACTCTGGCGGATTACGGCTGCCTGCCCATCGCTCGCCCGGAAATCTGGCGCAGCATGCCTTCGCTGTTGCTGTCGCCTGACTCGCCCTTCGTCATCGACTGGAAGTGCCTGCCCAGGCTCTCGCCGTGGCTGATGCGCTTCATGGGCCAGTGCAACGCCACTCGCTTTCGTGCCAACAGCGAGATGCTGGCCCGGCTGCTCAGCCATACCTACACGGACTACCAGCCGCTGCTCGACGATGCCCCCGCCGCTGCCGCGATGATTCAGCGCAAGGGCTGCCTGTATGCCTACGGCAAGGCCGAGAACCTGCAGGCCGCACAGGGCGATATCCAACTACGCGATCAGCTCGGCATCCACCAGCAGGTGCTGACGGCGGACGAGCTGATCGCGCTGGAACCGGCCATGGAAGGCCACACCGCGGGCGGCGTGCTGTTCCCCTCCTCCTGTCACCTCGACGACCCGCAGGTGTTCATCGACGCCCTGGCCACCCCGCTGCGCGAAGAGAGCCGAATCGTCAGCGCTGAGGTCATCCGCCTGAGCCGACAGGCCTCCGGCATGCTGCTGGAGTACGCCGATGGCCGGCGACTCAGGGCGGATAGAGTGGTGCTGGCAGCCGGGGCCTGGTCGGCAAACCTGGCCCGCCAGCTCGGCGACAGGATTCCGCTGGATACCGAGCGTGGCTATCACATCGAATTCGATCTCGAGCACTCGCCGCTCAACCGCCCGACCTGCCCGGTGGAAAGCGCCTTCTACATGACGCCACTGCACAGCGACGAGGGTGCGCGTCTGCGAGTGGCCGGCACCGTGGAGCTGAGTTCGCTTGCGGGGCCGGCCAATCCGGCCCGTTTCGACTATCTGGAAAGCCGGGTGCGCAAGGTGCTGGGAATCAACGCCCCGGTCGCCCGGCGCTGGCTGGGCTTTCGTCCCACCCTACCCGACTGCGTACCGGTGATCGGCCCATCACCCAATGAGCCTCGCGTGATTCATGCCTTTGGCCATCAGCATATCGGGGTGACACTTGCAGGCGTGACGGGGCGCCTGGTCAGCGAATGTCTAGCCAAAGGCTCACCAGAGTGGATCACGCCCTGCTCCCCCGCTCGGTTTTGAAACCATGCTCCATCTCTGATGTCAGGGCGTTATTTTACGAGGCATCCGCGATGCGGGCTTGACCGGTGGTCAGGCGCTCCAGCAACTGCTGCCACTCGCCGCACAGGGTGTCGGCATCGAAGCGCGCGGCATTGTCGCGTGCCAGCAGGGACATCTCGCTGCGACGAGCCTCATCCGTGATCAGGTCACGGATCTCGCGCGCCAGAGCCTCATCGTCCTCGACATCCACCAGCACGCCACTGCCGCCGGCCAGGATTTCGGCAGGCCCGGTCTCACAATCTGTCGAGACCACCGGCAAGCCAAAGGATTGCGCTTCCAGCAGGGTCATCGGCAGCCCCTCCCAGCGTGAGCTCATCACGTACAGCGCCGCCCGCTGATACTCCTTTTCCACCTGTGAGGTGCGGCCCACGAAGACGACGCTGTCACTCAGGCCCAATGTCCAGGCCTGGGCCTTGAGGTCATTTTCATCCTCGCCCCAACCGACGATGCGCAGCCGCCAGTCAGGGTGGGCCGACACGACCTTGTGCCAGGCATTCAGCAGCACATCGAAGCCCTTCTGCTCCGTCAGTCGCCCGACAGCCAGCACGGTACGCGACGCTGTGCTCTCTTCGCTGGGCCTGGGGAAGTGCGGTACCGGATTCCAGATCGCGCCGACCTTGTCGCGGATGCGGTAGCGCGCTCGCCAGGCCTCGGCGTCCCGCTCGGTGAGCACCACGATGGCGTCGGCCAGGCGCACGGCGGTCGAGCGCCCCACCGAACGCAGGCGTGAACCATGATCGGTGGCGAGGTTGAAATGCTCCCAGCAGATGATCCGGGCGCGCTGGAACGGAGCCCACGGCGCACAGAAGGCGAACAGGATCGAATCCACCAGCACCACGACATCAGCCTGTTGGTGACGGACCTTGGCCAGCAGCGCCGAACTGATGCCCAGCGAACGCCGGGCCCCGCCTCTGGCTTCCTTCAGATTCAGGTAACAGGTCGTGATGCTGGTCTCCAGGGCAAACGAGCTGGTCGCTGGCCCGAACAGACTCGCGATCATCACCTCATGACCCGAGCGCGCCAGTCCGCTGGCGATTTCGCATGTGACACGTTCCGTGCCTCCGTCACTGGAAAGATTACCGACGACAAACAGAATCTTCATTGGCTCATGCGCTCCACAGGGAAATGCTCGCCGCGAGGCACCCGACAGCAGACGAGATATCGCCTTGCTTGATCGAAATGCCCGACTGCGGCGCAGAAAAAACCCGCCACCGACGAGGGTCGATGGCGGGAGATAGGGGGAAAGACATGAAGCGGTGCGACCTGGCCCAGCACGCTAATGCAGAAGCCAGTGCAGGCATGGTCGCGCAAAACTACTGAAAGCAAGACGACCGGCGGGCCACACGACATGACAGCTTCATGGAGAAAGATGCCTCAGGCACCTTTTCGGAAAGCCAGTACGTCGGAAAGACAGCACGTCCAGAAAGACAACGCGTCAGCAGGACAGCGCGTCAGCAGGAAACACGGCAATAGGAGCGTGCGTGGTAAGCCGACACGGGGAGCTAGCACGGAAAGCAAGCTCGAGAAGCGAGTTCGAAATCGAGTTCGAAATCGAGAGTGGCAAGCGGTCTGAGCGCTGAACGAGCACTGCCAAGCAGCATGCGAGAGGCCAGCTCAACGCGCCCTGCTCACCCCCGCCTTCTGAGAAGCACGCTTGTCCTGAATCGGGGTGGGCGTACAACGCGCGCCGTGGCATGGGTGATGACGAGCCAGATCCACTGCCGGCGCGCCAGGTTCATCTCAATCGCTCAATGCTGGCACCTGGAGACAGGATCAGCGGTCAGCAATCGGGTGAGACGATTCAGCGTCCTGCTTGCTCGTCCGGCTGGCAGTGATGGCTTCAGTCGAGACGCGATGGATGATGCCGCAATCTTCACAGTGATAGAGCGGCGCCTTGCCGGCCAGTCGCTGCCACCAATGGCGTTTTACGCGATGTACGCTGGCGCCCCCGCATTGGGCGCAGAAACGATATCCACTCATGACGACATTCTGCTCTCTGTTGATGGTATTCACGGGCATCCTTCCCTTTGATAACGATCGATCGCGTTCCAGCGAGACGGCCTGTTCAGCGACACCCGGTGTGTCATTGCAAGAAGAAGCACTGTCCCGACCGATTGAGCTCTCCAGGCAGGCGCCTGTCACTCTCACTCGCGGGGCCATTATGCGCGTTAAATCCAGCAGCAGTTCCTGATATTTGCCCAACCGTCGAGAACGATTTTCTTCATCTTCCTGACGAAAATCCAACGGTGTCAATATGTTAGCGTCCTACCTCACGCAGTAGCGAGTACTGACTTACGCAACTCGATATCCAGTGTGTGCTGCAGACAGCCCAGGTAGGCACGCACCACGATCTGCTGATCGAATTCACGCTCGATACGCACGCGTGCCGCCTGCCCCGCCTCCATCAACGCCGCGTGCGGCATGTCCAGACAGCCCTGCATCTGCTGCTCCAGGGACTCGGCATCGGCCGCTTCGCACAGCCATCCGGTAACGCCCGGTTTGACTGAGCTGCGACAGCCCGGCACATCACTGACGATCGCCGGACGTCCCATCGAGGCTGCCTCCAACACCGTGCGCGGCATGCCTTCCCGGTACGACGGCAGCACCAGCACATTGGCCTCGGCCAGGAAGGGGCGCACATCCCGCTGTTCGCCCAGGTAGTGCAATATGCCGCGCTCGCGCCAGGCCGCGATTTCCTCATCGCTGATCGCGGTGCGATTGCTGATTCCCGACGGGCCGATCAACCAGAAGCGTGCCTGCGGATAACGCTCATGCAGACGCTCGGCCGCCGTCACGTATTCCCGTACTCCCTTGTCGCCGATCAGGCGTGCGACCATCACGAAGGTCAGCGGTGGCGTCTGCGGCTGCGGGGCAAAGGCGAAGCGTTGCGGGTCGATACCGGCGCCGGGCAGCACGACAGACGGTGTGGACTTCTGCAGCCCGAGGCGCATGAACAGACGCTGGTCATCGCGGTTCTCGAAGAACACGCAACGCGCGCCACGGTTGGCGAAGCCATACAGCGCCCGTACCCGACGAAACAGCCAGCTGTCATGTATGAAGGCGGTGCCCAGCCCCGAGACGTTGTTGGTGTAAGGAATCTTGAGCAGCCGACAGGCCAGCCCCGAATAGACATTGGCCTTGATGGTGAAGTTGAGAACATAGCGTGGCTTGAGTTTCAGCAATGTCCCCAACAATGCCAGCAGACTCTTGCCCTCGCCGATCAGCGAGGTGCCCTTGCCTTCCATGCCCAGCGCACGATGCTCGACCTTGAGCTCGTTCACCAGGTACTCGCTATGCGCATCGGTGGGTGCAAGGCATACCACGCGATACCCCGAGTCACGCAGCCCTTCGATGACGCCGCGATGGAAGTTGTAGAGAAAGAACGACGAGTTGGAGACCAGCACCACCGTGGAGGGCTGTGCGTCACGTGTTGGCATGGGGCATTCCTTGCGTGTCATGCGAAGAAGAACATGCGCGAGCTTGAGCCCGCGCGACCGGCAGCATCCCGAAGAGAGGCCATCGACAAGAGAAACCATCGACAAGAGAGACGATCGAGCAGCGACACCAGCGCGAAAGGAAGGGCGTCGTGGCCCAGTCCAGCAGCTCGGTCCAGCAGGTCAGTCCAGCAACGCAGGCCGGCGTTGCTGCTGCCACAGCCGCACCAGTCCTGTGTCATGCGCCATGCACACCACATAGATGACCAGGAACGGGAAGCGATAGCGCACCGCGGTGCCGTAGTTGAAGACGACGAGCCCATAGATGGTGAAGGCACCGATCAGATACAGCAGCCAGAAGAGCGTCTTCTCACGCTGGATCTGCCAGCACTTGAGGGTCAGCCAGACAAGGAAGGCGACCACCAGCAGGTTCTCTCCCGACTGGATCAACTGCAGCACATTGGCGGCTTCCCAGGGCAATGGCTTGATCAGGAAATAGAGCGCGCCCTGGATCCCCGTCACCACGAAGTCCCCGAAGCCTTGAATGACTTCCACATCCTCGATCTTGCCGCCATCTTCCAGATACATGGCCGCGCGGAAGAAGTTGATCTGGTCGACCGCCAGCGGATAGATGACCAGCACACTGGCGGCCAGCCCGACCAGCAACCAGCAGAATCGCCTGGTCGACAGGCCCTGACGGCTGACGTCGTAGAGGAGATAGATGCCGAGGAAGATCAGCATGATCAGAGCGTTCTGGAACTTGATGATCCATAACGGCAACAGGAAGATCAGCGCCCACACCGGCCGACGTTCGATGGCCAGCAGGAAGCTGCCGAGCATGAAGCCGGTGACCAGGGTGTCGCGCAGGCTCAGTGAGCTGTAGAGCACCAGGCTCGGGTAGCACAGCACGAAGAGCAATACCGCGTGGGAGATGATGCCGCGGCGAATCAGCACCATCAGTGCGCCGATATAGAGGAACTTGTTGAAGAAGCCCAGGCTGGTGATGGTCTCCGCCAGCGGCAACGGCAACAGCGCCAGAAATCCCGACGAGACCGAGACGGTCAGGGAATGATCCATCGCTCCCCAGTCCATGCTGCGCATGGCCAATACCTGCTCCCAGTAGCGGAACTGGTCCGGCATGTACTCGGCATCGAACAGCACATTGTTCAACAGGTACGGCACCGCACTGCTCAGACTCAGGATGATCGCGACATTGCGCGTTACCCAACCACGCAGAAAGCCCACCATCACCAGTACCAGACAGACAAGCAGGTTGGGCAGGTCGAGCAGAATGTGTTCCATGGAAAGACTTATTCTCGTGCGCCGCTGTTGGCCAGTTCGGCCTGCAGACTGGCGGATGTCATGAGGGGCGCGGACGCGCCGGTATCAGCGCTGGGGGCCTGGCGACTCACCACGCCAGAGGTGTCGAGCGTTGACGAGGACTGCGCGAGGCCAGCCGCAGCTCCCCCGCTGCTGACCTGCCAGCCCCGGGTCGAGAAAGGAGATGCGCCCTCGACCTGGGCTGCCGACAGCATCAACGACAGGCACTGCATCAATTGATGCTCGCTCAGCGCTCCTGTCTCCTCATCAGGGGCCAACGGCAACGTCACGACGCGCGCGGCCTCGATTCCGCCCTCGTGGCGTACCTGGCAGCCGGCTTCATCGCTTTCGACCAGCACCAGTGCCGCATGCGGATACTTGAGCGCCATCCTGCGCCTCAGGCCCCGCGCCTTGCTGCCAGCCGCCACCAGTTCAGTGGCCGGTGTCACGGCATGATGTGCAATCACCGGCACGCGCCAACGGTCCAGACGGCGCGCCTTGAGCGCATTGAGGTTGGCTTCCAGGCCGCTGGACAACAGGACACACGGGCGATGACGCGCCAGATAGCGCGTCAGGGCCAGCACGCCCGTCAACTCAGTGTGCACGCCCAGCTCTACCAGCCGCACCCCATGGGCCAGACCTTCGATCAACTCCTCATGGGCCTGGGGCACGATGAGGTCCACCTCGTGCCCCAGGCGCGTCAGCCCCGCCGCCAACGCCAGCATCTGGCGAGTCTCGAGGGTCATCTGCCGTGCCACGACCAAAAGCGCCATCCGATGCGTCTTCATTGCCACTCCTTCGCCAGTGTTTGCCTTGAGCCAGGCTCGATCGAGTCAATTCACGATGAGCGCCATGCCATCTGCGCATGGCGCTCATCGTCAGCCCCACTTACTTCTCTGCGTTCAGGCCAGTCGCTGATAGACACTGCGCGCCTGGCGGGCCAGCGGCGCCGGCAACCAGGTCACGACCCGGCGCGCCATGCGCTTGAACGTGCACATCAGCACCTGGCCCTTCTTCTGCGCTGACATCGAGGCCCACTCGGGGGTCATCATCTGGTGGGCATCCACGCAGTAGACGGGCCTGCCGGTCATGCGCGTGATGTTGGTGGCCTGCCCCACCTCGCTCTCGATGAACAGGCGACAGCCGGAGTCACGGTAGTAATCCGCCTTGTGGCTCGAATGGCGGTTCTGGCGCAGGCGCTCTTCCTTGCTGGGCAGGTCAAGCATGATCAGGTGGTCATACTCGACACCGTGACGGGCCAGCCAGGCGGTCGTCTCGGGACGATATTTTTCCAGCCGATTGGTGACCAGCGAGTGCACACGGTAGGTCGGGATATGCAGAGGCGCCGCGTTGGTCAGGAAGTCGCGATAGCGCGGGCCGTCATCGTTCTGCTCAGGCGTCGGGTCGAGGCACAGCACACCATCGATATCCAGGCAGCTATCGGCCAGCGCCGGGTGATGGAACAGATTCCACTGGAAGGCACGCGGGTGCTCCAGTTCGACCAGATACATGTCCACCCCCACCACCGGTGCCGGGTTGGCATAGATGACGCAGGTGGTGATGTCACAGGGACATTCTTGCGGAATGCGCGCCAGGGAGGCCTTGAGCGAGGCCCCACTGTTGAAACTGTCATCGACCAACAGCACACGCTGACTTTCCCAGGCGCTCTGCGCCGTACCACGTAGCTTGCGCGTCATTCCCTTGCCGGGCGAGCCGTTGGCGATGAAGGTATCGAGGTCCGTGCAGGCTCGATTGAGCATGGCGCTGATCATGTAGGCCGGCACCATGCCACTGCGCGGGATCCCGACGATCAGATCGAAATTCCCGGCTTGCAGGCGCGGCAACTGCCTGGCGATATCCGAACTCAGATCGGCATAACTGCGATAATTCATGTTGCGGTCCCCTTGCGACTCACGACGGCCCGAGGCCGATATCCTTCGCGCTTTTGTGTGTTGCAGCGCTTTTTTGATGTCATTGACGACGTCCTGTCATCAAACGCTTCTCTCGCCCTCATCTCCCCGATAATCGGGGCATTCAGGCGCTTTTCCGCTTCTGTACTGCGCTGTCGGCTGTCACACGACGGCGACGAGTGCCTGTCAACCTGGTCATCACATCCTGGCGCACGAGGCGCAGCAGCCGACTGCGGTCCATGTGCGAAAGCAGCGCGACCCCCTGGCGGAAGTTGGCCAGGCGCTGCATGGGGCTCGCGGGCGCCATCACGTACTGCTTGAAGTAGTGATAGAGCGGGATATACAGGCTGTCGGAATGCGGCATGTGCCGGGTATTGGCATGAAAGACGTCGATGGCCGAGATCATGTCGCGCTGATAGCGCTGTTCGGCCTCGCTTTCCTGCTGCTGCGATGTCCAGGAGCCCTTGGCATTGCGGCGATAGACACAGGCAGCATCTTCGTAATAGAGAGTCTCGCCTTGCAGTGCCATGTAGGACTGCAGGAAGAAGTCCATGATCGGGGCACCGCGATAGGACGCCATCATCGCGTCGACGGTGGCGTCGACGCGTCGGAAGCTGAAGGCCGGTGACGGAATGGAGGCGCCGCGCAGCCCGATCACCGCCTCGGCAGAGATCTTCTTCACGCTATCGGCATAGCGGCAGATGAGCGAGTGCTCGCCGGTGGCTTCATTGAACTCCAGCGCCGGATGGAAACAGACCGTCGCCTCGGGATAGGCGTCGAACAAGGCGACCTGACGGGCCAGCTTGTCGGGCTTGATCCAGTAATCATCGCCTTCGCAGTAGGCGATGATGTCGCCACGCATCACCGGCATGCAGAAGGTGATCGGCCAGATATGCTGTGAATACTGGTTCACGTCCTGCAGGATCGGCCGCACGATGTTCGGGTAACGGGCCGCATATTCCTCGATGATTTCCCGCGTGCCATCGGTCGAGGCATCGTCATGCACGACGATCTCGAACGCAAAACGCGTACGCTGCATCAAAAAGCCATCCAGCGCCGTGCGAATATAATCGCCATGATTGAAGGCGAAACACATCACCGAGACGCGCGGGGCGCTGAGATCGCCCTCCCACTCCGCCATGATGGCGACTTCCTCGGCAGGCACCGGCGGCACAGGCAAGGGGCCCGACTGCGGTGTGCCATCCATGAGAGGCGTCGCGAGTGCCCGGGCATAGCTCAGTTCTAACATGCAGTATTCCCCACTTTCCGTTGTGAAAGACGCTCCTGGATCCATCCGGCGCCGTATTGCCAGGCCGCGAAGCGCAACCAGCAGGACAGCAACAGATAGGCCGCCCCTGCCAGCAGGCCTGATACCACCAGCACCACCGGCGCCGGCCAGATGGCCAACAGCGCAGGCACGGCCCACCAGGTGGCGCCCGCCACCGCAGCGGAAAGCCACAGAGCCGGCAGGAAGTCGGCCAGCTGCTCGCGGATGCTGTAGTTGATCAACGCCCGCGAGAACCAGGCATTGGGGATGTAGGACACCACCGCCACCACGATCTGGCCGATCAGGATCGCCATCACGCCATGGCGCCAGGTCACCGCCAGCACCGCACAGATCAACACCTTCTTGATGATCTCGAGCCCGAGGAACAGGTCCGAGCGGCCCTTGACCTTGAGCACATTGAGATTGAGCGTGCTCAGGGGATACATGACGGCCGCGATGCACATCAGCTGCAGATAAGGCACCGCCGCAAGCCACCGGCTGGGCAATAGCGTCAGGAACAGCGGCTCGGCCAGCGCCGCCAGCAACAGCATCGCCGGGAACAGCAGATAGACCATGACCTGCAGGATCTGACGATAGGCATTCTTGAGGCGTACCGGGTCCTCCTGGATGCTCGCCAGCGCCGGGAAGGTCACGTTCTGCACCGCCGTCACCAGCTGATTGATCACCAGCTCCTTGAGACGCTCGGCGAAGAAGAACAGTCCCGCCACCGAAGCGGAGAACAGCTTGGCGACCAGCAGTACGTAAAGATTGACGAACACCACATCCAGCATGCGCGACAGGAACATCTTGTAGCCGAAGCGGAACATCGCCTTGAAGGACACCACATCGAATTCCAGTCGTGGCCGCCAGCTCCCCCACCACCACATCAGGGCGGTAGTGACCAGCGCCGCCGTCAACATCTGCCCCACCAGCGCCCAGACCCCGAAGCCCAGCCAGCCCAGCAGCACAGCCACCCCGCCCGACACCACGCTGCCGGGAATGCCAGCCTTCATGCGCGTGCGAAAATCCAGAGCGCGGTTGAGCATCGCGCCCTGAATGACCTCGAAGGAATTGATCAGCACCACGATACCGCCGATACGCACCAGCACGATCAGGCGTGGCTCGGCATAGAAGTCGGCGATCAGGGGGGCGCTGGCATACAGCAGGCCGTAGGCCAGCACCCCGAAGGCGATATTGCTGAAGAAGGCGGTGCTGGCATCACGCGGCCCGAGGGTCGGCATGCGCAGGATGGCCTGTTGAAGACCGGAATCCATCATGGCCGAGGCGATGGTCAGAAAGACCAGCACCATCGCCAGCAACCCGAAATCTTCCGGTACCAGCAGCCGCGCCAGCAGCAGCGTGACCAGACTGGCCATGCCACGCCGCAATAGCTGATCGGAGAAATTCCACAGAATGCCGATGGCGGTCTTGTTGCTCAGTGACACGAGGCGAGGCCTCCCTGAACCGAGTGGGTGGAGACATCGCGCACCAGCGGCCCCGGCACAGAGGCCGTGTCTCCAGCAACATTGCCCGCGGCGCGCAGCAGCTCCGGGCCTTCCGGCAGCAGCTGGTACTCGGCGAGTCTGTCGCGCACCTCGCTCGGTGAACACCACATCAGCATATCGATGATCGACAAGCCGGCGACGAACTCCTCGTGACGCTCTGGGCGGCATATATCTGCCCCCGCCTCGCCACACGAATCACGCGGTGTCTGGCAATAGTCACTCGGCTGGCTTGCGAGGAATGACAGCGTGATGCCATGGGCCGCAAAGGGAGCCGCCTGGTAGAGCTTGCGACCGCCGATGCTGTTGATGTAACCCTTGGCCCCGCGCATCAGTGACATCCCGATCAGGCGGTCCTGGGCCTTGAGGCTGCGGTCGTGCTCAAGCTCGCTGGTGAGCAGAAAGCGACACTCCAGCCCCAGGTAGTCACACACCCGTTCGAAGCTGTACTTGCACAGCGCCCCGATGCGGCGGTCTTCATGCTGGAACACCGACTGCAGCAGCGGCATGACCTGTGCGTAATACGGTGCCCTGGCATAGGCGTGATGCAGCGTGGTCAGCAGGCTGTCAGGTGTCGGGCCGAAGACGAGCTCGCAGATCAGGCGGTTGGGCGATGCCTTGGGCACCGACAGCGTGAAGCGATGCGCCCTGCCGCCCAGCAGCACATTGTTGCGATTGATATAGCCACGCGGAATGAAGGCGACATCGTCATAGACGAGAAACTCGTCACAGGCATGCATCAGCTGGAAATAGCCGATATGCGGGAATAGATAGGGCTGCATGATCGCGATGTTCATGATCAGGCGGCCTTGACGTGGCGATTGACGATGATGCGCACCGCCCCGAGGATCTCGCTGACCTCAAGGCCCGAGTAGAGCGGCAGACACAGGATACGACTGGCGATATCGGTGGAATGCACGATCTGCGGGGTGATGACATCCTCGTCCTGCAATTCGGCGGCGGGCCGCCCGAGGAAGGACAGCGATTCCAGTGACGGGCAGAAGTAACGTCGAGCCAGATAGCCTTCCTGCTGCAGGCGCTGCATGACCTCGAGGAGCATGCTTTCGCTTTCGAGGATGATCGGGAAGTAGGCGTAATTCAGGCTGGCGCCGGTCTGGCGGGTCTGCAGCTGGACATTGCCGCGCAGCGCCTGGGCATAGGCATGCCAGACAAGCGCCCGGCTCTCCAGATTGCCTTCGATCTCATCCAGCACGCACAGCCCCATCGCCGCCTGGAACTCGTTCATCTTGGCGTTGATGCCCAGCTCCTCGATGCACTCCGGGCCGGTGATGCCGAAGTTGATCAATTTGCGGGCACGCTCCAGATCTTCCTTGCGCTTGAAGATGATCGCGCCGCCTTCGATGCTGTGGAACAGCTTGGTGGCGTGGAAGCTCAGGGTGCTGGCATCGCCATGTGACAGCAGGCTGTTGCCGCGATAGGTCACGCCGAAGGCGTGAGCACCGTCATAGATGACCTTCAGATCATGCGCCGCGCCCAGCGCATCGATGGCCTCGACATCACAGGCATTGCCGAACACGTGCACCGGCACGATGGCACGGGTGCGTGGCGTGATGGCCGACTCGATGCGCGCCGGGTCCAGACACAGGGTGTCGGGGTCGATATCCGTGAACACCGGCTGCATGCCCTCCCACTTCAGGCTGCTGGCGGTGGCGATGAAGGTGAAGGGCGTGGTGATGACCTCCGCCGATTCGTACTGGCCCGGCATCTGGGCGATGCCCAGCGCGCGATAGGCGATCTGCAGCGCCAGGGTGCCATTGCTGACCAGCAGCAGGTTCTCGACACCCAGATAGGTTTCCAGACGGCGAGTGAGCTCCTGCTCGAGCGGGCCGTGGTTGGTCAACCAGCGCCCCTCGAAGATGGAATCCACATAGCGGTCGAAATTCTCCCGCTCCGGGAAGTAGGGACGCGTCACCGTGATCATGATATCGACTCCTTTCGTACATCAGATGAAGGTTGGCTCTGACAGCAGACGAGTGCCCGGTGCAGCGAGTCGCTGCCGAGTCCCTCTGGCAGCGACTCGCGACACGTTTCAAAGCAAAACCGCGCACTCGCCTGCGCATACGCTCGTCTACAGACATCTACAGATAGTGAAGACCCGCTCAGCGCGAGCCGTTGCCGCTGATCACGATCTTGATGGTGCGGATCACCACCAGCAGATCGAGCCAGAAGGAAAAATGCTTGATGTAGAAGAAGTCGTATTCCAGCTTGCGGATCATGCCTTCCACTTCAGCGGCGTAACCCTGCTCGACCTGCGCCCAGCCGGTGATGCCCGGGCGCACGACATGGCGGTAGTGGAAGAACGGCACGTCCTTGCGATACCAGTCGGCCAGATTCATCGACTCGGGGCGCGGGCCGATCAGGCTCATGTCGCCCTTGAGCACATTGAACAGCTGGGGCAGCTCATCGAGACGACACTTGCGGATGAAGCGCCCGACTCGCGTGATGCGTGGGTCACTGCCTTCCTGGGTGAAGCCCGCGCCCTTCATGCCGTCGTACATGCTGCGGAACTTGTAGACGGTGAAGGGGCGGCAGTGAAAGCCCATGCGCGGCTGGCGGAAGATCACCGGCCCGGGGCTGTCGAGGCGGATCGCCAGCGCCGTCAGCAACATGACGGGCGCCAGCAGCGGCAGCATGAGGGCGGCGACGGTGAAGTCCATCCAGCGCTTGATGACCTCATAGTCTTCCCGCGGCGTCAGCGAGCCGAACTCGTTGGCGTAGAGGTGATCCAGCAGCACGCGACCGGTGATCATCTCGTGGGCATGGGTCGCGTGATAGACCGGGATACGGTGGATGGTGCAGTCGGCCAGGAAGCTCTCCCACTCGCTGGGCAGCTCACCGCGCAGGTCCGCCACCACGCCGTCGATACGCGGCAGACCGACCAGGTCCGGCCCGCGCAACGACAGCCACTCGACGCCCGGGCGAGTGCACAGACCCGGTGCCTTGCCGTAGGGCACCACCGCGAAGCGCATCCGGCGCAGTCGGGTGTCGATGTAGTAGTAGGCCGTGCACAGGCTCACCGCGAGCAGGAAGGACAGGCCGACCTGGTGACGCGAATACTCAAGTCCCAGCACGCCCAGCACCATCATCAAGGTCAGATAGGAGATGACGATCGCCGGCACAACATAGAGGTAGGAGCGCGTGCCCGGCAGGCGGGACAGGCGGTTGACAGCCGTCACCGACAGGGTGTACGCCACGCCGGTGCCCAGCAGGGCATGCCACTGATCATCGCTGGTCAGCCACCAGTGGGTGTCGCCCTGCACCAGCTGGTTCAACCCTGCCTGGTACAGTGCCGGCGCGATGACCACCACCAGCATCCCGAAGATCAGCTGCAATCGCTTGCTGGCCAGCAAGCGCTCGTAGTGATGCGAGTAACGCCGCTGGTGCTCCATCGACAAGGGTATACCGCTCATCGTGCTTACCTCCTCCGTGATTCAAGCGTCATGAGAGCTGCCAAGCGAGACGATGTCAGGCGTAGCTGTAGTTGTAATAGCCGTAGCCATGCTTGTCGCCAGCTTGCGGTTCGATGGCATTCAGGATGGCGCCCTTGACGTGAATGCCGTTGTTCTCGAGCTTCTTGCGCGCATGCTCGAGTTCGCGTACCTGGTTCATGCCAAAGCGCGCCACCATCAGACTGGCGCCGACGTGACGACCGATGATCAGCGCTTCGGTCACGGCCAGTACCGGCGGCGTGTCGATGATGATCAGGTCGTAACGCTCACCGAGTTGTTCCAGCAGCTCGGCGAAATTGGGCTGCATCAGCAGCTCCGACGGGTTGGGCGGCGCGACGCCACGGCCCAGGAAATCAAGATTGTCGATGCGCGAGTGATACAGCACGCTGTCCAGCGGACTGGCACCGCTGAGCACATCCGACAGACCGCCCTGCTCGGAGGTACGCTGGAAGGCGTGATGCAGGTGACCACGACGCATGTCGGCATCGATCAGCAGCACGCGCTGGCCGGCCTCGGCGCTCACCGCCGCCAGATTGAGACTGACGAAGCTCTTGCCGATGCCCGGGCTCGGCCCGGTGAACATCACCGACTTGCGGCGATTGTCGAGCAGCGCGAAGTGCAGGCTGGTGCGCAGGCTGCGCAGGGCCTCGATACTGATGTCCGACGGCTGGGAGGTGGCCAGCACCCCCTGATAGATCTCGCGACCGCCCTTCTCGCCCTTGAGACGCACGCGGCGCATCATGTTGTGCTGCTGCGGGGAGAGCGGCACCGTGGCATAGACGGGCAGGTCCAGCGCCTCGATCTGCTCGGCAGTGTCGATGCCCTTGCGCATCGCATGCCGCAGCAGCGCGGCCAGCGTGCCCAGCATCAGGCCGATCATGCAGAACACGGCCAGCATCAGGGACGTCTTCGGCGAGATGGGCACTGGCTGCAGCACCGCCGGGTCCAGGATGCGCACGTTGCCGACGGTGCCGGCCTTCTTGAGACGCACTTCCTCACGCTTGTTGAGCAGCGCGACATAGATTTCCTGGCTGACGGTGACGTTGCGATTCAGATTGAGTGCCTCGCGCTGGGCGGCCGGCAGCTGCTCGGCCTGCTTCTGCACGCGCGCCTTCTCCTGATTGAGCGAATCACGACGTGCCACCAGCGCCCGATAGGCCGGGTGCTCGCTGGTATAGGCACGGGACAGCTCGGCCAGGCGCAGCTTGATCTCGGTCAGCTGATTGTCCAGTCCGACGAGATTCTCCATCACCTGCTGACTCTCGGCGGTCAGATCGACCGAGTCGCGACGGCGGCGATAGTCGTTGAGTGCCGATTCGGCCTCATCGAGCTGGCCACGCAGCGTCGGGATCTGGTCGCCCAGAAAGCCGAGCTGATTGTCCGCCTCGGCGGATTCCCGCTCGATGTTCTGCTGCAGGAAGACATTGGTGATGGTGTCCAGGGTGTTGACGATGGCGGTCTGGTCACTGCCGGACAGGCTCAGCGTGACCACCCCGGTGTCGGTGCCATTGCGCACGGCGGTGAAGCGCGACTTGAGCGAGTTGATGGCGCTCAGGTCCGAGATGCTGGTCAGCGTGAAGCGTGCCCCCGGCTCGGCTGACAACTCACGCACGAAGACCTTGATGCCCTCCGCCAGCGCGTTCTCGCCCACCTTGCCATCGACGATCGCCTGCCCCTCGGCATCCCGCAGGCGGTAGCGCTCATCGCCCAGGGCCTCGAGCGTCAGCGTCTGCTGTTGCCACGGGCCACTCAGCTCGAGCGTGGTGACCTTGAGGGTGTCATCGCCCCAGGCGTAATCCTGCCCGCCGAGGCTTGCCGGCAGGCGCAGGTGGCGATTGGAGAGCCAGTCGCCGATGACCGGGTAGCGCACCGGAGAGACCACGATATTGAGGCGCTCACGCTCCACGGCCTGCCCCAGTACCAGTCGTGAGGCGAGAATTTCCAGCTCATCGCTGGTGCTGCTCTCATCGCTGCCGGTCGCCTGACCGGCCAGCGGCCCCAGCAGGCTGGCGCTGCCGCCCTTGTCCTCGATCTGGATCAGGGAATCGGCCAGGTAGATGCGTTGCTGACTGCCGACGAGATAGATGCCCAGGAGAGTGAACAGCAGCGTGCTGCCGATCAGCCACCAGCGTCGATGCCAGAGCAAGGCGAGGATGGTGCTGAAATCGAGTCGGCGCGTGGTGTCCTTGCCAGGCTGTGCAGAAGAGGATGGCATGGGAGAGGTGTACTGATTCATGACGCCGCCTTGAGTAAGCGATTCAGGCCCGGCAGGCAGGTGATACGGCAGGTCGCGACGCGACCTGCCATGCGGGAGTGGGACATGACCTCAATCCTCGATGTCATCGATGACCGAGACGAAGGCCCCGGTGCTGGTCACGGATGGCAGCAGCTGGCTCAGCACACGGTTCCATCGGCTGACCGGCGCGGCGGTCACGTAGACCACATCACGCGGTTGCAGCGGGAAGCGCGCGCCCAGCATCAACGAGGTCGCATCCGAGATATCGAGAATGAAGACCGTGGCCAGCTTGTCGGACTCCGGCGAATTTTCACGCACCACGAAGATGCCTGACGGATTGGCGCGATCCTCATCGACCCCACCGGCTCGCGACAGCGCATCGGTGAGACTCAGACGTTCATTGCCCACCGGCATGTTGCCGGGCTTGAGCACCTGACCGAGCACGAAGACATTCTGGTCTTCCGCCACCGGCACATTGATCACGTCACCGTCCTTGAGCAGACGGTTCTGACGCATGTCGCCCTGCTGCAGCAGCTGATAGAGACTCAGGTGCTCCTGCTGGCCGTCGCGCGTCAGCGTGATGTCGTGGGTGTTGGCCAGTGCGGTGACTCCGCCGCTGGCACTGATGGCATCGATCAGGGTCAGCGGAACATCCGTGACCGGCACGAAGCCGGGTTCGGTCACGGCGCCACTCAGATAGACGCGCTTGGAGCGGAATTGCGCCACCGAGACATTGACCTGCGGCTCGGTAATGTAACGGGACAGCCCCGCGACCAGCGCGGCGCGCACCTCATCCACCGTCATGTCGCGAATGTTGATACGCCCGACATAGGGGTAGAACAGCGTGCCATCCGGCTGGACGATGTAGGTCAGTGCCTCGACCGTCTGACGCTGCACACCGCTTTCCTGCGCCAGGTCCAGCGGCGTGCTCAAGTTGATGGCCAGAATGTCGCCGCCGCCCACGCGGTAGACGTACTGCTTGATGTCATCGACCAGCTCTGGCGGCGCGGGAGCGGTCTGGGCGGGGCGTGCGCGATAGTTGGAGATCAGCCCGGGGGTGATCGGCGTGACTTCCACCTGGTCGGTCAGCGGCGCGACCTCGGCTTCATAATCCATATGCCCACCGGGTGCGAAGGCACACCCGCTCATCGCCAATACCACGGCGGCAAATGAGAACGCCCGGAGCGTCGTTCTGACCGGTATATCCATATCCTGTCTCTTCCCCTGTGATCCTGACCGCTACCGCCAGGCGCTGTTTCGGCACGCTACCGCCCCGAGGAACTGGCGTTCTCCCCTGCTGCCGATAGCGGCGCCCTGTTGGCGTACATGTCATCTGTCATGGAGTGGTCACGCCTGCCCTTCGATACCCCTGCGATATCCGCGGACACACGTCAGGCATGTGTCCATGACACATGCCCATGACCGAACTCCGAAATGGAACGTTTATTAGTATTTTAGTAATTCACTACCAGTCATCTAACACACGAGACATATTGCATTGATCGACTTTCTCATCAATCAAGACAACATGACTCATTTGATTAACCGATACTTATAAGATTGATCGCGCAAACATCACTGATTACTTCTTTCTTGCACTTTTATTGACATTTCTTCTCAAGCGACTCGTTGCTTGAACCTGTCAGGAGCGACTGTCGACGGAAGGTTCGTGCAGCCCCTTCACGCAGGCGAGATCTGTCGATCTCGTTGGCGAGTCAGCTGGCACGGCAGCGTCAGAACGGGATGAGAATTCATGCCCGCATGCATTCCATGGAGAGGTGCGATGATTGAAGTGCAACGCTCGATCGCCCGGATGCGCCTGCGCCATCTGCCCGACCTGGCAGGTAACGCGCGACCTCGAATGAGACGATCGCCCAATGCCCTTGAGGCAAGGGACACGCCGCTGGCGCGCATGGCACCTGCGGCTTCGCCAATCACGCCCAGCACATCAAATCCATTCAATACAATAAGTTACTGACATTATCTGCCTGAGCTGACGCACTATCCTGTACGTCTTGTGGCAAGCTCGGGTCTGACTGACCACTCGGCGGCAATGACCCCGACTCCAGACTCACTCCCGGGTCTCGATGCCTTCTCATGAGGCATTTCGCCGTACCCGAAGTCGCACACTGGAGCGATGCCTCTACCCGCCTGACCGCCCATCTGCGAAGCCCGGCCTGCTCTTGTAGCACCCTTGTGTCGCTCGACTCTTGCGCATGGGCGCATGCTGTCTGCCTCCCTTGGCCATGTCCGAAGACCTCGACAGATCTGCACATGACGCACGTCGCAACGAAGAGCACCTGGCGCTTTACCGACGACATTTGATTCGCCAATAAGCGACATTACTGTCCCCTCTTCAACAGGGCTGATAATAAATCAATTGACTTCAACAGCAAGGATTTGTCATGTCGTCGAGACGATTGTACTGGCGGTGGTAACTTTAAGCTGCTTCCCCTAATCCTCATCATTGGCAGTCAGGTACCTGACAGACGACAGATTACCCTTAGCTCATCTAATGCATATTGCGAAATCAAACTACGTTAATTCAGCAACAACCCATCATCTGACTCATCTTTGCAGAATGAGAAATCCCAACCGCACTTTGCACAAGCCCCACATACGCTGCGCAGATTCCTGGATATGCCCCGCAAACGTTTAGCAGATACTGCGCAGATGCCTCGACCACGCCTAGACACGCCCCAAGGACAAAAAGGCCAGGGAGTGTCAGCGACACCCCCTGGCCTTTCCAACAGCGATCATGAGCGACGCAACGTGGTCGGCTTTCCTGAACATGCCTTTCCGTCACTTCGGTGTCCGCTGTGGACACTCAGGGCGTCATCTCCAGCCCCGAGGTGTCCTGCGCCGGTTGGTGACTGCCATACAGCGCCAGATGCCCACTCAGCGCGGTATCGATGTGATAACTGGCCCCGTAACGGCGCGCGTTGCGGGCGAAGGCACGCCGCAATTCAGCGTCCCCCACCAGTCGTCCCAACGCCTCGGCGTAGCGCTCAGGCGTGTGCTGGTCGACCACCAGGCCGTTGCCGACCCGATGCACCACCTCGGCACAGCCGCCGACATCGGTGACCAGTACCGGCAGGCCACTGAGCGTCGCCTCCAGCAGCGAGATCGGCAGGCCTTCCCAGGCAGATGACATGACGAAAGCATCGGCGCTGGCCAGGAGTCCCGCCACATCCGGGATATTGCCCAGCAAGCTGACCTCATCAGTGAGCCCGAGCGCCTCGATCTGCGCCATCAGCTGTGCCTTGTGCGGCCCCTCACCGGCAATCCTGAGCGTGAACGCCAGGCCCTGCGCCTTGAGTCTGGCGCAGCTTTCCAGCATCAGGGGGTATTGCTTGGCATCGGTCAGACGTCCGATCGCTACCAGCTGCACCGGGGCCTGCTGATTCGCCTCGCGCCAGCCACTGGCCTTGAGACGCGCCCCGGAGACGGCGTTGTCGATCTGCACCACCGGACGCGCCGCAATCGGCGCCAGCTTGTCGGTGCAGGCGCGACAGATACCGACGTAGGCCGTCACGCGACGATCAAACAGCCGGAACATCCAGGCCGGCGCGCCCAGCTCGATGCTGTGCACCGTCATCATCACCGGCAACTGACGCGGCAATCCAAAGGCGAACATCAGCGCGTAATACAGGTGGCAGTGCACCACGTCCGGCGCGAAGCGCGTCACTTCCCTGCGCAGCCTCGTCGCGCCTCGCCACGGGCGGCGGCGTGTCTCGATACCCAGAAACGAGTAGCTGACATTGCCAGCACTCAGCTGGCTCAGAAAGCGATGCTCGTATTCGAGGTCACGGCCACATTCCGCGGCGGTTTCAAGAAAGGTGATATGCACACTGTGGCCAGCGGCCACCATCGCCAGACTCAGGTCCTTGACGTAGACCTCGGCGCCGCCAGAGGCGGGAGTCGAGATGACATGCATGATTCTCACGGCGATAGCCTCCTGCTGTCGTTCATGAAAAAAGTGAGGGCGGCTGCCCTCACTTGTCTGTCCACTAGCTGTCTTGCCTACCACCGTCATCCAGGCGGTCGCCATGCTGATCAGATCACCTTCAACAGCGCCGGGGCTTCCAGTCCCTCAAGCATCGTGCGCCAGCTGGCCTCGACGGTATTGCGCGAGAAGCGCTCCAGGCCGTAATCCACATTGGCGCGCAACCTGTCGAGCACCGCCTCATCCCCCAGCACTTCGTCAAGCTGTCGGGTCATGGCCTCCACGTCGCCCTGCGCGACCAGATAGCCATTGACGCCATGCTTGATGATCTCGCCCGGCCCGGCCGGACACGCGAAGCTGACACAGGGCACACCACAGCTCAGCGCCTCGACCAGCACCAGACCAAAGCCCTCGAAGCGCGACGAGAGCACGAACAGGTCCGCCGCGGCGTATTCGCGCCGGATGTCCCGGCATTGGCCCGGCATCTGCAGCTGATGGGTGATCTTCAGGCGCTCGGCCTGCGCCGCCAAAGCGTCACGCTGTGCGCCCTCGCCGACGATGCGCAAGACCCAGCCATCGCGGGTCGCCTCCGGCAACGCCGCCCAGGCCTCAAGCAGCAGATCGAAGCCCTTCTGCGGCTCGAGGCGGCCGACGGCCACCGCCACCTTGGGCGACTTGCCACCGCGTGACTCCGCCACTTGCTCAGCACAGCCGCCACGATTCTGAAGCGCTTGACGCTCGACGACGACATGCTCAAGCGGGTTGAGATTGGGCACCACACTGAGGCGCTCGCGCGCGGCCGGATGCAGACGCTCCCAGTACTGGCGATCTTCATGCGACAGCACCACGATGCGATCGGCACGATGCGCCGCCAGCCGCCGCGCCGTATCACGGCGGGCAACGCCGAGATCCGAGGTGGCGTTGAAGTGTTCCCAGCACAGGTAGCGCGTGCGGCGACAGAGCAGCGTCGGCAGCAGGAAGGGCAAAAAGCCGATGCTTTCGACCACCACCACTACATCCGGGCGCTTGCGCAGCACCACCCACAAAAGACGCAGGAACAGCCACAGGCCGCGCACGGCCCCAAGGTGTGAGCGCTCGGGATAGAGTGATTCGTGCACGATGTCGTCATGCAGCGGATAGGGGCTCTCCGCCGGGCCATATTCGCTGAGAATCTCGACCTGATAATCGCCACTGGCGGCCAGCATGTTGGCGGTATCGGCACAGGCACGCTCGGTGCCACCGGTACGTGATTGAGCACCGGTATAGAACAGGACATGCTTGCGAGTACTCATGAGGCGTATTGACTCCGACGAACAAGTTGCCGGGACAATGCCGGGCTCACTGCATAGCTCACCAACAGCGCCTGCTCCTTCAGCGAGAGCTGGCGCAGAGATGACCAGGACGCTTGTCGCACCTGGTCGAGCACAACCTTGCGCACCCGCGAATCATCCGCCGTCTTGTTGATCGCCTGGCGCATGATGAAGCTGACGCCGACGAACCGCAGGCCGCGGATTTCCAGCAGGGCCATGCCGTGCTTCGCGGCGAAATGCTCACGATAATGCTCCGCGAAGACCCGCCAGCTGCGGTGGAACTTGTCCAGCTCCTGGTTGCTGAACGGCTTGCGCGTCAGAGAGCCGTCATTGCGCTTGTCGAAGTAATACAGCACCTCGGGCAGATACAGTACGCGCTCTGCGCGTCCGAACAGATCCAGGTTGTAGAGACCATCCTGCGACACGGGCAGATCAGGAAAGCTCAGCGAACAGGCCAGATCGGCGCGGATCGCCTTGCCCCAAGGGGATGAAACGATGGTGTCATGCATGAAGTCACGGAAGGCCCGGTCCAGCGGGCGCTCCTCGGCCTGCTGGCAGAATGCCAGGCTGTCGTGATCGCCCTTGGGGCCCTGCAGGCAGTAGCGGAAGACCACCGCCTCGGGCGAGTCGAACGCCTCGATGCGCGCCTGCAGAATATCCAGCGCGCCGGGCGCGAAATGATCATCGGCGTCACAGAACAGCACATAGCGGCCGCTGACCAGGCTCAGACCATGATTGCGCGTGCCACCCGGCCCCATGTTGCGGGAGTTGCGGCGCAGGACCAGCCGCCCGTGGATGTCAGGCGCCTCTCCGGTTGGCGTGGGTACTGAGGATTGCTGCTCGATTTGCTGCTGCGCCTGCCGCTCAGCCCACAGGAATCCATCATCCGTCGAGCAATCATCAATGATGATGTGTTCATAGGATGCCTGGTTGTCACGCAAGCTGTTGATACAGCGCGCAAGACCATCCCCTGAATCATGATTTGGCGTCACGATGGAAAAGTAAGGCGACTTCCCTGTATAGCGTTCCATGCCCTGCCTTCTTTATTGTTCACTGTCATTGACCAGCACAGCCGACCAGCGCCCCTAAGCAGGGCACACACTGCACTGAAGAGTGGGTCAGTTCTCGCGACTGACTTGTATTCGCAATTTCCTGGATTCCAGTGCTCGAGTCCCGATCACCCGACAGGAGTTGATCCTGCACTGAAGATGAACAGGTAAGCGACGTGACCGTGAGGGGTGATCTCTCAAGGGATGACCACTCTGAAGAAAGGAAGTGGCAGGAAGTGGCAGCAAATGGCGACACTTCCTGCCCCACCGTTGACCACAGACTAATAATCCCCCCCAGCCCAAACAAGCTGCGCTGTCGTCAAAAGCCGAAATCATGAGCGTTTATGCGTCAATCCTCCGGTAACTCATGCCAGATACTGAGAATCAGTGACTACTGAAATACGCCCCGCCAACTGAGCCAATTGAGCCAGCACGACCAAGACCGTCATGCCCGCGGCCTTATGTGACGCACATCAACGTGAGCGTTTTACGCGAGTGTCATACTGCCAGAGCGCGATGCAGGCTATGATGGCAGGCATTGGTCGGCCTCCCCGTACGCGTACGGCGCCCCGCTCTCAAGCTCTCTTGCCTGCCAGCGCCAGGCGTCATGCATGACGGAGCCAACGCCGCCCTGCCCTTTCTGTTCTATCCCCCTTGCCCACGGAGACTTCATGGAGCCTTGGCAACTTGTCGCCATCATGATGAGCCTGGCACTCGCCAGCTATATCCAGACCCTGACCGGTTTCGCCTTCGGATTGATCGTGATGGGCCTGCTGGCGACCCTCGATGTGCTGCCCATCGAGAGTGCCGCCCTGCTGTGCGCCCTGCTCAGTCTGTTCAACAACTTCATGGCACTGCGCGGCCGCTGGCGCGAGATCGACCTCACACTGGCGAGGCGCCTGTTATTGACCAGTTTGCCCCTGCTGCCCGTCGGCTACTTTCTCGCCAGTTGGCTCGGTGAAGCACACACACCCTTGCTTGGCATGTTGCTGGGAATCGTCATCCTGATCGCCTGCGTGGCGCTACTGGCACAGCCCAGCCCACGTAGCACGCTGTCACCGCGTTGGCACTTTCATTTTGCAGGGGGACTATCGGGCTTGATGGGTGGGCTATTTGCTGCCAATGGCCCGCCCCTGGTCGTGATGCTCTATCGGCAACCGATGACGCTGGTCGCGATTCGTTGCACTCTGTTCGGTGTGTTTCTGATTGGCGGATTGATGCGCATGGGACTCGCCATTGTCTCCCCCGGGCGTGCAGGTGAGCACCTCAGCGAGCTATTGATGATTGGTGCGGCTGGCGTCTTCGTCGTGATCGGCTTCACCGAGCTGGCTCGCCGCTACCCCCCCCCTCTCAATGACAATCACCTTCGCCAGGTCGCCTACGCCATCCTTCTGATCGCCAGTGGCAACCTGATACTCAAGGGCTTGATCTGATGCATCGCAACCCGTCAGCACACGACACGACAGATTCAGCAGAAGATGAAGGCTTCATCGAGCTGGCCCCCGGCACACTGGAAGAGCTGAGCGAAGCAGGTAGAAAGCGGCGTCTGGCAATCGAGGCCGGGGATGTCAACGCAGGAGGCTCGCACTGGGTCACACTCTCAAGCGGTGATCGCTTCTGCTTGGCAAGCCCTCGTCCGGCTCCTGACGCAGAGACGCCTTGCAGGAAAACACCGGCGCCATGGTGGCGGCGACTACTGACACGCTGGCTGCCGTAACAAGCAACCGACACAAAAAAGGGACCGCCAACAGGCGGTCCCTTTTCTTTACATGCCACGTCATCTCATGGAGTGATTCCCCAGACGATCATTCCACCGTGACACTCTTGGCGAGGTTGCGAGGCTGGTCGACGTCAGTACCCTTGAGCACGGCCACGTGGTAAGAGAGCAGCTGCAGCGGCACCGCGTAGACGATCGGTGCGAGGAAGCGGCAGACGCCCGGCACGGTGACGACGTGAACGCCTTCGCCAGCCTTTAGGCTGACTTCCGGATCAGCGAACACGAACAGCTGGCCGCCACGCGCACGAACTTCCTGCAGGTTGGACTTAAGCTTCTCCATCAGGTCATCCATCGGTGCCACTGCCACCACCGGCATATCTTCGTCGATCAATGCCAGCGGGCCGTGCTTGAGCTCACCTGCCGCGTAGGCTTCGGCATGAATGTAGGAGATTTCCTTGAGCTTGAGCGCCCCTTCCATGGCGATGGGATACTGGCTGCCACGCCCGAGGAACAGGGTGTGGTGACGATGCATGAACTTCTCGGCCAGCTGCGCGATCTCCCCATCCAGCGCCAGGGATTGCTCGATCACGTGCGGCAGGTCCTTGAGGCGCATCAGCAGCTGACGGCTCAGCAGATCATCCGTCTGACCATCGCCCTTGGCCTGACGCAGCGCCAGGGTGGTCAACATCAAGGCCACCAGCTGGGTGGTGAAGGCCTTGGTGGAGGCGACCCCGATTTCCGGCCCGGCGTGAGTCAGCAATGACAGGTCGGATTCACGCACCAGCGAGCTGCCCGCCACGTTGCAGATGGCAAGGCTTGCCAGATAGTGACCGGCCTGCGGGCCTTCACGGTTGAGCTTCTGGATGTCGCGCAGCGCCGCCAGCGTGTCGGCGGTCTCGCCGGACTGGGACAGAGTCAGGAAGAGCGTCCCCGGTGCCGCGACGCGCTCGCGATAACGGAATTCCGAGGCCACCTCGACTTGCGCCGGAATGCCCGCAACCTCCTCCAGCCAGTAACGCGCCACCATGCCGGCGTGATAGCTGGTGCCACAGGCGATGATCTGTACCTGGCGCACATCGGCGAACAGCTGTGTCAGGCGCGCCACATCCACGCCCTGCTTGCCGCCCTCGTTGCCAGCGCTGGCGGCGAGGAAGGAATGACGCGAGACATCGAAGGCCTCCAGACGCACGCCCTGCGGGTCCAGTCGCTCCGCCAGCGTGCGCGACAGTACACGCGGCTGCTCCATGATCTCCTTCATCATGAAGTGGCGATATTCACCTTTGCCGGCAGCTTCGACGCTGTGTTCGTAACGCACCACTTCACGCGTGACCGGAGTCAGCTCATCGCGGTCGCCGGTACGTTCCAGCACCTGGATACCCGCCGGCGTGATGGCGACCATGTCGCCTTCATCGAGATAGATGAAGCGATCGGTCACCGGCAGCAGCGCCAGCGGATCGGAGGCGATGAAGTGCTCATCGATCCCCACGCCGACCACCAGCGGGCTGCCCTGACGGGCGCCGACCAGCAGTTCGGGGTTGCGCTGCTCCATCACCGCCAGCGCGAAGGCGCCATCGAGACGCGCGGTAACCGCATTGACGGCTTCCGGCAGTGCCAGACCGCTGCACAGTTCGCGATCGACCAGGTGCGCGACCACCTCGGTGTCGGTCTCGGAAGTGAAGACATAACCGGCGCCTTCCAGCTCGCCGCGCAGCGCTTCGTGGTTCTCGATGATGCCGTTATGCACGACAGCGACCCGCTCACTGGAGAGATGCGGGTGCGCATTGTGCTGGGCAGGACGCCCGTGGGTCGCCCAGCGGGTGTGCGCCACGCCGATGGCGCCGGACAACGGCGCCTCACGCAGCTCGTCTTCCAGCGCACGCACCTTGCCCACGGCACGCGCACGACGCAGTTCACCGGCAGGGTCGATGACCGCCACGCCGGCGGAGTCATACCCGCGGTATTCGAGGCGATGCAGCCCCTCGATCAGAATCTTGCTGATATCACGCTGAGCCAGACCGGCAACGATGCCACACATGAGAAATTCCTCTACTGCGTGCCACCCTCATGAAGGAGGATGGCACGACTGAATGGATGTCTTTCAGGGAGTGCGTACGCAGATCAGGTACGCGTGCTGAATCTTTCAGCGACGTTCAATGCCTGCTTGAGCCTTGATGGCTGAGCATTGATGCTTGAGCACTGACGTTTGAGCAATGACGCCTGGGCTGTGATGGCAGGCCGCAAGCTCAAGCTTGATTCAGCAGCAGGGTGTCACCGCGACCGACCGCGTAGTACATCAGGCCAGCGGCCTTCATGGCGGCGGGCTCGAACAGGTTGCGGCCATCGACCACCACCGGGAAGCCGAGCTGGGACTTCAGCCACTCGCCATCCAGGGTGCGGAATTCCTTCCACTCGGTGCACACCACCAGCGTATCGGCACCCTTGACCGCCTGCTGACGGTCCGCGACCAGCACCAGGTCGTCGCGCTCGCCGTAGATGCGGCGGCATTCCTTCATGGCTTCCGGGTCATAGGCCTGCACGGTGGCGCCAGCGGCCCACAGCGCTTCCATCAGCGTGCGGCTCGGCGCGTCGCGCATGTCATCGGTGTTGGGCTTGAAGGCCAGCCCCCAGACGGCGATGGTCTTGCCCTTGAGGTCGCCATCGAAGGCCCGCGACAGCTTGTCGAACAGCGTGACCTTCTGGCGCTTGTTGACCGACTCGACCGCGGTCAGCAGCTCGGCGTCATAGCCGATCTGGCTGGCAGTACGTGCCAGCGCCTGGACATCCTTCGGGAAGCAGGAGCCACCATAGCCACAACCGGGATAGATGAAGTGGTAGCCGATACGCGGGTCACTGCCGATGCCGCGACGCACTTCCTCGATGTCCGCGCCCAGGCGCTCGGCCAAGTTGGAGATCTCGTTCATGAAGCTGATCTTGGTGGCCAGCATGGCGTTGGCGGCGTACTTGGTCAGCTCGGCGGCGCGCACATCCATGAACATCAGCTTTTCATGGTTGCGGTTGTAGGGGGCGTAGCATTCGCGCATGCGCTCTCGCACCGCTTCGGAATCGGTACCGACCACGATACGCGCGCCACGCGTGAAGTCGTCCAGCGCCGCGCCTTCCTTGAGGAATTCCGGGTTGGAGCAGACATCGAAATCGACGCTTGCACCACGGTCCTTGAGTACGTCCTTGACCCGCGCCTTGACGCGGTCCGCCGTGCCCACCGGCACGGTGGACTTGTCGATGATGACCTTGTAGTCATTCATGTGTTCGCCGATGGTGGTGGCGACGGACAGCACGTACTTGAGGTCGGCGCTGCCGTCTTCATCCGGCGGCGTGCCCACGGCGATGAACTGCAGCACGCCATGCTCGACGGCTTCACGCGCGTCGGTGGTGAAGCTCAGGCGACCGGCTTCCACGTTGCGCAGCAACATGCCTTCCAGGCCCGGCTCATAGATGGGAATCTCGCCCTGCTTGAGACCCTCGATCTTGGCGGCGTCTACATCCATGCACACTACGTCGTGGCCGACGTCGGCCAGGCAGGTACCCGTGACCAGACCGACATAACCGCTTCCAAAAATCGTGATCTTCATTGATGTCATCCTTGCTGGCCTTGTCGCCAGATCGTGTCGTGATACTCAAAGTGAAACGAGGCAATGGCGGCTGAATCCTGTGCACATCTGACGGCCTTCCAGCGGCAATCGAGGCGGATTCCAGGGCATTACGCCGTAAAGTCCTTGTCCCTCTAGACTCCCTTGAGACTGCCTAGGATCTCTCTCAAGAGATATCTTCTAAGGCGGAATTCCCCGCCTTCATTGGCCGAAAAAGAAACGCCGACAATGTCCTGTGCATGAGGATTCATCCCCATTGAACCGCGATGTTTCGTGACAGCGGCGCGAGGTTACCCAACCCACGGGCCAGGAGGCTCGCAGGTGATTTCAGGTAGACTGCTGCAGGTAGCTCGCAGGGAAAAGACGCGCCGCTTGAGTCAGTGACGGGCAATCATCGCTGCCCGAAGTGTGGCTCTGTTATAAAGCAACTTCGTGAAAAGTCATCCTGTCTGGCGCAATATTATCCAAAACATGACCCTATATAACTTGTGACTTATCTTTCTGATTCTGCCTGTCGCAACTTCCCTGATATGCCGCTTGATCAATTGACTACCCGGGCGGCAATGGCCACCTCATGGGGGGCCATTCCTTCGCGCTAGAGCCGTCATCAAATCAGAGCCAACAGCCAATGAGAGCCATCAGCCAACAAGAGCCGTCAGCGGCACGGCAGCCATCAGCGAAAGTAATGCTTCGCGAAGGTCGCCAGGTGACCATGCTTCATGGCGACCGGCGCCTTGCGCAGGAAAAAGGCCAATGACAAGGGCGAGAAACGACTGCCGGTGGCGCGGGCAAACATGCGCCCCTTGGTGCGCGCCTTGGCTGGCGTGCTGTAGAAGTCGCTGCCGGAGGTGACCCCCGCATGGGCGACGATGCCCAGATTGGCACGCATCAGACGCGCGCCCTGACGACGCGCATCGCTCAGTACGATGAACTCCTCGCCGGAGGGCTGATCGGTGCCCAGGCCGAACTGCTCATCGAAGCGTGCATGGAACTGGCAGAGGTCCAGCGCCATGTCGACCGAGCGCACGCGCGCCAGTGACATCAGGCTGTGGGTCTTGAAGGACACCGGCGGCGCGGGCCGATCCGGGTCCCGCTCATGCAGCGGGAAGGCCTTGACGTGGGGGAAGCTGATCGCGGCCGCTTCGGTGCAGGTGAAGGCTTCCATCACCAGCGCGACGGCCTGGGGGTGCAGCTCGATGTCGTCATCCAGCACATAGGCGTAGCGCGTGGCACAGGCGGCCAGCGCCGTGTTGCGGCTCCTGGACAGTCCCCGCCCATCGATCGCCAGGTACTCGAAACGGCTATCGAAATTGGCCAGCGCGTACTCGCGGTATTGCTCGCGGCTCGCGGAGTCAGACAGCTGATGCACGATCAAAAAGCGCGCCCCGGGCAGCGCATCATGACGCGGCACGCGATAGAGGCCGTCATCCAGCGTCGAGATCAGGAAGGTCAGCTCCGGCACCTGGCGACGCGTACTGCCATCTACCTGGCGTGCTCCGACCAGCACGCGCGGGCGCGAGTCGTGAGTAGGCTGCGCACCAGTATCGGCGTGGCGGGAAGCCGCCGTGGACTCGGTGGAAGATGTCGCGGACGCCGCGACATCCTGTTCAACGATGTTTTGCATAACCGTTCACCGCGTAATGGACAAAATTGCGACTGGCGCTGATCACATCCATCCCCAGCACCTCACGATACAGACGCCACTGATAGGCGGCGGCCTTGAACTTGTTGGACGACACGCTGCTCTCGCGACGCGTGTAGCGCGCCAGCGGTTCCGGCATGCCCTGCGCCGGGCCCAGCTGACCGATGATGATCAGCCACAGCGCCAGGTCCTGACGCTTGCGGATCGTCGGCATGTAGAAACGCCCATAACGACCGGCATCATAGATGGCAGTCAGGCAGCCGATGGAGTTGGAGCGCAGCATGTCATCGCGCGTCAGGCGCTCGGGCGGCGCGAAGTACGAGACATGCTCGCCCTGCTCATCGACCATCTCGTAGCCGGTGTAGGAAAGCCCGGCGCCGGTGTCCTGCATGAAGGCGATCTGACGTTCGATCTTCTCGGGCAGCCAGGCATCGTCGGCGTCCAGAAAGGCGATGTAGCGACCCTTGGCCTCGGCGATGGCACGGTTGCGTGCCCGGCCCGGGCCGCCGTTGGTGTCGGTTTCCAGCACGCGGATCTCGACGCCAGCGGTCTCCAGCGCCGCGAAGTCGTCACGCAGACGACTGGCGGCACCATCCGGCGAGGCATCGTCGCTGATCAGGATCTCGCGTACCGGCTCGCTCTGGGCCAGTACCGAGTCGACGGCAGCGTGCAGGCGGCGGTCATAGCCGTAGTTGGGCATGATGACGGAGACATCAGCCATGGGCCTTCTCCTCAAGCGGCTGTCGCTGAACGCGACGCGAATGTGTGTCTGGGCGCGACTGCGCGGACGAGCCCTGGCGCGTCTGCTCGGTCGTCGCCGCATCGCCGGGCGTCGGCGGCGCGAGACGCGAGATCAGACGCTGATATTGCGGCAACACCGCGTGCGCGCTGTAGCGGTCAAAGCTCTGCCAGGCACCATTCGAGAGGCGCAGCAGAAGCTCATCATCGAACTCGAGACGCGCAAGCTCGTGGGCCAGCTCAGTGATGATGGCGGCGTCCTCGCTGCCATCCGATTCCGCGCTGAGCACCCCGTCGCGGCCATGTTCGATCAGCGCCAGCGGGCCGGAACGCACCGGACGCGACAGGCACGGCAGCCCCTCACGCTTGGCCTCGATCACGTTCATCGGCAGGCATTCGCGCTCCGAGGTCAGCAGCAGCAGGCGTGCACGCCGCAGCTCATGCGAGACATCCCTGAGCGCGCCGGTGAACAGCACCTGCGTGCCGGCAGGCACCGTGCTGTCGTTGGCACCCTGGAAGACGCGCAGGCCAAGCTCGTTGCACAGCGCCAGCAGACGTTCACGCTCAGGGCCGTCACCGACCACCACCAGGCGACCGCGACGGTACCCGGAATTCGCGAAGGCACGAATCGCCAGATCGAGGCGCTTGATCGGCGCCAGACGCCCGACCATCACCACATCGACCTGATGCTCGCAGCCGCTGCGTGCTTCGTCTGCCCGCTGGTCATCCAGATAATTGGGAATCACCGTCGGCGTGAGGCCACGGCGACGCCAGCATTCGGCATCGACCTCATTGAGCACCTGCAGTACGTCGAGATGGCGATAGGCCAGTTGCTTGACGATGCGCTTGGCACGGCGGTCGTGGTGATAGGCGCTGTGCTCCTGGGCGATGATGCGCGTGCGTGGACGCGGACGCCCCTCGCCATCGACACCACCGGTACCGCGTGCCGCCAGCTGCGCCGCCAGATGGAAGGCGAAATAGCCGCTGATCATCACCTCGATCCGCTCCTCCAGCATCAGGCGACGCAGGTGCGTCACCCAATGGCGGAAGTTCTGGCGCGTGCCGGTGGCCGGCAGTCCCAGGGTGCGATATTCGACACCCTCCATACGTCCCCAGTAGGGCTCGCCTTCGCGCACCGAGACCAGCGTGACCCGGTGGCTGGCGCTCAGGTCCCGCGCCAGACCATGCATCACCTTCTCGACGCCACCACAGGCGCTGATGTCCTGAATCAACAGAGCGACATGTGCCATATCAGGCTCCTCGCACGACAGGCTCGCTGTCGTGAGCGGCAGTCGCGCTGTTGTTGTCGGCAGTTGCGCTGTCGTCACCGGCAGGCGCATCCGCCGCCATGGCAGTGGCCGCCTCGGCAGTGGCTGGTTCGGGTGCCACCGGGGCCGGGAAGGCAGCGTCATTGAGCTTCAATTCACGCTGTCCCCAGACGCCGGCACGCCCCGGGGCACGACGCAGGAAGTCACGCGTGATGTCGGCGGTGATCGCCAGCTTCTCGGCGATGACACGCTCGGCCAGCGCCGGGAAGGCCGTGTCGGCGACCAGCTGTTCGATATCGGCCACGATGCGTGCCGGATCGAAGTTCTCGATGTCCTGCACGCTGTCGCCGAGCCCGAAGTCACGCATGATCCCCGGCGCCTTGGGTCCGCAGTAGGACAGCGCGTAGACCGGCGTGCCGGACATCAGCGCGAAGATGACCGAGTGGAAGCGGGTACCGACCAGGAACCGGGCATCGCGGTAGAGATCGACCAGCGCATCCGGGCTCGGGTCGCCCTGCACCAGCTCGATGCGCTTGGCGAGGTCTTCACCGCCCGCCGTGGCCAGTGCCTTCTGCAGATGATCGAACACCAGCCGGGAGATGCGCTGGTCATTCTCGATATCGGTCGGGCCCAGCACGTGCGGGACCACCAGCAGGCGCTCGATGCCCAGACGTTCGCGGGATTCCAGCAGTGAGCGCGACAGCACCTCGACACGCTCGGCGAAGGCTTGCTGATCCAGGCCCCACCAGTCGCGCAGGGTGATCACGGCGTACGGCGAGGCCACGCCATTCGGCGCCTTCACCGCGGCATGCTCGTCGCTGGCACGCGGGGCCATGGCGAAGGCCATGTCGGTGCCCAGCAGCGCATGCGGCAGTTTCGGGTCGGCCTTCTGGGTCATGGCGTGGGTGATTTCCTCACGCGAGACCACCAGGCAATCGCTCAGGGTGCGCAGGAAGAAGCGTTCCTGCGCCGGGGTCTTGAACGGGCCGAAGGAGTGACCCAGCAGAAGCACGCGCTTGCCGGCCTTGCGGGCCAGCATCACCGGCGCGAGATAGCCGATCAGCGCCAGCCACGAGGACAGCGTCTTCTTGAAGCTGCCGTTGTGGAAGATATGACCGCCCTTGACGACCACCAGGTCTGCGGCGTCGATGATGTCGTTGCCACTCTTGCCCTGCTTGCCGAACATCATCTTGGCGCCCAGGCCGAGCAGCGAGGTCACGAAGCGCAGCTTGTCACGCATCGGCGGCATCAGCGGCTGGCCGACGGTGACGCGTTCACGGTAGCGGCGACGGATATGACGGAAGGGTCCGCGCTCGGTGGCGAACACCTGATCATCGATGGGCAGGATGTCGATGCGGTGGCCTTCGGCCTTGGCCACACCAGCGCCGGACACATCGCTGCGACCCTGTTCGGCATCGATCAACTGATCGAGAAAATCGATGGTGCCCATCAGGATGGCGGAGTCGCCCTTGTTGTCGTCATGCCATCCGTGCGTCATGCATATCTTGGCCATGCTGTTCGTCCTTCTGTCCGTAATGTCGCGATTCGGAACGCGCGATGCCTGAGGGCTGTGTCTGAATGCCCGGCATCGCCGTCATGTCATCAACCGGAAGTCACAGATGCTGACCTTCCGATTCCTGCTGCGCGCGTGAAGCCCGGTCAGGCACTCGCCGCAGCGTTGTCTTCGTGTGCCTTGCCACCACGGGACAGTGATGGCTGGAAGAGGATCGCCATCGCCAGCATCACCACTTCGGCGGCGACCGGCACACACAGGAAAAGGCGGTAGAGATCGATGCCCAACAGGCTGCCAGTGTCGCCGGACGCGTTGCCCAGCGAGTGATTGAGCGCCGCGATCGCAAGCCCCCCGCCGACCACCAGCGTGGCGCCGGTGCTCTGGCACAGCAGGCGCTTGCCGTTCAGGCGCAGCGCGGCCAGACGCGTGAAGGCGCAGGTGACGAAGGCGTGCACCAGATAGACCAGCGCGAAGGCGCGCAGCGTCAGGGTCAGGCGCGGGTAGGCGCCGCTCAGGAAGTGTTCCGCCAGCCACGGCGCGACCAGCGCCAGCCCCCCCGCCACGGGCAGCGCGAAGCCACTGGCGATGACCAGGTACTCCTTGAGGCGCGCATCACCGTGGGTCAGCTTGGGCAGGTAGTAGCGATACAGGCTGGTGGGGAACACATAGAGTGCGAACACGATGGAGGTCACCACCGAGACACTGGCCACCTGAGCGGGCGCAAAGGCAAGCCCGGCCAGAATCACCCAGGCCTGCAGGTAGGCGAACGACATCAGGTTGTTGTAGAGAAAGCCGCGACCGCGCGCGAAATCGGCCTTGCTCGGCAGGCGGCGCTGGCCCGCACCCTTTCGACCCACGCCCTCATGGCCCACCGCCACGTCGGCCTCGGCCCGGGCATCCGCTGCCGCATCACGTGACAGCCACATGCCCAGCGCCATCACGATGACCAGCGCGATGGCGCTGACCATCACGAAGGTCGGCACCGGCGCCAGACCGAACATGCCGGCGGGGGTGGTCAGATCAGCGCCGAACTCGGCGCCGGTCACTAGCGCGACGCCCTGATGGTAGAGCGCCGGGCCCGCGGCGCAGGCGACCGCGATCGCCACCGCCAGCGAGATCAGCACCGTCATCAGGTTGACGCGCCCCAGGCGCTCCTGACGCTGCAGGCGCGAGTTGATCATCTGCAGGCCGACCTGCTCCGCCGCGGCGCGCAGCGCACAGAAGGCGAAGATGAAGGCCGACAGGCCCAGCAGCGGCGCGATGCCGACGGCGAAGCCGATCGCCAGCAAGGCGTAGAGCGAGATGCCGACGCCCATCCAGCGACGCAGTGCCGCGCCGCTGGCACCATCGCGGGTGACCAGCAACACCTCGTTGCCGCCCATGCGCGCCAGTACGCCCAGCAGTACCGCGTAGTTGAGGGCCAGCGCGTATTCACCGAAGGCCTCCGGCGCCACGGCACGCGCCAGCAGCAGGCCTGCGGCTGAGGACAGGCCGCGCGCCATCAGATTGAACAGCGAGAAGATCAGCGCTTCGCTCATGACTGGCCTCCGTTGCCGACGACCAGGGCTTCATCGCTGAGGAAATAGAACTCGTAGTTGTTCAAGAAATCGTGGTCCTGATTGCCGGCCGCCACCTTCAGCGACATGAAGAACAGCGCCATCATCAGCGCACCGCTGATCAGGCTGGGCAACAGCTTGTCGCGGAAATGCTCGATCACGTCACAGATGACGAAGATGGCGAATGGCAGAAAATAATAGCTGGCACGTGCCACATGCTCACCGTAGGTGATGAACAAGGTATAAAGCGCCACGCCGATGAACATCAGGTTGAAGGCCCAGGGGTCCAGTGACAGGCGGAAATGCTTCCACAGCACCAGAGTCCCCAGGCAGATCAACAGGTAGATGACGTAGAGCTTCTCGCCACCGCCGGAAAAATCCTCGAAATAATGCGCATAGAGGCCCAACGCACTGAGAATGCTCTTGGCCAGCGGCCCGGCCACGAAGCACAGTGGCAGCAGCCCCAGGTAGAGCCAGAACGGGTAGGCACGGCGCAACAGCGGATAGATCACCAGCAGGGGCAGATACAGTGCCAGGGTGTAGTGGAAGCTGGTGCCGACGAGCATCAGCACCAGCGCGGGCAGCCGCATGCCGCGCTCCAGGCACGCCATCGCCAGCATGAACAGCGCAATCGCCACGTGCTGCTTCACGAATCCGAAGGCCGACAGATAGATCAGCGGCAGGCAGACGAAGAACAGCAGGCACCAGGCCAGATTGCGACGGCTCATCACCAGTGCCGAGACGAAGCACGACACGTAGAGAATGGCGGTGATGATGAAGAACAGCTGCGGCTCGCCCCAGGCCCGCGCCATGCGTGCCAGGGCAGCAGGTGCGGGCTCGAGAAAGCTCAGGTCGACCTGCCAGGTGGCCATCTGGCGGTACGAGAAATAGTCGTACCCTGCGTCGTAACGCAATGCCATGAACGCCAGACACAGCCCACCGGCCAACCAGGCACCCACCATGCGGGTGCGCTCGTTGGCAGCCAGCGGCAGGATTGCCACCAGCAGGGCCATGAAGCCGACGTAATAGCCACTGACGGTCAGCATGCTCAGCGTGCCCCGAAGCCGGTCAGCATGGTCTTGATGGTACGGCCGACGATCAGCAGGTCGAGCCACACGGAGAAGCGCTTGATGTAGTAGAAGTCGTGCTCGAGCTTCTCGCGGGTCTCGTCGGCGTCAGAGGCATAGCCCTGGGTGACCTGCGCCCAGCCGGTGATGCCCGGACGCACCACGTGACGGTAGTTGTAGAACGGAATCTGTTCGGCGAATTCATTCACGAACTTGACCTGCTCCGGACGCGGGCCGATCAGGCTCATCTCGCCCTTGAGCACGTTGATGAACTGCGGCAGCTCATCGATGCGGGTCTTGCGGATCACGCGACCGATGCGGGTCACGCGCATATCGTTGGCCTGGGCGAACTGGGCACCGGTCTTCTCGCTGTCGTGGCACATGCTACGGAACTTGAACATGCGATACGGACGACCGCCCTGGCCGACACGCTCCTGGACAAAGAACACGCCGCCCGGCGAATCGAGGCGGATCAACACGGCGGTCACCAGGCAGATCGGCAGCACGAAGGGCGCCACGGCGAGCACGGCCAGCATGTCGAACAGACGCTTGAACAGCTCATATTCGCTGTTGGGAGCCAGCTGGCCGAAGCTGTTCTCACGCACCTGATCAAGCTCGACACGACCAGTCAGCGACTCGCGGACTTCGCTGGCGTCATAGACCGGGATGCGATGCAGCACGCAGTTGGCCAGGAAACGCTGCCATTCTGCCGGCATGTCGGCTTCCAGGTCGGCGACCACACCGTTGTAGCGCTCTTCGCCCAGGTCCGGCGCGCGCATCAGGTTCCAGCGTGCCCCACGGGTGGTGAACAGGCTGCGATAGTCACCGAAGGGCACCACGGCCAGCTTGCGGATGCGGGTGCGCTGCTCGGCCCAGAAGCCGATGGAGCAGATCAGCATCGCCGCCAGCCATGAGCTGCCGAGCACGATGCGGCTGAAGCGCAGATCCAGCGCGATCAACACGCTCATCGCCAGCAGATAGCTGATGGTGATGGCCGGCAGCACGTAGGCGAAGGCCTTGGCGCCGGGGTAGCGCGACATGTGACGAATCGCCTGCAATGCGAGCAGGAAGCCGCCGCTGGCGGCGATGACACTGTGCATGCGCATCTCGCTGACCCACGGGCGCAGGCCATTGATCAGCAGCAGCGGGACGCCCACTGCCAGAATCAGACCGACGATGGCCTGACACAGCGAGTTGAACATCAGTCGCTCGTACATGCGGGAGTGGCGCTGACGCCCTTCCAGCCCGGAGCTTGCATGGTTCGTCGTGGTATTCATATGCCGTTACCCCCTTGGCTTGCGTTCGTGTTGTGGTTCCGTTCATCACGCTCGGAGCCGCTGGTGCCGTCGCTCGACGGCGTGCTACCCGATGCTTCACCCGTACCGCCTCGGCTCTCGCCTCGACTGCCGATCCCCACTGCCAACGAGGCACGCAGTCTCAGACATCGGGTTCGCGGGCTCTAATGCAAGTGGCCGCTAACCCTTGGCGCCACCCTGGTACTGATAATCGTGATAGCTGTAGCCGTAGCTGTAGGTCGTGGTGGCCTTGCGCTCGACGGCATTGAGAATCGCGCCATCGACATGCACGCCACTGGAGGCGAAGCGCTCCAGCGCCGCTTCGATTTCCTTGGGCGAGTTATGCATGAAGCGCGTCACCATCACGCTGACACCGCACTGCTTGCCGACGATGGCGGCATCGGTAACCGCCAGGATCGGCGGCGTATCGACGATGACCATGTCGAAGTTCGCGCTGGCCCAGTCGAGGAAATCGCTGAAGCGTGACTGCAGCAGCAGCTCCGACGGGTTGGAGGGCGTGGTACCGCGCGCCACGTAGCACAGGTTGCTCGGCGCACCATTGGCGGCCGCCCCTTCGCCAAGCGCCACGGCAGCGGCCTCGGACATCGCCAGACTCGGATCAGTGATGCCACGCACGATGCTGTCGCGGTCGACCTTGCCGAGCAGGAAGTCGCTCAGGCCCGGCGCGGCGTCGCTGGGCGAGACGCCCGCCATGCTCTGGTGGACATGGCCACGGCGCATGTCGGCATCGATGACCAGCACCCGATTGCCGGCCTGGGCGCAGACGGCAGCCAGGTTGGCGGACACGAAGCTCTTGCCGATGCCCGGGCTCGGGCCACAGATCATCAGGCGATTGTCGGGGGCCTCCATCATCGCGAAGTGCAGGCTGGTGCGCAGACCGCGCAGACCCTCGATGGAGAGATCCGCCGGGTTGCGGATCGCCAGCAGCCCCGGCGCGACGTTGTCATTGGCCGCTGCGGCGACACCACGACCGGTGAAGCGCTTGAAGCCACGCGCCAGACGACGGTTGAGGCGTGCCTGCTCCTCGGAGAGCGGCAGGGTCGCGTGGACATTGAGCCCCAGGTCGGAAAGCTCCGACGGCGTCTCGATACCGCGATGCAGCATGGAGCGCAGCAGCACGAAGACCACCCCGAGCATGCCGCCCAGCAGGGTCGCGATCACCACGATTATCGCCTTGCGCGGGCTGATCGGATGCGGCTGCGCAACGGCCTCGTCCAGAATGCGGATATTGCCGATGGTGCTGGCCTGGGCGATGTTCATTTCCTGGGTCTTGTTGAGCAGCTGCACGTAGATCTGCTGATTGACCTCGACCTCACGCTCCAGACGCAGGATTTCCTGCTGGGTGTCCGGCAGGTCACCGACCTGCTTCTCCAGCTCCTTGCGGGTCTGCTGCAGGTCCGCACGCTTCTTGCGCAGTGCCACGTAGTTGGGGTGACTGGGGTTGAACTTGCCGGACAGCTCCGCTTCTTCCAGCTGGGTCTCGTTGATCTGGTTGTCGATATTGACCAGCTGCTCGAGCACCGACTTGGTCTCGAGATCCAGATTCACGCTATCGCTCTTGCCGCGATAGGCATTGAGACGGTTCTCGGCCACTTCGAGACGCTCACGCACCGTCGGCACCTGCTTCTTGAGAAACTCGAGCGACTTCTCGGCTTCGGCGGACTGACGTTCGATGTTCTGCTGCTGGTAGGTATCGGTGATGCGCTGCAGGGTCTGCTGGGTGCGCAGCGGGTCTTCGCCGACCAGCGCCAGACCCAGCACCCCGGTTTCCTTGCCCATCTCGGCCACCGCGAAGCGCGAACGCAGCGCATTGGTCGCTTCCAGGGTCGACTGATGCATCAGCGTGAATTCAGCACCTCTGGCCGCGTCCAGTGCACTGACCTTGAGCGCCACCTCGCCCAGCGGGCCATCGAAACGTGAGGTGTCGCCGACCACACCGGTGCCCAGCGCATCGCCGTCGTACTGCAATTCGTACTCACCGCCCTCTCCCAGCGACACGAGCGTCAGCGGCACGTCGTCCCAGGCCGCCGGCACTTCGAGGCTTGCCACGTCGATCGACTCGCCGGCCCAGACCATGCTGGACCCGGCAAACCAGCTCGGACGCGTGAATTCGTGGGTACGCAGGAAGGTGCCGATCAGCGGGTACTGATACGGCTTGACCACCAGATCCAGCTGTTCCTTCTTGACCGTCTCGCCCAGCACCAGGCGTGAGGTGATGATCTGGATCTCGGATTCGGACGGCGGCGCCTCGCCACGCAGCAGGCTGGAGACATCACGCAGCGGGTTCATGTTGCCGCCGCCCTCCTCGACCTGCACCAGCGCATCGGCCTTGTAGATCGGCGTGGCCAGCAGCGCGTAGAGCACCGCCAGCACGGTGAAGGTGCCGGTGATCAGCGCCAGCGTCAGACGGCTGTCATACAGCTGGCCCAGCATGCGGCCGAGATCGAGACTGGTGCGCGCGGGCACGCTTGACGACTCGCTGGCCGAGGCCTGACGCGTGGTGTGGGAATTGCGGTTCGACATCGTTGGGTCACTCTCCTGGTGTCCTGCCCGGCCACGGCGGTGCCGGGCAGGGACGCCTTGACGACCCCTCGCCTTACTGGCCGAGGGTATCGAGGTTGTCCTGGATTTCGGTGCTGTAGTAGATGGAGCTCACCGTCGGCAGCAGCTGGGTAATCACACGGTTCCAGCGCGAGACCGGTGCAGCGGTGACATAGACGACGTCCTGCGGCTTGAGGCCGAAGTCCGCCCCCAGAATCAGCGCCGTGGAATTGCGTGCATCCAGCTGATAGACGGTGGCCAGCTTCTCGGGGTCTTCACGATCACGACGGATGACGAAGATGCCCGATGCATCGGCGGAGTTTTCCTTGATGCCGCCGGCACGCGCGATGGCATCGGTCAGCGAGATAGGGCTTCTGCCCAGCGGCAGGCTGATGGACTTGTCCACCTCGCCCATCACGAACACCTTCTGGGTACCGACGTCCGGCACGTAGAGGGTGTCGCCATCCTTGAGCAGGCGATCATCGCCCGCCTCGTCATTGGCATTGCGCTCGGCCAGCAGCTCATAAAGGGAGATGGTGGTCTCTTCGCCATTGCGCTTGAGCACCACGTTGTGCCAATCGGCGTCTTCGGACAGACCGCCCGCCGCCGCGATGGCGTCCAGCAGGCTCAACGGCACATCGCTGATCGGTTGCACGCCGGGCGACTGGACCTCGCCAGTGACCCGCACCTTCTGACTGCGGAAGGCGGCGACCTTGACGTCGATCTGCGGCGCATTGAGGTAGGGCTGCAGCTTCTCGCCGAGATCTCGGCGAATCTGGTCCAGCGTCATGCCACTGACCTTGACGCGGCCGACATAGGGATAGAACAGCGTGCCATCGGCATGCACGACGTTGCCGGCTTCCTGCGCACTGCGCTCGGAACCCGTCGGCAAGGTCAGCTCGGGATGGTCATAGACGATGATGGTCAGGATGTCGCCGGGGCCGACACGGTACTGATAGTCCGGTGCCAGACTGGCGCGCGTGCTGCTGTTGAGCTCCTGGGTCAGCGCCTTTTCAAGCTCACGACGCTGCCTGTCATCGCCACTGGACTGGCGCGATTCGGCGTCTGCGCGCGCCTGGGCCTTGATCAGGCCAAAGGTGATCGGTTCCACATCGACGATGTCGTCCACCGGCGCAGCGCTGGTGTCGTAGTCGATGTTGCCACCGGGGGCGAAGACGCACCCGGCGAGCCCGGTGAGGGCGCCGATGCTCAAGCTGGCGCCCAGAAGTCGTGCTATCAGTGCATTTTTCATCTGAAGTCCGTTGAGTCGACAGGCCCGATGACCCGGCACCCCAGTGCCATGATCATCGCGCCTTCCCCCGCCGCACATGGCCGCCGGGATGGATTCGATAACGTCTTCAGTTCCTGCTGCGTCATGCGTGTCGCCGGCCTTGCCTGGCTGTCACGCGGCTGCCGAGGGTTGGCCCTCGTGCATTGGGTACCGGACCCTGGCGGTCTCGGCGTCTTGCGACTGGCGACTGGCTGCTGCGACCTCATTCACGCTGCGCCAGTGTGATCCGCAACGCTTACAGCGATATTTCCGCCATATGAATCATGCACATGGCTTGTCATGTCCCGCCGTCATCCCCAGTCAGAATGTAGGCACATGGTTCAAGATTTACGAAGCAAGACCCTGAACCGCAACCAACGATACTCAGCAAGCGTGTGCATTCAATGCACTTTCCACTTGCAACTCTGACACCATTCTCTGCATGGCGGCCTTCATGCCCCTCTTGCTGGCATTTGGGCAATATCTTCAGCGCCATTGCAGAGCAAACTTTCTGTAGTTTTTTTACCGAAATACGGTACACCTCTTTCGACTACAGCCCACGACCCATGGAGCTTCCAGAGGATCTGCCGATGAATCAGTAACACCAATACAGCGGCATCGCCCTGCATTGGATCACGCCATTCGTGGCGTTCTTGGCAAGGTGACCAAACCCTGTCTGCCGTGCATTTTACCTGATACACGCCTCCCGCCAATCAGCACCCTGTTACAAAAATCCAATAAAAACATTGGTTTGTAGCGCCACAAGTACGCTCGATGTCGCCACTTCCACGAAAGACGCGTTGCCGATGACAGACACCTCAAACCCTGTTTCGTCGGCAATGCGACACACTCAAGCACAGGATTCCAGTCGCCACGCGGACCCCGTCTGGCGCAGCGCTAGATGGATCATCGACAGCCACGTCGCCAATCGCCCACACCCCAATTACTCTTTTTTACATAAATAATCCTCAAGCCATCAACGCGAATAATACGCAAGGCTACGCGCTAGACAGTTCACATATTCTCGTTAACATGAGCCTCGCTTTGCCGTGACTCATTGGCCTTGTCTCTGTGCGGAGAAGGACTTCTTGCATCAACCGCTCTGCGGCTGACACCTGACAGGACTGTCAGGCGCAGACAACAAGGCGCAACGATGAATTTCGGCAAGCGCATGACCAGGGAATACGGTCATGACAGGAACACCTCAGGACGAGGTCGCGCCACGGAGGATGCCAGGGATGGTGTCAGGGACGGCGCTCTTCTCCTCTATCGATATCTTCAGCAGCAGGTTGGATGATCGCCAGCATCTGCTGGCAGCCTCGACGCCGATGTCTCAGTCCTTGAGTCATTACATCGTGGTCTGACATCCCTTCCTGGTCGGCTGACCGCCGGCAATGCTCATCAAGGAGAGTTATCCATGCGCAAGACACATCTCGGAGCCATCATCGGCCTGACAGGTGCCCTGCTTCTCGCTGGCAATGCCATCGCGGAAGAAGAAGCGCCTCAGGGTGCGACCGGTACGACTGGGACTACCGGCACCACCGGCACGACTGGCACCACCGGAACGACTGGTACGACTGGCACGACCGGGACTACCGGCACGACCGGAACGACAGGCTCTGTACCGACAGGTAGCGCAGCCGGCACCGGCACTGCCAGCCAGAATGCCACCGGCAGCGTGACGCCGAGCGCCAGCAGCGGCAGCGTCGCTGCAGGTGCCGCCACCGGCACCGTCGGCGGCGGCACCGGCACGAGCGGTACCACCGGGACAACCGGCACCACTGGTTCAACCGGGACTCGCTGATGAAGACGGCACGTGCGACGCAACGCTTCACGTTCTCAAGCCCTGCGCAGGGCACGGCGGCTACCTCGGTGGTCTCCCGTGCTCTGCGCAACAGGTCGTTGGCGGCCTTCGGCACCCTCGCGTGTCTGGTGTCGCTTTCCGGGTGTGCCCAGATCGTCGCGAGTTCGCTCGGTGACGTGATGGGCAAGGACGAGTTTGACGCCACACGTGCCAGCGAGCTGCCCTATGCCTCTCTCAAGCTTGAGCATGCCAACAGCACCGCGCTGGTGGTTCTCGCGACGCTTGAAGGCAATGGGCGCATCGCGCGTTTCGAGAGCCGCGACCGCGGCATCGTCGAATTGCGCGATGGCGTCCTGTCCGCCACTTCAGGCTTTGCGCGTGATGTGGCGGACAGGCGTGAGCAAAGTACTACCGGGCACGCTCTGGCGCGTCCGGCCTGGTTGATGGCCAGTGGCACGACCTATCAGGTCAGTGTCAGTGCGCTGTCCCCCTACCCGCGTCGCCTGGTGCGTCAGGATGCCGCCTCCACCGGCAGCCAGCGCCAGGATGACGTCGCCGTGATGCAGGTACACGAGGCCACGGCGCGACTCGAATGCGAGGCCGCCGCCCCCTATTCGCTGCCGCTGGCAGAACTGCCGCTGCAGCACTGCCGCGAGATTCTGAGCTGGGACGATGGCAGCACCACGCGCAATGACCTGTGGCGTGACGAGAATCGCGTCTGGGCGGCCGACATGACGGCCTGGCCCGATGGCCCGCGGCTCGGTTGGGAGGTCGCCAAGGCATGGTGACCCCCGTCTTCTCATCGCTGGCCCGTCTGCCATCACTGGCCCGTCTGAACAGTGCCGCCCGCCTGCTGCCCCTCGGGCTGAGCGCACTGCTGGCCGCGCCCCTGTCGAGCGCTGCTGACACCCCGCTGCCGTTCAGTGCCGCGAGCACGCCGCTGGCCAGTCAGGTGCTGCAGGCGCAATGGAATAGCCTCGCGCCATCCAAAGCGCTGGATTGGCGCTATAGCTTCGTCAGCACGCCGCTGATTCGCCAGCAGATGGCCGCACGGGCCAACCGCGTCAGCGCCGAGCTCGAACTGATCGCGGCGCGCTACGCCGTCGGCGCGAAGGAAGACAGCCTTCAGGCGCGTTACGCCGAGGCATTGCAGGCCTGGCAGGCCTATGTCGAGCAGGGCCGCGCGTCAGGCACCCACTCGCCAGATACTGACGCCGTGGTGGCACGCCTGCCCGGTCAGCTCGACCCGCGCCGCGACATGCACGACGGCCCGCAGGCGATCCGCATCGCCCCGGGCATGGTGGTCGGTGCCTGTCAGGCGCCGCGCAGCGTGGTAATTCTGGACGCCACCGGCGTTCATGAGCGCAAGTGGACGCCGAATCTCAGTCTGGATGCGCTGATCGACGAGCGCGCCGCTGCCGGCGGCATCGGGCCAGCCGTCGAGGTCAGCCTGGTGACGCCGCAGGGCCAGGTGCTGACCCGCCCGGTGGCGAGCTGGAATCGTCTGACCAGCGGCGACGCCGACCTGCCCGTCGCCCCCGGCGCCAGCGTGGTGATCAGTACGCCGGGCATCGATACCGCGCAGCAGTGGGTGAACGAGGCGCTACCGGCCTGGCTTGCCAGCCGTCTCCCCGGCGATGCCTGCCAGAGCTGGCAGCTGGACGCCGCGAAGCTTTCGACGCCCCCGCGCTAGCCGGCGGGGCTGCCCCGGCGCAGCACACTGCACCTGACCGCGAACCCAATCCCTTATTCACGTACGTGAGCCCCTGGCTTGCGTGCATGCGAGACGCCCATGTCGAGTCCTTTTCGCCCTGCCAATCACGTTACGCACTCAAGCCCCGAGCAGCGCCCTGCCCTGGCACGCAATGGCTGGCTGGCACTCGGCATGGCGGGCGGATTGCTGGGTGCGCAGATCGCCCATGCAGCGACCGGCGAATCCCAGAGCGACTTCGGTGGCGTGGGCCTGATGCAGACGCCCACGGCGCGTTTTGCGCCCCAGGGAGAATTGAGCTTCACCTACAGCCGCACCCAGCCCTACAAGCGTTTCAGCGTAAACGCCGCGCCCTTCGACTGGATGGAGCTGGGCTTTCGCTATGTCTCGGTGGAAACCGTCAGCTACGGCGCGGCCGCCCCGGACCGCGACTACCTGGATAAATCCTTCGACACCAAGTTCCGTCTGATGAAAGAAGGCCGCTATCAGCCCGAAGTTGCGGTGGGCCTGCGAGATCTCGGCGGTACGGGCCTGTTCAGCTCCGAGTATCTGGTCGCCAGCAAGCGCTACGGCGACCTCGACTTCAGTCTGGGCCTCGGCTGGGGCTATCTGGGCACGCGCGGCGACTTCAGCAATCCACTGGCAATAGTGAGAAGCAGTCTCGAGACGCGCAGCGACTCGACCAGCGATGACGGCGGCGACTTCCAGCTCGGCAGCATGTTCAGTGGCAGCCCGGCCGTCTTCGGCGGCATCGAATATCAGACGCCCTGGGACCCGCTGACCCTGATGCTGGAATATGAAGGCAACGACTATTCCGACGAGCCACTGACGGTGGAGATCGAACAGGATTCGCCGGTCAATCTGGGGGCGACCGTCAAGGTCAATGACAACCTGTCGCTGCATGGCGGCTGGGAGCGAGGCAACACCGCCATGCTGGGGCTGTCGCTGTCGACCAATCTGGCCGGGCTCGCCCAGGCCAAGGACGATGGCACGCCGGAGGCGGTCGCCCCCAGCACCCATAGCCGTTATCGCAACGACCAGACACCGGAAGCCTTCCGTGTGCGCTCGCTCAACGCGAACGCTTCACCAAACACCGCACCCTCCGCCCCCACCGCCAGCGCTGCCCGACCGGCAGACGTGGCGGCTGAGCGGTCAGCCCATGAAGAGCCTTCAGCGAACAGAGAGCCGTCAGCGAACAAGGATCAACAAGGCCGCCTGCTGACCCTCGACTCGTTCGGCGGCGCGCCCGCGGACACCCCACTCGAGCCCGGCACGACTGATGGCCCGCAGGCAGAAGATCTCCCGCGTCTTGCCGACGTGGACTGGGACGCGCTGGCCGATACCCTGCGTGCCCAGAGCGGCCTTGAGGTGTCACAGCTGCGGGTCGATGGCGATACCCTGATCGTCGAGGCCGAAGCGACGCGCTTCCGTGATGACCTGCAGGCCGAAGGCCGCGCCAACCGCGTGCTGCACAACCGCCTGCCCGTCGAGATCACCACCTTCCGCTATCGCCTGAGCAGCAATGGTCTGGCGCTGCGCGAAGATGAGCATCCGCGCCAGCCCTTCGTGGCCGCCGCCAATGACCGTCGCTTCGGCGCTGAATACGAGCACTCCATCACCGCCCATGCTGCCTCGCCTCAGACCATCTCGCCCGATAGCGACGATGATGCGGCACGCCAGGCGACAGGGGATGGCGTCAAGCTGGCACGCGAGCCGTTCGGCTTCAGCTGGGGCTTCTCGCCGAGCCTCAAGCAGAACTTCGGCGGCCCCGATGGCTACCTCTATCAGCTCAACCTGCAGCTGGACGCCCTGTGGCGTACCGACCGCAATGGCTGGTTCACCGGCGTGGCGACCTATCAGCTTGCCGACAACTTCGACAACTACGAGTACATCGCCGATTCCGAGTTGCCGCGCGTGCGCACCTATGTCGGGGAATACATCAAGGAAACCGACCTGGGCATTACCAGCCTGCAGTACAACCGCACCCACCAGTTCGGGCGCGACTGGTACGCCCAGGCCTACGGCGGCATTCTCGAGATGATGTATGCCGGGGTCGGTGCCGAGCTGCTCTATCGTCCGATGAACAGCTCGCTGGCGCTGGGGCTGGACATCAACCGCGTCCGCCAGCGCGAGTTCGACCAGCAATTCGGCCTGCGTGACTACTCGGTCACCACCGGCCACGCCACCGCCTACTGGCAGTCCGGCTGGCACGATGTACTGGTCAAGGGCTCGGTGGGGCGTTATCTGGCCGGCGATATCGGTGCGACGCTGGACCTGTCGCGCAGCTTCTCCAACGGGGTCAGCGTCGGCGCCTGGGCGACCCTGACCGATGCCGGCGATGACTACGGCGAGGGTAGCTTCGACAAGGGCCTCTACGTCAGCATCCCGCTGGATGCCTTCTTCACCACCTCCAGCAAGGGCAGCACCGGCTTTGCCTGGGCACCGCTGACCCGTGATGGTGGCGCACGCCTCAACCGCCGCTATCAGCTGTATGACATGACGCGCGATCGTGATCCCGAGACTTACTGGGAAGGCATCGACAAGGTCTACAAGTAATCCGTGCGTGAGTGTGTTTCACTGCCGGCTGAAGCGTGCCGATATTGGCGCCTGACTCACTGTGGCTGACCCTGACCCGATGAATATTCCGATTACCGACGTCTCGCCGGCCACTGCCGGCGCTGCGACACCTGCCAATCACGAGATCGCCTGCAGCAATTGCCAGGCCTGTTGCTGCCGTCTTGAGGTCATTCTGCTCACTGATACCGGCGTGCCGGACTACCTGATCGACGAGGATGAATGGGGCGGCGAAGTCATGCGCCGTCTCGACGATGGCTGGTGTGCCGCCGTCGACCGCGAAACGCTGATGTGCACCATCTACGACCGGCGCCCGCAGCTGTGCCGCGATTACGAGATGGGTAGCCCCGAATGCGAAGACGAGCGCCTGGAAAACGGCCTCGATCAGTAGGCCGCCTGCCAGCGCTCGTCTTCATTGTCTGCCAGTCGTGCCCGGCCTGATGTGCTGTCTCAGGCAGTGGCTTCCGGCACCGATGGGGCCGCTCCTTCAAGGCTCGGGCTTGTCTCGGGTAGCGTGCGCATGGCGCGCATATGCCCTTTCACCTCTACCTCGCGATGCCAGCTCAGCGCCTGCTCCAGACAATGCGGCGTGTGGCCGCCCCGCTGGCACGCCTCCTCGAAGTAAGCGCGCAGCGCAGGACGATAGCTCGGGTCCGAGCAGTTCTCGATCACCTGCACCGCCCGCTCGCGTGGCGCCAGACCGCGCAGGTCCGCCAGCCCATGCTCGGTGACGAGGATATCGACATCGTGCTCGGTGTGGTCCACGTGGCTGGCGAACGGCACCACGCTCGAGATATCACCGCCCTTGGCCAGTGACTTGGTGATGAACACCGACAGCTGGGCATTGCGCGCAAAATCGCCGGAACCGCCGATACCATTCATCATCCGCGTGCCGCAGACGTGGGTGGAATTGACGTTGCCGTAGATATCGAATTCCAGCGCCGTATTGACCGCGATCACGCCGAGGCGCCGCACGATGCCCGGATGATTGGAGAGCTCCTGCGGGCGCAGGATAAGGCGATCACGATAGCGCTCGAGGTCCTTCCACAGCGTGCGGCCACGCTCCTCGGTGACGGTGATGGAGGAGCCGGAGGCGAAATCGAGCTTGCCGGCATCCAGCAGGTCAAAGGTGGAATCCTGAAGCACCTCCGAGTACATGGTCAGGTGCTCGAAGGGCCCTTTCTTCAAGCCACTCATTACCGCGTTGGCCATGCTGCCGATGCCGGCCTGCAGCGGCAGCAATGCCGGTGTCAGACGCCCCAGCGCGACCTCCTGCTTGAGCAGTTCGACCAGATGACCCGCCATGCGCTCGGTGCCGTCATCCGGCGGCGTGCAGGTCGAGGGGCTGTCACTGCCGCGGGTCAGCACGATGGCCGCGATCCTGGCGGGGTCGATGGGGATATATGGCGTGCCGATGCGCGAATCCGGCGCGACCACCGGAATCGGCTGCCGGCTGGGGCGCATCTGCGGAATGTAGATGTCGTGCAACCCTTCAAGCGCCGCCGGCGACTCGAGATTGAGCTCGATGATCACCTTGTCGGCGAGAATCGCATAGCTGGCCGAGTTGCCCACCGAGGTGGTCGGCACGATGCCGCCATCGGCGGTGATGGCACTGGCCTCGATCACCGCGATATCCATGTCGCTCAGCTGGTGGTTGCGCAGAAGCTCCACCGTCTCGGACAGGTGCTGATCCATGAACATGACTTCGCCGGCGTTGATCGCGCGGCGCAGCACCGGGTCGACCTGAAACGGCATGCGCCGCGCCAGCATGTGGGCATCCGCCATCTGGCCGTCGAGGTCATTGCCCAGCGAGGCGCCGGTCATCAGCGTGATGGAGAACGGCTCGCGACGTGCCTTCTCGACCAGCGCCAGCGGCAGGGCCTTGGCCTCTCCCGCCCGCGTGAAGCCGCTCATGCCAACCGTCATGCCATCGTGAATCAATTCGGCGGCCTGGCTGGCGCTCATCTGGCGCGACTGCCAGTCAGGCCAGCGACAGCGGCGCGCGATCTCGGCGTGCTGCTCCGGGGTCAGCTCGCCGACCTCCATGCGCGCCAGCAGCGAGAAGACCTCGCTTGATGCAGCTGCTGCGACAGGCGCGGCTGATGCCTCGGAAGCAGTGGAGGCTGCGGAGGCTGACGGAGCATGAGGCGTGACACTGGAGCGAGAACCGGATGAAGACACGACGGCAGAACCTCCTGAGGGGCAAGACACTACGAAATGAGCAAACAAGGCGCTGGCAGACGCCGACCAGACCAGACCAGACCAGACCAGACCAGACCAGACCAGACCAGACCAGACCAAGCATAGCCAAGCCTGAAATAGCCAGGGCTGTAATAAACAGGTCTGCAATAACCAGGCACTGGCTTTCAGCATCCCACGCAGTACGCCGCCCCCGCATCAGGCCTTGGTCGCAAGGCGGTGGCAGGGGCTGGAACCCGGTGGTGCACAAAGGGCGACGCAGCATGCGGCGCAGATGGCGACGGCGAGACACGAAAAAGCCCGCTCATGAAGAGCGGGCTTTCGGGAGGCGCAGATGACGTCGCGAGGAATTACACCATGCTGTCGAAGTCCATGTTGTCGAAGCTTTCCGGCGCATCGGCGTAGCCGTAGAGCGTGTTGCGACGCTGCAGGCGGAATTCACCCAGCAGCTGCTCGTAGCGGCGCGGCACCTCGGCATTGTCACGCGTGACGATGTAGAGATTCTCATAGACGGCTTCGGTCAGCGGCATCTCGCGCACCTGACGCTGCCACGGCGAGGTCTCCAGCACCGTGCGCGAGACGACGGTGAAGCCCAGACCACGCGCCACGGCGTCCAGCACCATGCCAATATCGTTGGTGAAGCCCTGCTGCGGGAAGTGGCTCATGGAGCGAAATTCACCGGCGAAGTTCTCACGCAACAAGGCACTGGCATTGTTGACGCCATCGGCGTAATTCATGAAGCCCAGCGCCATCAGCTCGTTGAGACTGTTGCCGGCGAAGTCGGCGGGCACCACCAGACACAGCGGCTCCTGATGCCACAGCTCGAAGTTCAGGTCCGGATGCTTGACCGGCTCGGTGACGATGCCCAGGTCGAAACGACCCGCCAGCACGTCCTGCACGATCTCGGAATTGAAGGCGAAGCTGTAGCTGACCGTCAGCCCCGGATGCTGCTGCTGATAGCCCAGCGTGAACGGATAGAACATCAGCCCGACGCTTGAGGGACTGGCCACGCGGCATTCGCCGCTGTCCGGGGAATCATCATCCAGCGAGTGCATGAACTGGGTGTGCTCGGCGAACAGCTTGATGGAGTAGTCATAGCAGCGACGCCCCGCTGCGGTCAGCGAGAACTTGCGTCCCTGGCGATTGAGCAGCGAGCGGCCCAGATACTGCTCCAGCTTGCGAATATGCTGGCTGACGCCGGGCTGGGTCATCTCCAGCTTGCGCGCGGTATGGGTAAAGCTGCCGGTCTCCACCAGTGTGATGAAGGTACGAAAATACTGGGCGTTGAACATGAAGGCACTGACCACTCACGAACGGGGGACGCGACTCGGCGCATCGTGTTGCCGGCGACGACCTGCATGACGCAACTGCCATGTCAGCACAGGGGCCACCGACCCGCAAAGCACATGATTCTACCAGAGCTGGCCGCCATGCGCAGCGCTGCGCCCCGCCACTCTCGCGTGTTAGCATCATGGACAATGCCAGCTGCCACCCTGGCTGCGTCTGCCGTGTTCAACGTCACGATGACGCGCCAGGGCCCGGCGCTTTACCCCTGTCCTGGCCAATCTTCGGACTGGCCCGAAACACGAGATGCTTTAGATGTCTGATGCTCTGGCTGCACGCGGCGAAGCCATTCACAAGGCGCTGCTCGCCATGGAAAGCGAGTGTGCCGAAAACGACCTGTTCCCGCTGGGGTACATGATTCCCCAGGTGGAACTGGTGCTGGAAAACGCCGATTACGATCCCGAGGATGTGGTTGCGGAAGACTTTGACGCCACCTTTGAAGAGTGGATGCAGCACGCCTTTGCCCAGGACAGCATGAGCGTGGACGACCGCGAGCGCATTGCTGAACTCTGGGCAGAAGCCCGGAAACGCGCCCAGACCACCGTGGGCGCCTGACACAAGGAAGACAGTCATGAATTCTGTCACCAGCGAAGCGACGACCTATTCACGTGATGCCAGCTCCATGCTGGTCTCGACCATCATCTCGCCGGAAGGCAGCCTGGAAGTGCTCTCCCAGGATGAGGTCAATCGCCTGCGCGACACCTCCTCCAACGGGTTGCACGACATCCTGCGCCGCTGTGCGCTGGCCGTGCTCAACTGCGGCAGCCAGACCGATGACAGCGTCGCGGTGCTCAACGCACACAAGAATTTCGAGATCGAGGTACTGCAGCAGGACCGCGGCATTCGCCTCAAGCTCGACAATGCGCCCGGCGATGCCTTCGTCGACGGCAAGATGATCCGCGGCATTCGCGAGCATCTCTCCAGCGTGTTGCGTGACATCGTCTATGTGGCCAACGAGATCCAGAACACCCCGCGTTTCGATCTCACGACCACCGAAGGCACCACCAATGCGGTATTCCATATCCTGCGCAACGCCGGGGCGCTGAAGTCCTCGCGTGAGCCGAGTCTGGTCACCTGCTGGGGCGGGCACTCCATCAACCGCGAGGAATACGAGTACACCAAGGACGTGGGTTACCACCTCGGCCTGCGTGATCTCGACATCTGCACCGGGTGTGGCCCGGGCGCCATGAAGGGCCCGATGAAGGGGGCCAACGTCGCTCACGCCAAGCAGCGTCGCACCGAAGGGCGCTATCTGGGCATCTCGGAGCCGGGCATCATCGCCGCCGAATCGCCCAACCCGATCGTCAATGAACTGATCATCATGCCGGACATCGAGAAGCGCCTTGAAGCCTTCGTGCGCACCGCACATGGCATCATCGTCTTCCCGGGCGGCGTGGGCACCGCCGAGGAGATTCTCTATCTGCTGGGCATTCTGCTGCACCCGGAAAACAGCGAGCTGCCGTTCCCGGTCATCTTCACCGGCCCGGCGTCCAGCGCCGAGTACTTCAAGCAGATCGACGAGTTCATCGCCTACACCCTGGGCGAGGAAGCGCGCTCGCGCTACCGCATCATCATCGACAATCCGGTCGAGGTGGCACGCACCATGCGCAGTGGCATCGACAAGGTGGCGGAATTCCGTCGCCAGCATCAGGATGCCTTCTACTACAACTGGCGCCTGCACATCGCGCCGCACTTCCAGCAGCCCTTCGCGCCGACCCACGCCAACATGTCGGGCCTGGCGCTGCACCGCAACCAGCCGGTGCACGAACTGGCGGCCAACCTGCGTCGTGCCTTCTCGGGCATCGTCGCCGGCAACGTCAAGAAGGAAGGCATCGAGGAGATCGAGCGCGACGGCCCCTTCCGCCTGACCGCCGAGGCCGAGCTGATGGAGCGTCTCGACGCCCTGCTCACCTCCTTCGTCGCCCAGGGCCGCATGAAGCTGCCGGGCAGCGATTACGTGCCCTGCTACACCCTGTGCAAGTAAGTGGCCCGGTGATGACACGCTGAGGCGTGTCGTCACCTCACAAGTCATCACAAGAACGCCATCACAAGAACGCCCCGATCATTGCTGATCGGGGCGTTCTTGTTGGCAGGGAAGATCTTGCTGACGGTAGGGATGATCTAGCTGACAGCACCGCAAGAATCGAGGCTCAGCCTTCCTCGCCACGACGGCGCTGCATCCACATGCTGATCACGTGCGCCAGCAGGCCCAGTGTGAGGCCATCAACCAGCACCTCAAGCGCGCCCTCCTGGGGGCGGTTGAGCATCGGCGCGGCAAAGTTGAAGGCCGCCATCGCCGCCAGCCCCACCACCAGCCAGACCAGCAGACGACGCATCATGGTCGGTACCTTGGCCTTGGCGGTGTCTGACAGCTGGCGATAGATGTAGATCCCCAGCGCGCTGACGGCGACGGCAAAGCCGACGATCAGCATCAGACGCGTATTCTCGCCGCTGATCAGGAAACGCGGAATATTGGCGACCATTACCACCGCCAGACCCGCCAGCACGGAGACGCGCTGCGGCGTCAGGTTGCGGGCACGCGGATGATCAGGATTCAGTTTCGGCATGTGAAGCAGTCTCGATGAAAGAACGGACAACAGAAGAAGCAGGCGGCGGGCCAGCCCACCGCCGCAGGATCAGGCCGTGGCCGGCAGGGTCGGAATCCAGCTCTCGACCCACGGCAGCGCCGCGTCGTCGGCCATGAAGGTTTCCATGGCGTCGATCTCGAGGCGCTCGCCGTGGCGCGTGGCGCCCAGGTCGGCCAGACGCTCATCCAGATGACGCCCCGCGCCACAGTAGGTCTCGCCGTAGGAGCTGTCGCCCAGGGCGATCAGCCCATAACGCAGCCAATCCAGCGCCGGAGACTCGGCAGACAGCGCATTGAGGAAGCCGGTCAGATTGCCCGGCACATCGCCACTGCCGGTGGTGGAGGTGACGAACAGCGCCAGATCAGGACGCGCGTCAGTCAGGTCGGCCAGTGTCGGCTGGTCGAGCACCTCGACCGTGTAGCCGGCCTGCTCGAACAACGGCTGGACCTGCTCGGCCACATCCAGTGAACCGCCATACATCGTGCCGACAAAAATCTTCAGAAGCGCCATGCATCCTTCCTTATTCGAACGATCACCCGCCAGTGGCGGGAACGTGAGTGCAGTGCGAAGAGTCGCGCAGACGCTCTCCGACATTTGGTCGCGATGGTAGCACAGCGCGCCTGCGGGACGCAGGCAGCAGGAGCTGGCATCCCCCTTCTGAGCATCCCGCAAACGAAACAGCGCCACCGTGAAGAACACGATGGCGCTGCGGGGGTCTTGCCAGTGAAGCATCCTGCGTTGCGAGCCTGGATCACGACCGCTGGCGAGAAAACCCTGTCAGGTGCGGACTTTCTGGCGCGAAGCCCTTCTGATCAGAAGCGGTAAGCCACTGACAGACGCACGTCACGCCCCGGGCTGGTGATGGCGCCCGGCATGATGCCGCGTGCGCTGTTGGTTTCCAGGTAATAGGTGTTCTGGTCGCTATATTCCTTGTCGAACAGGTTGTAGATACCGGCTGTCAGGGTCAGGTCCTGCATGTCACGCGGCACCCAGCTGGCATAGACATCGTGCGTGGCGTAACCGGCGCGCTCGCTCTGATCATCCGGCAGGTCAGTGAGGCGCTCGTAGGCGGTCACGGTCCAGCCGATCGTCATCTGCGGGTCAGCGAAGGTGTAGCGGTTGTCCAGGCTCCAGCGATCACCGGTCTGGTTGCCCAGGCCCATGTCGTCGACCACGGTCTCGCCCTGGTTGTCTTCCAGGTCCATGGTCAGGTAGCCCAGCGTCATGTCCCAGCCGCCGATGCCGTAGGTGGCACGCGCCTCGACACCCTTGCTGGTGACGATACCTTCCATGTTGGTGATAGTGGTCACACCGCCCGAACTCTCTTCGGTGATGTAGTTGTCGAAGTGGGTATCGAAGTAGGTGACTTCCAGGCCAGCGCGGTCACGCTGGGTGAGGAGGCCATTGCCCTTCCAGCGCGCGCCGACTTCCGTGCTGCGCGAGGTCTCGGCCTCAAGCCCCGGCTCAACCACCAGGCTCTCGCCGGGACCGACACCACCATCAACCAGGATGGCTTCACGGCCCTTGTTGCCGCGTACCGCAGTGGAGTAGCCGGTGAACAGCTCGACGCCGCCGCCGACACGCCAGTTGAGGCGCGCGTTCGGGCTGACATCGGTGTCATCCAGCGTCTCGCCATTGGCGTATTCGGTCTTGTAGTCATCGACACGCGCGCCGAAGGACAGGTCCACCGCGCCAAGTGTCATGCGGTGCTGGGCGTAGAGCGCGAGGTTGCGCGCCTTCTCGTCGAAGCCGCCGGTGCTGGATTCGTCGTAGACATAATCACTACCCAGCGTCAGACGGTTGTCCATGTCTTCGGGGCCGAAACGGAAGGTGTTGTTCAGATCGCCGCCATAGCTCTCGACATCGGCGTTCAGCTCGGCGCCGGTGGAAACCGTGGTGCGCTCCAGCTCGGTCTTGGTATGGAAAACGTTGGTGTGCACGTCCACCAGACGCGAGTCCGGATCAAAGTCATAGTTGGCGGTATAGGTGTCACGGCTCAGGTCGGTATCGACCTTGGCATTGTTGAACTCCTGACATTCCATGTTGGGACGCACGCAGTAGATGCCGGTGTCCTCGTTGTGCTCGGCGCTGATGCGCAGGCTGTGCGCGCCCTGATCCAGCAGGCTGAACTTGCCGAAGTAGCTGCGCTGATGGCCGCCGGTGCCCTCTTCTTCATCACCGCCGCCAGTGCGGTAGTCATCGCTGTTGCGTGCGCTGGTCGAGAACAGCAGGCCCGCGTTCGGCGCGACTTCACCGTAGACGGACAGCGTGCCCTTGACGGCGTCGGCCGCGGACTCGGTGCTGCCCTTGACCACGCCACCGAAGGTCTGGCCCGGCTTGAGCAGGTCCTGGGCATCCTTGGTGACGAACTTGATGCTGCCGCCCAGGGCGTTGGGGCCATTGTCGGCGGCGCCCGGTCCGGCCTGAACTTCGGCGCGCTTGAGCAGCTCCGGCTCGATGTTGAAGCTGGAGCTGTGGTGGAACAGATAGCCGTTCTGGCTGGCACCATCGACGCTGATGTTGAGGTTGGTGTCTTCCAGACCGCGCACGTAGATCTTCTCGGACGAGGCGGTGGTGCCGCCGACGGTGACTGACGGCGTATCACGGAACACATCCTTGAGGTCATGCGCCTGATGCAGGGCGATCTCTTCGCTATCGATGACCGCCGTGGCGTTGATGCGATCGTCCTCGATCTGCAGCGTGTCCATCTGCAGCGTCTCTGCATGGGTAGTACTGGCGCACAGCAGCGCAATGGCTGCCACCAGCGGACGCGGAGTGAAAGCAGTGGCGCGGGAAGCGCTGGCTGCCACGCACGGAGTGAGGCGGTCGGTCATGAGCGGAAGGTTCCCAAGAGTAATAATAATAATGATTCTTTTTGCGAACGAGATGATGCACGCGTTTGCACATTTGCGTCATCAACACTCCCTGCAACGCCGCACTGCAATTTCTGCAATCAGGGCGAGTCACTTCTCGCCTCTTACAGCGCCAGATCGCGTCTCTAACGCCAGAAACGCCCTGATTTGCACACTTTTTCACCCGTGCAGTCACCGGATTCACTTTTTTATCACCTGTCTGTCATCAGATACGGAACCATCGCCAGCCACTGACGTCTTAGCCGACATGGCTCGACAAGTGCCTGTCCCACGCAAATTTCTCGCTTCACGACAGGGTTTCGTCTTGCGGAGATCGGATTTGCGCAATGTGTGCGTCTTTGGATGCAACACTACGGGCAGAGTGATATAGTTAGCGTGCTCAGATTAAGGGCGCTTGCTGTCACGCCGGACAGTGCCCTGTCATGGCCTCGGCCCTGAAGATATCTGCAGCAGATGCAAGACCTGCCGCCGCGCGCTGAGGTGCTCGGCTGGCAGTGGCGGTTGTTGATCGATGAGCGCGTCTTTGCCCGGGGGGAGCCCCCTGCGGCCTTAGGGGCACGGTCATCGACAGGCAATCCGTTGTGCAGCGACTGGCGCTGCAACGGGCCCGTTTGGCCCGTACAAGGTGGGTGTTTCCCTGACGGCACACCCCGACCCTCTGAACAACCGGACCTATTCGATGAGCGATATCGACGCCTATAACACCTTCCTGATGGTCGCGGACCTCGGCAGCCTGTCGCGCGCAGCAGAACGCCTGCGCCTGCCCAAGTCCACCGTCAGCCGTCGCCTCGACGCCCTTGAGGGCCGTTTCGGCACTCGCCTGGTCGAGCGTGGTCATCGTGGCATTCGCCTGTCAGAAGCCGGCGAGACCCTTTACCGTTACGCACGCTCGATGGCCAATCTCGATGATGAAGCGCACCGCGCCATCGAAGACCGCCAGTCAGACCTCACCGGTACCATCCGTATCCACGCCACGCCGTCGCTGGGTCGTCACTTCCTGGGTCACGCGCTGACCAGCTTCCTGTCGGAACATGAAGGCGTCGATATCAAGCTGAAGCTGTGGCACAACGGCCGCGAGATTCTCGAGAATCAGCCGCACCTGGTGATCGGCTTCCCGCATCTGGCGGGCAGCACCCACGTCTTCCGCCCGCTGACCCACTGGCATCAGGCGGCCTACGCGGCCTCTCACGTCGAGAACCCGGAAGAACTGCCGTGGGGCGAGCTGGAACCGCTGGTGTCCGGCACCTCCCTCTCGCGTCACCCGGAAGACCCGCGCCCGAATCACATCCAGTCTGATGACCTCGAAGTCCTCACCGACTACGTGGCCGATGGCCTGATTCGCGCCGTGCTGCCGACCGACTGGGTCAACACCCTCAGCGAGCGCAACGGCCAGTCCTTCAAGCGTCTGGAATGCGACGAGATCTCGCCGGTCGAGATCGGCATGCTGCTGCCGCGTGGCCCGATCCCGACCCGCGTGCGCATGCTCGCCGACTGGCTCGCCCGCGAGATCGGCAAGTCAGAGCCGGAACGCGTCACCGCCAAGGCCGCCCGCCGCACCGTCAGCGAAGCCGCCACCACTGCCGGTTGATTCAAGCATTGCAACGCTGGCTCTCACCCTCGTGGTGACATGAATCAGCGCGGTGCGCAGAAAAAAGGCCAGCCCTCAGGGGCTGGCCTTTTGCGTTCTGGCTTATCATGTTTAGCATGTACTGAATCAATGACAGGCAGGGCTTCTCATGTGGCAACGCGACACTCTCACCCTATCCGCCCGCAAGCGCGGTTTTCACCTCATCAGTGACGAGGTGGAACAGGCATTGGCCGAAATGCCGCCAGTCAGTGTCGGCCTGCTGCATGTGCAACTGCTGCACACCTCCGCCTCGTTGACCCTCAACGAGAACGCCGACCCCGACGTACGCCATGACATGGACGCCTTCCTGCGCCGTCTGGTGCCCGGCAACCTGCCCTACTTCCGTCACACACTTGAAGGCGATGACGACATGCCCGCACACATGCTCGCCAGCCTGCTCGGTACCCAACTCACGCTGCCTGTCGAAGCCCGCCGCGGCGTCAACCGCCTCGCCCTCGGCACCTGGCAAGGCATCTGGCTTGGCGAACACCGCGACCACGGTGACAGCCGCAGGCTGTGTCTGACACTGAGTGGCGAATAGGAAGGCTAGCCTTTTTTGGCTAACCTTCTATTTCTAACACCAAACTTCTAGCGTTAAATAAACTTTAAAAGCATAGCTAATCACATAACCTGAGCTCAACTTACCACTTTCAACTCGAATACAATAAATAATAAATTAAGAATACGAAGCAAAGCTCTAAAACCACTTAATTCTAAGTATCTTAATAGCTTAAACATCGTGCTCTTTAATCATTGTGTTAATATTTTCAAACTGCTCTAAGTTTTCATGCGCCGCTAAGCCCTTCAGTAACTTTTTGCTATAATCACAGCCCTCAACAAACAAGTTTTCGCTTTGACTATCAAGCCAATTTATCTCTATATCATTTTCCGCCTGTTCAAATAAACCTAATACGATATTACAAGCAGAATCACTTTCAGGCTTCACAAGAGAAATAAAGCAACCAAAGTTCTGTATGATAGCAAAGCGCTCTGCCATGCTTGCTGTTTGCTCTATTAATCTGGATTGATATTTTCGTGCAATAGCACTTCTAATCCCATCAGGCACAACAAGCATTATAGACCTTAACCAACTTGAGTTATCTAATGCTAGCATTTCATCATCTTCCTTACCTTCCATAATACTTACCAGAGCTGTTCTTAACTTGCTATAACTTTTAACTGTTTTATTAGTATCGACTAGTAGAGAAAGTATCGCCTGATAATTAGCATGTGGTGATTCTACCAACTTTACACAGCATGCTTTACCCTTCAAATCAGTTTCAAAAAGAGAGGTAACCCTATTTACCCAAAACACATCCCTTACCTCTATCACATCTTCTATAAAATCTGTACATATATTTTCCAGCGATATATCAAGTTGCTTTTCCCAATCTTTCAAGAAGTTAAGGAAATCGGCAACTGAGTTATCATTATAAGCCTTACGCATCAATTTATACGTCTCTTGCTCTAGCAAACTATTAATATCTAGATCAGATACTCTCTTCTCATTAACTATTTCCAAAAGAGGCTCAGCCAAGACATTAAAAACCTTCTCATGTTTAAGGGATCTGATTACAGTATTGAAGCTTGTAGCAAAAACAATATACTGTTTGAGAAAACGCACATACCCAGAGTTATTATCAGCTATCTCGAATACAACCTGTTCTAACTTAACTCGTGAGCTTTGACCATTTCTAACAATCACAGTATTACCAGTATAGTTACCTCCACATATTAAAGATATGACCATGAAGGCAGTCCATTGCTCTACATTATTTGTAATTTCATTTTTTAACAACCGCTTCACTAACGCATCCAAATTGTCTGATAAAAATCTGTCCGCACAGAATGGCACAACATAGCAAGCGTAATCATCTAAATTCACCTGACCAGATTTAATCGTTAATGGCCACTCTTTCTCGTCTTCAATCTTTATCTCATCTAAACGGTGAGACCTCATCAGCCATTCAAATATCTCCCAGTAACTATCATCCTGAGTATATTCTAAGGAAGCAACCTTCAAAAATTCTTTTCGTTTACTCGCAGGGTATGTTATTTCTTCTACTTTCCAGAATGGAAAGTTATCCTTAATCCACCATAACTCTTTAACAAATATTTTCGATGGACAATTAGTTATTATTTCTGGAACTTTCTCCTCGACAGTCGAATACAAGTAAAGATGGCCTAATAGTTGATTGGCAGATTGGATGTCATGTCTAACATCTTTACTTATTTGTTTTATAGCATTATTAACAAGCCTTAGCTCTACTTCAAGCCCATGATTCTCAATTAGATTCTTAATAGCCTTAATGTACTCTCTATCACAACCAACCAAGTTGCCTTCATTCTTGGCTCGCTGGTTAAAGACTGGCATCCATCGTTGCACCCATTCCTGCTTATCAGCATATTCACTGGCTAAAATATCACTAGACAATTTAATAAGATTTTGCGAGCTTACAGATCGTACGTTGACTTTAAAATAGTAATCAAAGCCATATACATTAGACAAGCTCATAACCGTATGCATATCTCCACTCATCACTGATCTATATATCGGCTCTGCCAAAAGCTCACTTTGGGCTATTTCTGCACTAGTTTGATAATGTATACAAGCTAACTCTATAGACCACTTTTCCTCGTCAGAAACTCTATTAAGTATACTTTGCATAGCTTTAATTTTTTTTACTTTATTTTCATTACTCGTAGCAGATTCTGAAGATTCTTTTTGAGATGACAGTAATTCTTTCAAGTCAATTCTTTGATATTTTACGACAAGTAGGTATGCGGAACTATAGGTTGCATCATTAACTTTAGAATCATTACTAGCCATCAAGCACGCTATGTCATTAACATGCTTCTTTAAAAATCTAGGTGTAATTTGCTTAGCTTCACTAGACCATACATTGATAATATCTGCACTATTTTCAAACCCATCAACCTCACCTAGAGTCTCTTTCCAGTAATTTTTATATTTCTCCCTCCAACCAACTGTAACTATCGGGGGAGCCCTGAAAACTACTGGCAATCTTTTGGAGATAAATTCTTTACCATCTGTAAAGCTGTCTTTATTAATAGCATTAGCTACATGAACCTCTGAATAAGGGAGTATTATTCTAACACTTTGATTTTCTAGTGAAGTAAACACATCTAGATCACTCCAAACTTCTCTAACAGTAGAAGGCTCCACACGGTCAATATTGTCTATAACAATAATTACAACTTTATCTTCAGGTATAAGAGATGATAAATTTAAAAATGCTTTTTTAAGCTCATAGCTACCAACTTCTCTGGTGATATCCATGGTTTCTTTTATCGAGTCTTCACCATTCCTTTTAAGCAAGTCACCAAAGGACAAGGAGCTCTCACCTCCCTTCTTGTTTTTATTATAATAATTGCTCATTTTCAAAAGTATAAAGAAAGCAAATGGTGAAAATGCAGACAATAGTACAACAGCTCTTTCCATACTAAAGGATAGCTCTTTGCCAGAAAAACTATCATCAATAGCATTATAGCTAAGAAATAAAGCTTCAATAGCCTCTGTAATATATTTAGTGAAAAGCACAAGAGTAACTGCAAAAACAACGACAAGCATACTTATATTGCTTTTAGTCTTCTTCTTATAAGACATCGTATTGCCCAATGCTTCATCCTTGTAACACTGAGCCTTTTCCTTATCTTTATCTGCTATTATCTCATCCAGACCATCACAATAAATTTTAATGAACGAAGACTTTATCGAAGAGTAATGATGTTGATCAACATCGAAATATATAAATTTATATTCATTGTTATCAAGTTGTGATTCCAATATTTTAATCGATGTGCTTTTACCAGCACCCAAATTTCCTTCAACTCCTAACACATGTACATATGGGTGATCCACAATGACATCTTGTAGAGCCTTTGCAGCATTCTTATGACCTTGTCCTATGAATCCATCTATACTCTCAGGCAATTCAGATTGAAACTTAAAGTGAGTACTATTTTCTTCTTCTGTCATTTACCCAACCCCTCAAAGAAGCATCGCTACAATGAAATATAAACCATGTATAATTGATAAGACAAAAAACTTCAAGCATTAAAAACCAAGCATCAGATTGGCGAAAATAAATTCCAAATAGCTATCTACTTCTAGCCGTTACCATAGGCAACAACACCGTGGGACTGAACACCTAGCACTTCAAACAGTATGAGAACTTAAAAAAGGCCGCGAGTGATCGCGGCCTTTTGGGTCTTCAGAAGCTACTGAAACACGGGTTTATCGCGTCGAGTCCTCGTCCCCTACCGTGCCACCCATCGGGTCGATGGCTTTGCTGGAGGGGTATTTGTAGGAGGCGAAGCGCACGGCGAGTACCGAGAGGGCGAGGAAGAAGATGCCGCCGCAGAGGTAGAGCAGGCCGATATCGGGGGCCTTGTGGTGGGAGACATCGCCGATGAGGTAGCGCGTCAGCGCGGTGATGGCGATGTAGAGCAGAAAGCGGATCGGCAGGTGGTTGGTCTTGAAGTAGATACCGACCATAGCGCCGAGTTCGAGATAGATGAACAGCAGCAGGATGTCATCGACGCTGGCCGAGCCCTTGGCGAACATCTCGAAGAAGGCCGATACCGAGGCGATGGCAATCGCGCCGCCGATGGCGAACAGGCCGAGATAGTGAAAGCCTTCGACCAGGAAGTTGCCGATCGAGTTGGCTTGCTTATGCATGCGCTCCCGATGCTTATCTAACCTGTTCATGCCGCGTGTCCTCAGACAGAGATGATGGAAAGAGACTGCAATATCGGTGCCGCGGTCGTGATGAAGGCAAGATTGGGCCACCGGGCCCGCGCAGACGCTGCCCTACCAGCCGAGCGTCTGCTTGACGAAGGGAATGGTCAGCTTGCGCTGGGCGGAAAGCGAGGCGTTGTCGAGTTCGCTCATCGCCGCGAACAGGCCCGGCAGGCTGCGCGGCCCGCGATGCAGGATGTAGCGGGCGACTTCGTCGGGCAGTGCAAGGCCGTGATCACGGGCACGCAATTTGAGCGCTTCGAGGCGCTGGGCGTCATCCAGCCCCGAGAGATGGAAGGTGACGCCCCAGGAGAGGCGCGAGGCGAGATCCGGCAGGATGACAGGCAGCAGACGCGGCGCGCAGCTGGCACTGACCAGCAGATGCCGCCCGCCGTCACGCAGGCGGTTGTAGAGGTGGAACAGCGCCTCTTCCCAGCGCTGGCGACCGATCACCACATCCAGGTCATCGATGGCGACCAGGTCCATCTCATCCAGCCCTTCGAGCATGTGCGGCGGGAAGTGGCCCAGCTCATTGAGCGGCAGATAGAAGGCACGCTTGCCCTGCTCGCCCGCCAGATGACAGGCCGCCTGCAACAGGTGGCTACGCCCACTCTGCTCGCCGCCCCACAGGTAGACGAAGGGCTCCCCGCCGTCGGCAAGCTGCCCCTTGAGGGCCTCCGCCAGCGAGGTCGAGGTGAAGTGGTAGTTGTCGAAGGTCGCGGCGTCACGTACCCCGACGCCGAGTGCCATCTGTCCCTGAGTCATTGCCATCCGTCATGCTGATTGTTGTTGCCGTGATCTCGTCTCTCGATCACTGGGTATCCTCTGCCGCCGGCGGCGCTGGCTGATCGGCTGCCACCGCGGGGCGAGAATCACGCTGTTGGTCATATAAAGTACTGTTTTTATAGCGATCATGCAGATAACGCAAGAGCACCATGATCACGGCCGCCACCGGCAGGGCCAATAGAATGCCGGTAAAGCCGAACAGCTGGCCGCCCGCCATCACCGCGAAGATGACCGCGACCGGATGCAGGCCGATCTTGTCGCCCAGCAGCAGCGGCTGCAACACCACGCCTTCCAGCAGCTGGCCGAGTGCGAAGACTCCGCCGACCGCCAGCAACGCCCACCACTCGCCGAACTGGAAGAAGGCCACCGTGGCCGCGATCAGGATACCGACGATGACGCCCAGATACGGCACGATGCTGGCAAGCCCCGCCACCAGGCCGATCAACAGCGCGAACTTGAGCCCGATGATCGCCAGGCCGATGGCGTAGACGATGCCCAGACTCAGCATCACCAGCAGCTGCCCGCGCAGGAAGGCGCCCAGCACCTCATCACAGTCATGCGCCAGACGCGTGGCGGTGGGCTCCATATGGCGCGGCAGCAGGCCCTGCAGCTTCTCCTTCATGCGGTCCCAGTCGAGCAGCAGATAGAAGGTGACGACGGGAATCAGCGCCAGATTGCCCAGCCAGATGGCCATCGCCAGCCCGGACTTGGAGACGGTACCCAGCAGCGCGGCGGCGAAGGTGCCGGTCTCTTTCCAGTTGCCCAGCAGCAGCGAGCGGACCTGATCGAAATCGGCACTGAAATCCAGCCCGGTGAACGCCTGGATTTCCGGCAGCACCGTCTCGCGTATCCAGTTGAAGACCACCGGCATGAAGCTGATCAACTGTGCCAGCTGGCGCCCGAGCAGCGGCACCAGAATCAGCATGGCGATCAACAGCACCAGCGAGAGCACGCTGAACACCAGCGTGACCGCGAGATGGCGCGACAGGCCCTTGTCTTCCAGCCAGTCGGCCAGCGGGTCACCCAGATAGGCGAGAATCATGCCGATGAAGAACGGCATCAGAATCGGTTCGAGCATCACCAACAGGCCGAGGAAGGCCACACCTGCGGCCAGCAACCACCATTTACGCTGCATCTTCACTCCTTGAGACAAGCCGTGGGGCACTCGTGACGGCTGACTGCCGACGGCGCACGCATCACCCATTGTTGCCTGTCGCCGAGTCACCCACAAGACACGCGCCGCTCACGCGTCTGACATTGCCTTCCCCGGCGCCACCCAAGGTGCGACAAGGCTTGCCATGACTGGCGCGGCGGACTTTTCACATTTTGATGCGGTTTTGTGAATCGGCACAGTGTCAGCCGCGAAGCGCAATGCTACAATGGCCGCCTTTCTTTTCCCGCGATCGATCGTGTCTCACCGCCCAGGCCGCACCGACAGGAACCTCACATGACGCAACGCCCCCAGGACTCCTCGCCCAGCAAGACTTCCTTGAGCTACAAGGATGCAGGTGTCGATATCGATGCAGGCAACGCCCTCGTCGAACGCATCAAGGGTGTCGCCAAGCGCACTCACCGCCCGGAAGTGATGGGTGGTCTGGGTGGCTTCGGCGCCCTGTGCGAACTGCCGGCAGGCTACCGCCAGCCCGTGCTGGTCACCGGCACCGATGGCGTGGGCACCAAGCTGCGCCTGGCCATGGACCTCAACCGTCACGACACCATCGGCATCGATCTGGTCGCCATGTGCGTCAATGACCTGGTGGTCGCCGGTGCCGAGCCGCTGCAGTTCCTCGATTACTACGCCACCGGCAAGCTCGATGTCGACATTGCCGCTGACGTCGTCACCGGTATCGGCGAAGGCTGCCTGCAGTCCGGCTGCGCGCTGGTCGGCGGCGAAACCGCTGAAATGCCGGGCATGTACGAAGGCAGCGACTACGACCTGGCCGGCTTCTGCGTCGGCGTAGTCGAGAAGTCCGAGATCCTCGACGGCAAGAAGGTCGGCGCAGGCGACGTGATTCTGGGTCTGGCCTCCTCCGGCCCGCACTCCAACGGCTACTCGCTGATCCGCAAGATTCTCGAAGTCGCCGATGCCTCCCTGCTGGAGCAGGAAATCGACGGCCAGCCGCTGGCTGACGCCCTGATGGCGCCGACGCGCATCTACGTCAAGCCGCTGCTGTCGCTGCTCAAGGAAAGCGGCCTGTCCGTGCACGCCATGTCTCACATCACCGGTGGCGGCCTGCTCGAGAACATCCCGCGCGTGCTGCCGGAAGACTGCACCGCCGAGATCGACGTCGCCAGCTGGAAGCGCCCGGCCATCTTCGACTGGCTGCAGCAGCAGGGCAACGTCGAAGAACACGAGATGCACCGCGTGCTGAACTGTGGTGTCGGCATGGTCGTGGTCGTCGCTGAATCCGATGCCACCGCCGCACGTGCTCACCTGGAAGCCCAGGGCGAGACCGTCTTCACCCTCGGCACCATCCGTGCCCGCAAGGGGCTGGAAGAGCAGGTCCAGCTGGAGAATCTGTCCGCATGATCGAACCGAATACCAACGCCTCCAACGGTGACACTCTCGGCGGCTTCGGCAACGGTTTCGAGGCAGACGATGCGCCGGTTCGCCCACGCGTCGTGGTACTGATTTCCGGCAGCGGCAGCAATCTGCAGGCGCTGCTGGAAGCGCAGGAACACGACGAGCTGGGCGGCGACGTGGTCGCGGTCATCTCCAACAAGGCCGATGCCTACGGTTTGGTGCGTGCACGTGACGCCGGCGTCGATGCCGTGGTGCTGCCGCATGATGAGTACGAGAACCGCGAGCACTACGATGGCGCCCTGATCAAGGTGATCGAGCGTCATGAACCGGACCTCATCGTGCTGGCCGGCTTCATGCGTATCCTGTCGCCGCTGTTCGTGCAGCGCTTCTTCGGCCGACTGATGAACATTCATCCGTCACTACTGCCGGCCTGGCCGGGGCTTGATACCCATCGCAAGGTACTGGAAGCCGGCGAGAAGGAACACGGCGCCAGCGTGCACTTCGTCACCGAGGAGCTCGACGGTGGCCCGGTCGCGATCCAGGCCGTCGCCAACGTGCTGGAAGGCGATGACGAAGCCAGCCTCAAGGAGCGTGTGCACACGCGTGAGCACCTGATCTACCCGATCGCGGTGCGCTGGTTCCTCGAAGGCCGCCTGAAGCTCGACGGAGAAGTGGCCAAGCTCGACGGCCACACCCTGCCGGTTGGCGGTCTGCGCCTTTCCCACGCCGATGTGGAAGAAGAGCTCAGCGATGAACTGCCGGAAGGCGAAGCAGACTGATCAGTGACGCTGCCTTGCTGGCAAGGCTGACTGAGCTGATAGCAAGTTGATAGCGCGCTGACAGCGAGCTGAAAACAGAAGACCCCGCGCCATCTACATGTCGCGGGGTCTTCTTGTTTCTGGGCTGTGCCCCAAGCTGGCGCCTTGTGTCTAGAAGGTGTAGCTGACCCCAACCTCCCCGCGCGCCGTCACCTCATCCCAGGTCTCGATGCCGGCGCCCAGATGCAGCATGGCATTGCGGCCCAGCTGCATGCGCCAGCCGCCGTCGACACGCAGGTAGTTGTCGCTGCCGCGATCGAGGTCCTCGCCGCGGTAGGCATTGGTCGGCAGGCTCGCCAGTCGCACCTCGACGCTGTCGGCGTCATCATCCAGACGCTTGCCGTAGGCCAGCTCACCGTAGAGGCCGAAACCCTCCGCGATGGCGCGATCGACCATGAAGCCGGCCTCGACACGACGATCGCGCAGCGTCTGATCCGAGACGATCAAGGCGTTGGCGGCAGACCCGGATTCGGTATAGCCATCGATGTCGGACTCGGTGTGGCGGTAGGCCACGAAGGGCGCGTTGTACCACAGCGAATCGGCAGCGGTGAGGCGATAATCGAGACGCGCTTCGGCGCTGAAGCCATCGCCATCGGTCTCACCGGACAGGGTGCGCGATGACTGACCCAGCGCGACATGGCGGTCGAGGTCGTAATCGAAATCGCCGTAGCTGGCGACCGCCTGGACGCCAAACCTGCCCAACTGCTGACGCGCGAACAGGCTGAACACCCGGCCTTCCAGCTCAAGCTCACTGCCATCATCGACATCGAAGTCCGCAGTGCGCTGACTGACGGCAATGCCGCCCCAGGCCTGTCCGAGCGCGTTGTCCAGCGGCAGCATCACGCCGACACCCGCACCGCGTTGCTCACTGTCAAAGCCCTGCTGGCCGGTGGAAGTCTCGCCATCGCCGGTGCCGCCACTGGCCGAGCCGATGGCGAACACGCGCACGCCCTTGCCCTCGCCATCACCGGAGCGCTGCTTCTGCGCGCCGGGGCGCAATTCATCGGCGAGGCTGAGCTGATTGGCATTGAGCGCCCCCGTGCCCAGCTGCGGTGCCAGCCCCAGTACCGAGGGCGCGGCGAGCATCGCATAGGCGTAGTCGGCCAGAATCTCCTGACCGGCGGTGGTCGGGTGAACGCCATCATTGAACAGCAGCTTGTCGGGGTCTTCCGCGGCGCCGCCCAGCCCGTAGGGCGTGACGTTGCAGCTGTCCGAGAAGCACACCTGGGTCAGCGGCACGTCGCTGGCGAAGCCGAACTCGGCCGGTGAGGCCAGCACCTCTTCGAGAATGCCGACGGTATCCAGGCGGATGATGTTGACCTCGCCATCCAGCGCCGCCAGTCGCGCGCCCAGCGCATCATTGAAGACGCCTACCAGCGCGGAGGTCCCCGCTGCCTGCGCCGCGCCCGCCGACTGGCCGGCCGGGGTGCTGCCGACATCCGGCAGGTTGGAAACCATGATGGTGGTGGCGCCCGCCGCTGCCAGCGCCTCCACCGCCGCGGCCAGATTGCCGGCAGAGGCGACCGCCGTGGCCGGTGAGGTGATCACGCCCTGCAGGAAGTCATTGCCACCGCCGTTGACGTAATAGAGGGCGTCCGGGTCGGCACTGCCGCCGGTGCTGACCAGATAGCCATCCTCGACCCTGAGCACCGTACCGGCGCCCGGGCTGCCCGCGGGGATGACCACCTCGGAGCCATCCTCGTCGGTCACCGAGGCCAGAATCTGCGCCGTGGTGTAACCGCCCACCGCGTAGTTGGTGCCGTCACTGAAGCCGGCCAGCTGATAGATCACCGAGGTGGAAGGGTCTGCCGCCAGCCCCAGTTCCGTGGCCAGCAACTGGGTCGAGACGCTGCCGTAGGCTGAGTTCTCGTAATCCGGGCCGCTGCGGTTGGTGAAGCGCAGACTGTTGAGGCCACCCAGGGTGGTATCGGGGAACTGGCCGGAGTCGCTCAGGCTGTCGCCGAAGAGATAGAGGTTCGAATAGGCCTGTGCGGGAGTCGCCAGCAAGGTGGTGCTGATGGCGAGAGCGAGACTCGTGAGAGTGAAACGTCGGGCCAGACCGCTGGCCGGAGGGAATACAGCGCGATGTGAACGCGATGGCATGGCGTGCCCCTTGCTTGTGGGAGGAAACCGTCCTGCAGCCACTCTGGGGGTGGCCTGTAGACAAGCATAGGCAATAAAACGAGTGATTGAATCACGTGTTTCGTTCAACTTCCGGCTAAGACTCAGCACCTTGCGAGCATGTCACGTTCTCGCTACTGCCATCGGCATATCCCATTCCGCCGTCGTCTCTTTCTTGTCATCGTCCCTTTCTTGCCACCGTCGCCACACGACACAGGCAAGCACAAAAAAAGCGCCTCCCGCAGGAGGCGCTCTTGGCTTGCCACACTCTTGTATTGCCGCACTCTTGGCCTGGGGCGTGCGGGTCACTTGCGTGAACGCAATACCCAGGAATGCAGCAAGGGCATCAGGTACGCGGCAGTGTCACGCCACGCTGGCCCTGATACTTGCCGCCGCGATCCTTGTAGCTGGTCTCGCAGACTTCATCGGACTCGAGGAACAGCATCTGTGCCACGCCTTCGTTGGCGTAGATACGCGCCGGCAGGTTGGTGGTATTGGAGAACTCGAGGGTAACGTGGCCTTCCCACTCCGGCTCCAGCGGCGTCACGTTGACGATGATGCCGCAACGCGCGTAGGTGGACTTGCCCAGGCAGATGGTCAGCACGTTACGCGGAATGCGGAAGTACTCGATGGTACGGGCCAGCGCGAAGGAGTTGGGCGGAATCACGCAGGAGTCGCCCTTCACGTCCACGAAGCTCTTCTCGTCGAAATGCTTGGGGTCCACCGTCGCCGAATGGATGTTGGTGAAGACCTTGAACTCATCCGAGCAGCGCACATCGTAGCCGTAGCTGGAGGTGCCGTAGGAAATCACACGGCGCTCATCGTGAAAGCGCACCTGATCGGGCTCAAAGGGTTCGATCATGTCGTGGCTTTCGGCCATGCGACGGATCCACTTGTCGGATTTGATGCTCATCGAGCGTACCTGACTGACTGATGGGGAGAGACGCGTGAGCGCCATGAAACGCGGGCCAGCATGATACCGGCCCGCTGCGTCGCTGGAAACCTCGGCACGCGCGGCTTGCGCGTGCCGCGCCGGGTTCAGCTGAAGCTGATGCTCGGACCTTCGTCCGCGCCGGCGCTTTCCAGTGACTCGGCGACCTGACGCGCGACGGCGCGGAAGCTCGCGGCCACTTCGCCGTCCGGCTCCGCGATCACGCTGGGACGACCGCCATCGGCATTCTCGCGAATGCTCAGGGTCAGCGACAGCTGGCCCAGCAGACGAGTCTGGTACTCATCGGCAATACGCTCACCGCCGCCCGCGCCGAAGACCGCCTCACTATGGCCACACTGGCTGCAGGTGTGAGTGCTCATGTTCTCGACCACACCCAGCACCGGCACCTTGACCTTGCGGAACATCTCGATGCCCTTCTGGGCGTCCAGCAGTGCGATATCCTGCGGCGTGGTGACGATGACGGCGCCGGAGACCGGCACCTTCTGTGACAGGGTCAGCTGGATGTCACCGGTGCCCGGCGGCATGTCGATCAGCAGCACGTCAAGCTCGCCCCAGGCGGTCTGGTTGAGCAGCTGCTGGAAGGCGCCGGCGACCATCGGGCCACGCCAGACCATCGGGTCCTTCACGTCGACCAGATAGGCCATCGACATGGTCTTGATGCCATGCGCCTCGATGGGGCTGAAGACCTGCTCACCGGCCATTTCCGGGCGCTGACCGGTCGGCACGCCGAACATCTGCGCCTGACTCGGGCCATAGATGTCGGCGTCCAGCAGGCCGACCTTGAGACCTTCCGCCGCCAATGCCAGCGCCAGATTGGCGGTGACGGTGGACTTGCCGACGCCACCCTTGCCGGAAGCGACCGCGACAATGTGCTTGATACCTTCCATACCTTGAAACTCCTGTGACGGCCTGCGCGGCGCGATGAATGTGGCGCGCAGGCGTCTGAACTGTCAGCGAAAAAGCCGTGGAACACGATGGGCACAGTATGCCTGCCACCGCGATACGGGCCAAGCCGATGAACCATGTCCAGATGGACAGTGCCCAGATAGACAATGCCCGGATGAATCAGTACCGATCAGCCATGACCCGGTCGGTGGACGCCATACCCTTGAGATCAGGAATCAGAAGCGCACATCGACCGGCAGGAAGCGCCACTCGCCCGGCGCCATGCGGCCGAGCAGAATCGCGCCCAGACGCAGACGACGCACCTCGATGACCTTGAGGCCCTGCCCTTCGACCGCGCCACGGATACCGCCCACCGGCACCCGCTTCATGGCGATGCGCAGGCGGGTGTCGCTCTGCCAGCTGATGCTGACCTTGGGCTTGCGGCCGCGGATGTCAGCGCACAGCGCGAAGCCGATACGCTTGAGGCCTTCGTCATCCAGCGTTCCCTCCACCTCGACGACGTACTCCTGCTCCAGCTGGTCCAGGTCATCGCCCAGCTTGCGGATCACGCCACGGTTCTGTGACCACACGGCGAGACCGGATTCATCCTCGCCGAGCTCGGCCAGCGGCTGCTGGGACAGGAAATGCACCTTGAGCCAATCGGCACCGCTGTTGTCGAGTGCACTGCGCGGCGCGCCGTCACGCAGGGTCAGAGGGTCCGGCAGCGGCGTGCCCGGCGGCTGATACCAGACCAGGGTCATCGGCTCGATGGGTGCCATGCTGGCACCTTCATCGACGGTGACTTCCTCATCGGTGACCTTGAAGAAAGGCGCTTCCACGATCTCGCCCGCGACACGTACCACCCCCTTGGCGATGAGATGCTCGGCCTCACGGCGCGAGATGCCCTGCTGATGGGCCAGAAACTTGGAAAGACGGACGGGTTCGGTCATGGGGACTCTCGAGGCGGCAACGCAGGCAACAGCAAAGCAGCAGCACGCAGAAGCGCAGATAGATAAAAAGAAGTGGAACGCCTGACAGGGTCATCAAGGTCAGCCCGTCATGATAACGGCATGCGCCGAGGATGGCACGGACGAGACGCGCGGAAGATGCTAGGCTGCGTGGCCAGAAATCGGCGCGATACGCTTCGGCAGATCATCTGACGTGCCTCACCAAGTCCCGGGCTGCTCTCCGCCAGTTCATCTGTTCCACTGCGCCTGGTCATGCGCTATCGCCACGCAACCGCGTGATGACGCTTGCGGAACCCTTTGCGCGGCAAAACGTCAGAGTTGCGTTGAAGCTCATCCTGAACCATACAAGGTCAGGGTCAGGCAAACTGATGCGCTTGAGCGTCAACTGTCGCTACCGAGGAAGCCGGTGGCCAACGCTTGAGCCTCCGTCAGTGACACGCAAGCCGAAGGTGTGCGATCACCCCGGATTGACCCTGCGCGCCATCCCGCCTTGCTGCGCTTCCCAGGCCACGTTCACAGGTATCTTGCATGCGTTTATCTCCCACATCGCGCCGCCCGCTGACTCACACTCGGCGCTACGCCATCAGCAGCGCTCGCACGCTTCGTCATCTGGTATTGATCTTCGGCCTGACACTGGCTGCGGGTTGCTCCGCACCACACGCCTCGGACGCGCCTGCCGCACCGACTACCGCGGCCAAGGCAGCCGTCAAGGCCGAACAGCTGGAACGCCTGCTGGTGCAGAGCGAGAGTGATGTGCCCGAGAGCCTGCTGCTCAGCAAGGCCGGCGCCAAGGCGATCGACCCCAACGGCCAGCGACCGGTGGATGACCCGCTGACCTGCCTGGCGCGCGCCGCCTATTGGGAAGCCAAGGGCGAAGGCAGAAGCGGCATGCAGGGTATCGTCAATGTGGTGATCAACCGCGCCGCCGACCCGCGTTTCCCCGATAGCCTGTGCGGCGTGGTCAAGCAGGGTGGCGAAAGCGGCAGCTGCCAGTTCTCCTGGTGGTGTGACGGGCGCTCCGACCGCATTCGCGAACCCGCCGCCTATGCCGAGGCCCGCGACGTGGCCCGCCAGGCACTCAATCATCAGCTGGAAGACGTCACCGACGGCGCCCTCTACTTCCATGCCCGCTACGCCACGCCCTACTGGGCCAAGCGCTTCGTGCGCACCGCGCGCATCGGTCAACACCTGTTCTATCGCAACTGAGCGCGAGCCACTGCTGCTGGATGACCGCTGCAGAGTGCCAGCCGACTCCGCGACCAGATGTCGAAAACACGACGCCCCCGCTGCCATCGGCAACGGGGGCGTCTGCATGAAAGCGGGTGTCGCTTACTTGTCCGGCTGAGCCGCCAGCTTGGTGCGGATGAACTCGCTGTGACTGACATGCAGCAGTCCGGCAAGACGACGGATGCGATGCTCTTCCTGCGGGTCCAGTTCACCATCGGCGTAGGCCAGCTCCCAGAGCATGCCGATCAGCTCGCTGCGCTCCTCAAGGCTCATGTGCTCGTTGAGCTGCTTGACGAAACGGTAGTGGTCCGTGGCCTGCTCGGCATCCTGCTCGGCCTGGGTCAGCAGGCTGGCAAGTTCCTCATCCCCCAGCGAGAAGCGCTCGGCCAGCTGGCGCGCCAAGGCTTCCCGCTCGCGTACATCGAGATGATCATCGGCGCGCACCACCTCGAACATCAGGACGGCCATGGCGAGTTCCGGGCCGGGCTCCTCGTTGGGGCGGGCGTTGCTGCCGGGCATCATCACCTGGCGGATGAGACGATTGATCTGACCGGCGACGGATAGCTGAGCTGGCATGCTGACCTCCAGGAACGGAAAATGTAATGTCCTTGATTTCTTCATGAGGGCAGCGGCACGCGTTGCAACCTCACAGTTGCGCACGGCTGCGTTGCCGGTGACGCGACGCGCCCTTCGCGCCGCCCGCGCCTTCGCGATATAGTAGCGCCCATTCCGACGGGGCGATGCGTTCGCCCCTTATCACGAGTCATCCCGGCGAGCCGCTGCGCACTGCGCAGCAGGCGCCCTTTACCGTCAAGACGAGGCCTCATGTCAGCGCGCAAGATTCTGGTTACCAGTGCCCTGCCCTATGCCAATGGGTCGATCCACCTGGGTCACCTGCTTGAGTACATCCAGACCGACATCTGGGTACGCTTCCAGAAAAGCCGTGGCCACGAATGCCATTACGTGTGCGCCGATGACGCCCACGGCACTGCCATCATGCTGCGTGCCGAGCAGGAAGGGGTCACCGCCGAGCAGCTGATCCAGCGTGTGAGTGACGAGCATCAGGCCGACTTCGCCAAGTTCGGCATCGGCTTCGACAACTATCACTCCACCCATTCGCCGGAGAACCGCGCCCACAGCGAGCGCATCTACCTGGCGCTGCGCGATGCCGGTCATATCGCCACGCGCGATATCGAGCAGATGTTCGATCCGGTCAAGGGCCTGTTCCTCGCCGACCGCTTCATCAAGGGCACCTGCCCGAAGTGCAAGACCGAAGACCAGTACGGTGACAACTGTGAAGCCTGTGGCGCGGCCTACACCCCGGCCGAGCTGATCGATCCGGTCTCTGCCATCTCCGGCGCCACGCCGGAAATGCGCACCTCCACACACTACTTCTTCAAGCTGCCGAACTTCGCCGAGTTCCTCAAGGAGTGGACCAGGAGCGGCCGCGTGCAGAGCCAGATTTCCAACAAGCTGCAGGAATGGTTCGAGGCGGGTCTGGCCGAGTGGGACATCTCCCGCGATGCGCCCTACTTCGGCTTCGAGATTCCCGACGCGCCGGGCAAGTACTTCTACGTGTGGCTGGACGCGCCGATCGGCTATCTCGCCAGCTTCCAGAACCTGTGCGAGAAGCAGGGCATCGACTTCGACAGCTACTGGAAGGCCGATTCCGACGCCGAGGTCTATCACTTCATCGGCAAGGACATCGTCTACTTCCACGCCCTGTTCTGGCCGGCGATGCTGGAAGGTGCCGGCATGCGCACCCCGACCGGCGTCAACTGCCACGGTTTCGTGACCGTCAACGGCGCCAAGATGTCCAAGTCACGTGGCACCTTCATCAAGGCCGACACCTACGCGCAGTACCTCAACCCGGAATACCTGCGCTACTACTTCGCCGCCAAACTGACTTCCGGCGTCGATGATCTCGACCTCAACCTCGAGGACTTCACCGCCCGCGTGAATTCCGACCTGGTCGGCAAGGTGGTCAACATCGCCAGCCGCTGCGCCGGTTTCGTCAAGAAGTTCGGCGGCGGCAAGCTGTCCGCGACCTGCGCCGAGCCGGAGCTGGTCGAACGCTTCATCGCCGCCGGCGAAGGCATCGCGGCGGACTTCGAAGCCCGTGAGTTCGCGCGCGCCATGCGCAAGGTGATGGAGCTGGCCGATGAAGCCAACACCTACATCGCCGACAAGGCACCGTGGGCGATGGCCAAGGAAGACGGCCGCGAGCAGGAAGTGCTCGACGTCTGCTCCGTGGGCATCAACCTGTTCCGCCAGCTGATGGTCTATCTGGCGCCGGTGATTCCGGAGCTGACCGACAAGGCACGCGACTTCCTGAACCTCGAGAGCCTCGACTGGGCCAGCCGTGAAAGCGTGCTGACCGATCATGCGATCAACAAGTTCAAGCCGCTGCTGACCCGCGTCGAGCCGGAGCGCATCGACAAGATGCTCGAAGCCTCGCGCGAAGTGCTGGTCGAGGAACAGAAGATCAAGGACGGCACCGCCAAGGCGGAAGCCGAAGCCGCTGCCGCACCGAGTCCGCTCGACGCCGACCCGATCGCCGAGGAGATCGACTTCGATACCTTCATGAAGACCGACCTGCGCGTGGCGAAGATCATCAAGGCGGAGCACGTCGAGAAGGCGGCCAAGCTGCTCAAGCTTACGCTGGATATCGGCGGCGAGACGCGCACCGTATTCTCCGGCATCAAGTCCGCCTACGCGCCGGAAGCCCTGGAAGGTCGCCTGACCGTGATGGTTGCCAATCTGGCGCCGCGCAAGATGCGTTTCGGCGTGTCCGAGGGCATGGTGCTGGCCGCCGGGGACGACGAAGGCATCTACCTGCTGGAGCCGCACACCGGTGCCAAGCCGGGGCAGCGCGTCACTTGATGCAGTGATGATGCACTGATTCAGCCTCGCTGAAGCCTCTTCCGCACAACGCCCCGCCAGAGACTCTCTGGCGGGGCGTTGTCGTACAAGCATCTGGCTCAGGACTTGGCAGTATCACGATCACTCGTAACGGCGACCCGCGTGCTCCAGCCAGCCATCCACATGGCGGCCACCGGGATCATGGTGCGTCCAGTGGATCACGCCGCCCTTGTCGGTCCACTCGTATTCCCCGTAGAAGCCGATGCGATCACCGACCTGAAGACTGTCGATGCGCGGCGCCAGATCGATGTTGTGCGCCACCAGAATGGTGGTGCCACCCGCGACCCGGATCAGGAACTTCTGGTGACGGCTGCCCTTGAGATCATCCCGGAGGAGACGTATCACCTCCCCCGTGCCACGTACCTGAACATCACTCTGCTGCGCACTGATGGCGCGCGTGAGTCGGCTTTCGTCCGCCGAGGAGGCGCCTTCCCCCTGCGTCGCCTCGGCCTGCGGCGATTGGAAGTCATTCCACAGCTGGGAAAGCGAGAAGTTGCCATTGCCCGTCAGCTGCGAGATGCCCGCCATCGCCACCACCAGGATGATGACCCATAACGGCCGACGGCCGCGTGTTCCTGTCCTGCGCATATCCCGCTCCTTGTGCCACCCCTGGATGACGTGAAAGTCTCTGATCACGTCACAATCAATAAAAGTAATAAAGGAATTCTTCTTTATTACTTCAAGAACCAAGCAAAACGCGAAACAATGGTCGTCTCATGCTGGCAACACTACGCCTTGCTTGCCACGCTACAGGCTGTCGGCCAGCAGCATCTTGCGTATAATACCGCCGCGCTCGACGATCCCCTGCCCTGCAGCTTCCTGACAGCTTGCGGCAGCACCAGCCCCGATCGCCTGCGAGCGCCGGTTCACGCATGCCGCGAGCACGGAAGCGCCTTCGAAACACCCTGACCGAGCGACGCCCCTGATGAGTGAATACCTTCTTATCCTGATCAGCACCATCCTGGTCAACAATTTCGTACTGGTGCAATTCCTCGGCCTGTGCCCCTTCATGGGTGTCTCCAACAAGCTGGAGTCCGCGATGGGCATGTCGCTGGCCACCACCTTCGTGCTCACGCTGTCGTCGATGTGCGCCTACCTGACCTATCACTTCATTCTCGCGCCGCTGGGGCTCGAGTACCTGCGCACCATCGCCTTCATCATGGTGATCGCCGTGGTGGTGCAGTTCACCGAGATGGTAGTCAAGAAGACCAGCCCGCTGCTCTATCAGGTGCTGGGCATCTTTCTGCCGCTGATCACTACCAACTGTGCGGTACTCGGCGTGGCGCTGCTGACCCTGAACCGCAATTCCAGCTTCATGGAAGCCACGCTCTACGGCTTCGGCGCGGCCGTCGGTTTCTCGCTGGTACTGGTATTGTTCGCCGCCATGCGCGAGCGCCTGGCCGTCGCCGATGTGCCGCGCCCCTTCCAGGGCCCGGCCATCGCGATGATCACCGCCAGCCTGATGTCGCTGGCCTTCCTCGGCTTCTCCGGACTGGTGCAGATCTGACATGCTCGAATTCTTCAACGACCATACGCTGATCTCCGCCATCGTTGCACTGGTGGCCATGGCCGTCGTCTTCGGCGGCCTGCTCGGCTTTGCCGCCGTGGCCTTCAAGGTCGAGGGCGACCCCATCGTCGAGCAGATCGACCAGCTGCTGCCGCAGACCCAGTGTGGCCAGTGTGGCTATCCGGGCTGCAAGCCCTACGCCCAGGCCATCGCCGAAGGTGACGAGATCAACAAGTGCCCGCCGGGCGGCGAAAGCACCATTGCCTCGCTGGCCGACCTGCTGGGCCGCGAGGCCACGCCGCTGGATGGCGATGCCGACAACACCCCCAAGGTGGCAGTGATTCGCGAGGACGAGTGCATCGGTTGCACCAAGTGCATCCAGGCCTGCCCTGTCGATGCCATTCTCGGTGCCGCCAAGCACATGCACACCGTGATCGCCGACGAATGCACCGGCTGCGACCTGTGTGTCGAACCCTGCCCGGTCGATTGCATCGACATGGTGCCGGTCGCCACTGATGTCCGCAGCTGGCACTGGCCGCAACCGGCGGGCCCGACCCGCGACAACGCCCGCTTCAGCGGCAACCTGATCGTGACCGATGCCGCCGATTCTACTGAAACATCTGCAAGGAATGTCGCCTGATGGTTCTGTCGTTACTCAAATCCATGGTGACTTCCTCAGGTTCCGCTGCCACGGCGGAGGCTGGACACACACAGAAGGGTCAGGGCGTGCCGCGCGTGTTCGACTTCCACGGCGGTATCCATCCGCCGGAGCACAAGGCGCTCTCCAACCGCGCCCCGCTGGTGGCCGCCCCGCTGCCCCGTGAGGTGGTGCTGCCGCTCAGCCAGCATATCGGCGCGCCCGCCCAGCCGCTGGTGGAGATCGGCCAGCGCGTCAAGACGGGCGAGCTGATCGCCCGCGCCCAGGGCATGATCTCCGCCCCGGTGCATGCCAGCATCACCGGCGTGGTCACCGCCATCGAGCCACGCCAGGTCCCCCACGTCTCGGGCCTGGAAGACCTGTGCATCGTGATCAAGCGCGAGGGTGAAATCGATGAATGGGCGCGCCTGGAAGCCTGGCGCGACTGGCGTCAGCAGGAAGCCCAGGACCTGATCCAGCGCCTGCAGGACGCCGGCGTGGTCGGTCAGGGCGGCGCCGGCTTCCCCTCCGCGGTGAAAGCGCGCGTGCGTGAGCGCCACGCCATCGACACCCTGATTCTGAACGCGGCGGAGTGTGAGCCTTACATCACCGCCGATGACCTGACCATGCGCACGCATCCGGAAGCGCTGATCGAAGGGCTCGAGATTCTCGCCAGCCTGATCGGCCCCGAGTGCATCCTGATCGGTATCGAGGACAACAAGCCCGAGGCCGTCATCGCGCTGGAACAGGCGATTCGCGCCCGCCGCGCCGACAAGCGCCTGCCGCCGCTGGATTCACGCCTCGAAGTCGTGGTGGTACCGACCAAGTATCCCTCCGGCGGCGAGAAGCAGCTGATCAAGCTGCTGACGGACCGCGAAGTGCCCAGCCGTGGCCTGCCCGCCGATGTCGGCGTGGTGGTGCACAACCCGGGTACCGTGCGCGCCGTGCAGCGCGCGGTGTGTTTCGGCGAGCCGATGATCTCGCGCGTCGTCACCCTGACCGGTGAGGCGCTGCAGCACCCGCACAATGTCGAGGCGCGCCTGGGCACCTCCATCGCAGACCTGCTGCGTCTGGCGGCGCCGGCGCCAACGGGCATCGCACGTCTGGTGATGGGCGGGCCGATGATGGGCTTCACGCTCGAGAGCGACGCCCTGCCGATCATCAAGACCACCAACTGCCTGCTGGCCTCCTCTCCCGAGTCACTGCCGGCACCGGCGGTTGAGCAACCGTGCATCCGTTGCGGCATGTGCGAACAGGCCTGCCCGGCCGAGCTGTTGCCGCAGCAGCTCTACTGGTTCTCAAAGGCACGCGAGTTCGACAAGGCCGAGCTCTACAATCTGGCGGACTGCATCGAATGCGGTGCCTGCTCCTATGTCTGCCCCAGCCAGATTCCGCTGGTGCAGTATTACCGCTTCGCCAAGGGCGAGATTCGCAGCGCCCAGCACGAGGCGCGCAAGTCCGAACGCGCTCGTCACCGCTTTGAATTCAAGCAGGCGCGCATGGCGCGCGAGGAAGCCGAGAAGGAAGCCAAGCGCCAGCAACGCGCTCAAGCGGCCCAGAAGTCCGCCGCCGCTCGCGCCGATGCCAGCACCGCCGCAGACACGGCCTCGGCCTCCACAGCGACCGCTGCTGCCCAGCCGGCACCGGCCACCGACATCAAGGCCTTCAAGACGGCGCGCGCTGCGGCCAATATCGCCCTCAAGAAAGCCGAAAAAGCCCTCAAGGCAGCCCAGGATGGCGGTGAGAGCTCCGAGAGCGATATCGCCAAGCTCGAGGCCAACGTGACCGCGGCCAAGACCAAGCTTGCCAGCGCCGAGAGCGCTCTCAAGGCCGCCAGTGAGGCAAGCGAGTCAGCTGCCCCTGCGACCGCCGGCGCTTCGACAGGCGCTGCTGCTCCGGCAGCCGATCTCAAGGCACTCAAGACAGCACGCGCTGCGGCCAATATCGCCGTCAAGAAGGCCGAGAAGGCCCTCAAGACCGCCCGGGACAGCGGTGAAGGCGATATCCCGGCCCTGGAGACCAGCGTGGCAGAGGCCAAGACGAAACTGGCCAAGGCCGAAGCCGACCTCAAGGCTGCCAGCGAGTCAGCTGCCCCTGCACCGGCCAGCACTTCCTCGACAGGCGCGGCAGCCCCGGCAGCCGACCTCAAGGCGCTCAAGACGGCGCGTGCCGCCGCCAATATCGCGGTCAAGAAGGCCGAGAAGGCCCTCAAGATCGCTCAGGACAGCGGTGAGGGTGACATCACGGCGCTGGAGGCCAGCGTCACCGAGGCCAAGTCCCGTTTGGACAAGGCTGAAGGTGATCTCAAGGCGGCGACCGACGCCGCTGGCGCAGATAAAGGCCCTGTGGCTAGCGCTGCAACTGGCTCTGCTCAAACCACTGATACAGGTGCGGCTGGCTCTTCTGCCAACGCTGCTGCACCGGCAGCTACGGCACCCAGCGCCGACATCAAGGCACTCAAGACAGCGCGCGCTGCGGCCAATATCGCGGTCAAGAAGGCCGAAAAGGCCCTGGCCCGCGCCAGCGAAAGTGGCGAAGGCGATATCGAGGACCTCCAGACCCTGCTGGCCACGGCCCAGGAAAACCTGCGCGCCGCCGAAGTGCGCCTCAACAGCGCGCAAGCTGGCAGCACTGACGCGACGCCTGCCGCCAAGAACGCGGGCGAATTGATTCCCGAGGCGCCAAAGCCTGCCGCGGGTTCTGTGGGACGCGGCAGCATGGCCAGCAACGTGACGCTCTCTCAGGCCGAGATCGAGGCATCACGCGCCGAGAACCTCGCCAAGCGTCACAAGCAGGTCAGCATCGCGGTCAAGGCGGCCGAGGCGGCCCACCGCAAGGCCCAGGCGGCATTGAGCGAGGCGGATGACGAAAACCGTCAGCGCCTGGCGACCAAGGTCGACCGCACACGCCGCAATCTGGAACACGCCCGCGAGTCATTGGCCGAGGTGCAGGCACTGGTGGACGCACAATGAGTGTCCCGAGCCCAATTACCGCGCCAATGGCGACTCATCCTGAAGCACGCCTCGTGTCATTGCCCATTTACCGCAAGGATCTGACCGTCTCATGAGCCTGATGCATGCAAGCTCCCCCCATGCCCACGGGCCAACCGCCACCTCGCGCGTGATGGCCTGGGTGCTGGCCGCGACGCTGCCGGGTATCGCCGTGCTGTGCTGGCACTATGGCTGGGGTGTGCTGTTCAACCTCGTCTTCGCCTGTCTGGCGGGTGTCGCCCTCGAGGCGCTGCTGCTCAAGCTGCGTGGCCGTCCGGTCAGCTTCTTTCTCAAGGACAATTCCGCGCTGGTGACCTGCGTGCTGCTGGCGGTGTCGTTGCCGCCGCTGGCACCCTGGTGGCTGGTGCTGACCGGCGTGATCGCGGCCATCGTGGTCGCCAAGCAGCTCTACGGTGGCCTGGGCCAGAATCCGTTCAACCCGGCGATGGTCGCCTATGCGCTGCTGCTGATCTCCTTCCCGGTCGAGATGTCGCGCTGGTCGTCTCCCGATGGCTTCGCGCTTGGCTTCACTGACAGCCTGCGGCAGTTCTTCGGCGTGATCGCCACGCCAGATGCCCTGACCGGCGCCACGCCACTGGACGCCTTCCGCAACAAGGGTGAGCTTTCCAGCAGCGAATTCTGGGCAGACCCGAGCCTGCTGCCCGCCGCCAACCTGCTGGCCTGGCAGCAGACGGCCATCGCCTGGGGACTCGGCGGCCTGGTGCTGCTGGCGCGTCGCCTGATCACCTGGCATATCCCGGTGGCAATGCTGGGCAGCCTGGCGGTGATCTCCGCCATCTTCGCCTTCGTGGATGGTGAGCAGCACGCCAGCCCCCTGTTCCACCTGCTGTGCGGTGCGGCGATCTTCGGCGCCTTCTTCATCGCCACGGACCCGGTCACGGCGGCGACCTCCAACAAGGGCAAGCTCTATTACGGCGCCGGCATCGGCGTGCTGATCTACCTGATTCGCACCTTCGGCGCCTATCCAGACGCCATCGCCTTCGCGGTGCTGCTGATGAACTTCAGCGTGCCGTTCATCGATTACTACACCCAGCCACGCAGCTATGGTCACAAGAGGGCCCGTCGCGGCATCAAGCTGGAGGACAAGGCATGAGCCTGACGCCTGATCAGCCCGAACAGCAAGCCCAGGCCGCGCAGGGCCTGAAGCACACCATCGCGCGGGCCGCGCTGGGTCTGGCGGTCTTCGCTGTCGTCACCGCAGGTGTGGTCGCCGTCACCCAGATGACCACCGCCGAGACCATCGCCGACAACGAGCGTGCCGCCCAGAGCGCAGCGTTGGCCGAGATCATCCCGCCGTCGCTGCACGACAATGACCTGCTCGACGCGGCCTTCGCCTTGCCACCCTCCCAGGTGTTGGGTCTGGAGAGTGCCGATACCGGCTGGCGAGCCACCAGGAATGGCGAGACCGTCGCGGTGCTGCTGCCGGTGGTGACCGGCAAGGGTTACAGCGGCGATATCCGCCTGCTGGTCGGTATCCGTGCCGATGGCAGCGTGGCTGGTGTACGCGCCGTCAAGCACGCCGAGACCCCGGGGCTGGGCGACAAGATCGAAGCGCGCAAGTCCGACTGGATCCACGAATTCGATGACCAGACGCTCAGCTCGGTGGAGTGGAAGGTGCAGAAGGATGGCGGAGACTTCGACCAGTTCACCGGCGCGACCATCACCCCGCGTGCCGTGGTGGGTGCCGTTCGTCAGGCATTGATCTACTTCATGGCGCACCGCACGGCGCTGCTGGCAGGCGACAGCGAGACTCTGACCGCGACCCGCCGCGCCGCCAGGGCCCAGCAAGGCACGCAAGCACCCACCGCTGATGGCACACTCACGCCATCAGCGCCTTCTGAACACGGCGGAGACGACCCTCATGAGTGATATCTCGCTTGGCAAGATCAGCCGCGACGGGCTGTGGGACAACAATCCGGCGCTGGTGCAGCTGCTGGGCCTGTGCCCGCTGCTGGCCGTCACCGCCAGCGTCGTCAATGCCATCGGGCTGGGGCTTGCCACGCTGCTGGTGTTGATCGGCTCCAACGTGGCGGTATCACTGATCCGCAATCTGGTGCCTTCTGCAGTGCGCCTGCCGGCCTTCGTGATGATCATCGCCTCCTTCGTGACATGTGCCGAGCTGCTGATGAAGGCCTACACCTATGAGCTCTATCAGATTCTCGGCATCTTCATTCCGCTGATCGTCACCAACTGCGCGATTCTCGGGCGTGCCGATGCCTTCGCCGCCAAGCACCCCGTGCTGCCGGCCGCCACCGATGGCTTGATGATGGGACTGGGATTCATGGCCGTGCTGGTACTGCTGGGCGCCATGCGTGAGCTGTTCGGCCAGGGCACGCTGTTTGCCGGCATGGAACTGCTCGTCGGGCCGATGGCCGCCGACTGGCAGCTGACGATCTTCCCGGACTACTCCTTCCTGTTCCTGGTGCTGCCACCGGGCGCCTTCTTCTGCATGGGGCTGATCATCGCGGGCAAGAAGACCATCGATGAGCGACTCGAGCAGCGCCGCAAGGCAGCCAACGCCGATGCGCCCAAGGTGTCGCGTCGTGTGCGCGTGACCGGCACCATCTCCTGAGCCACGCTCACGCAGACTGTCAGCCCGATGGCTGACAGCCTGCGTCGACGACGCCCGCTCCCAAGCCCTTACCGCCGTACCCGAGATAACATGAACGCCCAGAAACGCCTCGAGATCTTCACCCGCCTGCGCAACGAGAACCCTGAGCCACGCACCGAGCTTGCCTGGTCAACGCCCTTCGAGCTTCTGATCGCGGTACTGCTGTCGGCGCAGGCAACGGATGTAGGCGTCAACAAGGCCACGGCGAAGCTGTATCCGGTCGCCAATACGCCGGAGAGCATTCTCGCGCTGGGCGTCGAGGGTCTGAAGGAGTACATCAAGACGATCGGCCTGTTCAATACCAAGGCCGAGAACGTCATCAAGACCTGCCGCATGCTGATCGAACGGCATGGTGGCGAGGTACCGCAGACCCGCGAGGCGCTGGAAGCGCTGCCCGGCGTGGGCCGCAAGACCGCCAACGTGGTGCTCAACACCGCCTTCGGCCAGCCGACCATGGCGGTGGACACGCACATCTTCCGCGTCTCCAACCGCACGCGCATCGCCCCGGGCAAGAACGTGCTGGAGGTCGAGCACAAGCTGATGCGCCATGTGCCCAAGGAGTTTCTGGTCGACGCCCACCACTGGCTGATCCTGCATGGCCGCTACACCTGCGTGGCACGCAAGCCGCGCTGCGGCAGCTGCATCATCGAGGACCTCTGCGAGTACAAGGACAAGGTCGACCTGTAACGCCACAAGACATGAGGATTTGATGTCTTCTTCATGACCAGGGGCTTGATGACTGGAACTTGATCACCGGGCGCCTGGCGAGAGCCCGTTCTCGGGTGGACTGCATGCGTGATCGTTGATTGAACATGGGCCCCGCCTCCTCGCCTATTCAACCGAGCGGCAACGTAGACTGGGAGCACAGACCGTCGCCTCAGGAACCTGCCATGACCGCACCTTCCGATGCCGGGGATCGCCGCCCTCCGCGCCCAGAAGGCTCAGACGAATCCCACCAGCCTGATGACAGCAGCCTGCACTCGCGCCTGCAGGAGATGACGTCACGTCTCGAGGCACTGGAAGCCGAGAACCACCTGCTGCGCACCCTGGTCGACACCCACCCCGACATCCTGTTCATCAAGGATGCCAAGGGACTGTTCCGCTTCGCCAATCGCACCCTGACCGACTTCTACGGCACTACGCTCGAAGACATCATCGGGCGCGACGACAGCCATTACACCGGCAACACCGAGCAGAGCCACTTCTTTCGGCGCAGCGTGGAGCAGGTGCTCAGCAGGTTCGAGCGCGAGACGGTCTTCGAGGATGCCACCGACGGCACCACCGGCGAGGTCAACCATTTCCGCTCCATCAAGCTGCCCTTCCATGACATTCACGGCCAGCCGCTCGTCGCCGTTCTGGCACACAACATCACGGCAGAAGTCCGTGAACATGAGCGCAAGACCCGCCAGATCGATCACATCTATGACACCTCGCTGGAAGGCTTCTGGGACTGGAATATCCTGACCAGTTCCGTGACGCACAATCGCCGCTGGTCACAGATTCTGGGCATCCCGGAGAGCGAGCTCAGCAACAGCCTGGAAGAATTCGCAAGCCTGCTTCACCCCGAGGACAAGCCCGAGGCGATGATCGCCATCCAGGACTGCATGGCGGGCAAGACGGCCTATTATCACCGCCACCGCATGCTGACCCGCGGTGGCGACGTCGTCTGGGTGATCGACAAGGGCGATGTCACCGAACGGGACAGCGAAGGCAATCCGCTGCGCATGATCGGCTCGATCACCGATATCACGCGTATCGTCGAATCAGAGGCCCTGCTGCACCAGCACAGCCGCTTCGACTCGCTGACCAAGCTGGCCAACCGTGCCACGCTGATCGACAGCCTGCAGCAGGCCATCATCATCACCGATGCCCGTGACACCCACGGCGCACTCATCTTCATCGATCTGGACCACTTCAAGAAGATCAACGACCTGCTGGGACATACCACCGGCGACCATCTGTTGATCGAGGTGGCCCATCGCCTGAGCTCAACGGTGCGTGACAGCGATCTGGTGGCGCGCTTCGGCGGGGACGAATTCGTCATCCTGGTACAGCCCCTGAGCCACGACCCGCAGATTGCCTGTCGCGAACTGGATGAGCTGCTGGAGCGCCTGCAGCAGGTACTCAACCAACCCTATTCGCTCACAGGCCCACAGTCGCAGCCGCTGCAGCATCACAGCTCGGCAAGCCTGGGCAGCATCATGTTCCATGATCGCCACCTGAGTGCGGAGGAGCTCATCCGGCGTGCGGATATCGCGATGTATCGCGCCAAAGAGGGCGGGCGCAACCAGACCGTCCGCTTTGACCCCAGCATGCGCGTGGAGCTTGAGCGCGCCGTACAGCTGGAGAATGACCTGCGCAGCGCCATCGAGAACGAAGAGCTGTACCTGGAACTGCAGCCGCAGTTCGATCGAGGACTCAAGCTGGTCGGTGCCGAGTGCCTGTTGCGCTGGCGACACGCCAAGCTCGGCAATATCTCGCCCTATGAATTCATTCCGCTGGCCGAAAAGAGCCAGCTGATCGACAGCCTCGGCGATTGGGTGCTGGAGCAGGCCTGCAAGCTGCTGGAGGACTGGCAGAGAGGCACCGCCTTCGCCAGGCTCTATCTGTCGGTCAATGTCAGCGTCAAGCAGCTGGACTCCCCTCACTGCGCCGGCAACGTCGCCAAGGCACTCAACCAACATACGCTTGACCCGCAATATCTGCAGCTGGAGCTGACCGAAAACGTCTTCGCCACCGACATGCCTGCCACGGTGGCACGCATGCACGAACTGCGCTCGCTGGGCCTGCGCCTGTCGCTGGATGATTTCGGCACCGGCTTCTCCTCCCTGACCTACATCAAACACCTGCCCTTCGATGAGCTCAAGGTCGACCGCAGCTTCGTCAATGATCTCGAGAACGACGAGATGAATCGCCGCATGGTGAACTTCATGGTGCAGCTGGGGCGTGAGCTGGACATGTGCGTGGTGGCGGAAGGCGTCGAGACCCCCAGGCAGCGCGAGCTGTTGCTGGAGATGGGCTGTGATGCCCTGCAGGGTTACCTGATGGACAAGCCGATGGCGATCGAGGCATTCACCGCCAGGTATCAACTCGGATGACAGCGCATCCGCGTCTTTCATGGCACACTGGGGCCTCTTTTCTGTCTGGACATCATGCGTTATGGAAGACTTCTTCAACTGGATCGGCACCCAGCTCGGTGCCGCCATTCGCTTCATCGTCGAAGGCCTGAGCGGTTTCTTCGCCAACTTCGATGATGCCCTATCGGGATTCTTCAATGGCCTGACCGGCGAGCTGGGACTTGGCACATCGCTGTTCAGCCTGCTGGGATTGGCGCTGGGGCTCTATCTGCTCTTCAAGGGCATCACGTCGCTGTTGAGAGGCTCCATCATCGGCGGACTATTGATGACCTTCATCGGCCTGACCTTCCTGGGCTGGATGATTGCCTGACGCGCGCAATGCCCCTGAAAGCGATACCCTGACGGGACTCGCGCCAGGCTCGTGACATGAAAAAGCCCCTGCCGATCGGCAGGGGCTTTTTCATGTCAGCGGCAGTCATCACCATGGCGCGACGACTGCCGCCTGTCTTCAAGGGTCAGTTCAGAGGATCAGGCCAGCGCCTTCTCTACGACTTCATACAGGTTGTTCGAGAGCTTCTCGCCACGGATACGCTCAAGCTCTGCCTTCATCAAGTCCTGACGCTTGGCATCGAAGCGCTTGTAACGCGTCAGCGGCGTGATGATGCGCGCCGCGATCTCCGGGTTCAGGCGATTGAGCTCGATGACCACATCCGCCAGCAGACGATAGCCTTCGCCATCGAGACGGTGGAAGTTGACGCGGTTCTGGCCGGCGAAGGCGCCAATCAAGGCACGCACCTTGTTGGGGTTGGTCAACGAGAAGGCCGGGTGCTCCATCAGGAAGCGCACGCGGTCCAGCACATCGGCCTGCGGACGCGTGACCTGGATCGAGAACCACTGGTCCATCACCAGCGGATCATGCGACCAGCGCTCGGCGAAGGACTTGAGCGCCGGGTCACCCAGATCAGTGCGTGAGGAGTGCACCAGCATCGTCAGCGCGGCACGCACGTCGGTCATGTTGTGGGCCGCCGCCAGCTGGGCCTGGGCCAGACGCACGCCCTCCTCATCCTCGATGCTCATCAGATAGCTGAGCGCGGCATTCTTGAGGCTGCGACGCGCCATCTGCTCGAAGGTCGGCGCGTAGTCGCCCTGCTGTGCATTGGCGTGATAGAGCGCCACGAAGTCGTCACGCAGTGCGCTGGCCAGCTGCGCCTTGGCGGTCTTGCGCGCCCAGTGTATGGCATCGACATCGACGACACTCTGCTGCTCGGCGATATAGGCCTCCGAGGGCAGCGTCAGCATCTCGGCCAGCACCGCACGATCGGAAGCCTCGCTCTGGAGCAGGAAGCGATAGGCGGCCAGCAGGCGCTCATCCAGCTGGGCCTCGTGCTCGCCACGCTGCCAGGCCGCTATCAGGTCTTCAATCGCTGCCATGGCCAGACGCTGACCGGCATCCCAGCGGTTGAAGCCATCGCTGTCGTACTGCATCAGGAAGGCCAGCTGCTCACGGCTATAGTCAAAGGCCAGCTTGACCGGCGCCGAGAAGCCACGCAGCAGCGACGGCACCGGCTCGGCATCGCCCGCAAGACCGGTGAAGACGAAGGTCTGCTCGGCCTCGGTCAGCTCCAGTACGGTTTCCGTGCCCAGCGCTTCGCCGTCGAGGGTCAGCGTGAGATCGCTGCCATCGGCGCCGACCAGCCCCATGCGCACCGGAATCACCAGCGGCAGCTTCTCCGCCTGCCCCGGCGTGGGCGGCGTGGACTGACGCAACGTGAGGGAATAGGTGCCAGCCTGGGCATCGAAGGCGCCACTGGCGGCGATGTTCGGGGTACCGGCCTGGGAGTACCAGCGCATGAACTGGCTGAAGTCGCGACCGGAGGCTTCGCTCATCGCGCTGATGAAGTCCTCGATGGTGGCGGCGCTGCCATCGTTGCGCGCGAAGTAGAGATCACTGCCACGACGGAAGACTTCCTCCCCGAGCAGATTGGCGACCATGCGCACCACTTCGGAACCCTTCTCGTAGATGGTCAGGGTGTAGAAGTTGGAAATCTCGATATAGGAGGCCGGGCGCACCGGGTGTGCGGTGGGGCCGGCATCTTCGGCGAATTGCGCGGTACGCAGCATGGCGACGTCTTCGATACGCTTGACCGGCGCCGAGTTCATGTCGGCGGAGAAGGTCTGGTCACGATAGACGGTGAAGCCTTCCTTCAGGGACAGCTGGAACCAATCACGGCAGGTGACACGGTTGCCCGACCAATTGTGGAAGTACTCATGCGCGACCACCCCTTCGACGCGCTGGAAGGCGGCGTCAGTGGTGGTATCGGGGTTGGCCAGTACGCAGGCGCTGTTGAAGATGTTGAGGCCCTTGTTCTCCATCGCGCCCATGTTGAAGTCGTTGACCGCGACGATCATGAAGATGTCGAGGTCATATTCACGACCGTAGACCTCCTCGTCCCACTTCATGGAGGCCTTGAGGGAGTTCATGGCGTGCTGGGTCTTGTCGAGATTTTCCGGCTCGACCCAGATTTCCAGAGCGACTTCACGGCCACTCATGGTGGTGAAGCTGTCGTCATGCTTGACCAGGTCACCCGCCACCAGCGCGAACAGATAGCACGGCTTGGGGTGCGGGTCCTGCCAGGTGACGAAGTGACGACCGCCCTCGCGCTCGCCACGCTCGACGGGATTGCCGTTGGAGAGCAGGATCGGGTAGCTGTCCTTGTCGGCGATGATGGTGGTGGTGAACACCGACATCACGTCCGGGCGGTCCGGGTAGTAGGTGATGCGACGGAAGCCTTCGGCCTCGCACTGGGTGCAGAACATGCCCGAGGACACGTAGAGGCCTTCCAGCGCGGTATTCGCGGCCGGATCGATCACCACCACCGTCTCGAGCTCACAGCTGGCCGGCAGGCCGGCCAGCGTCAGGTGAGTCTCGTCGAGCTTGTATTCATCACTGGCGAGCGCTCGCCCATCGACACGCACGGACTCCAGCGTCAGATGCTCGCCATTGAGCACCAGCGGCGGCGTGGCATCACTGCCCACGGCGGCATCGGGATTGGCCTCGAGGGTCAGCACGGTCGTCACACGGGTCGCGGACGGTGCCAGATCAAACGTCAGGCGGGTGTCCGGCACACGCCAGGCGGGTGCCTGATAATCGGCCAGATGAATCGCTGCAGGTTGTGACATCAAAGACTCCGCAATCAGCGCCGCGGGAGGAGACTCCTCACGGCAGGAAGACAGCGGACAGCGAGGGAGCAGACACCTCACCTGCCCGCGATGAAGCGCTCATTCGCGCGGAAGGGATTCGCCACCGACGGCAAGGTTCGCCCCCTCGCCCTTGGGCTCCGGGCGCGTTGCCAACCAGAGTGCCAGCAGCGACAGGAAGACCAGCAGCGAGACCTTGACGGCCAGCACTGACACGGTGAACAGGATGATCAACATCGAGACGGCCAGCATGCTGACCGCCATGATGCGCGCGCGCAGCGGAATGGCGCGTTCGCGCTCCCAGGCCACCAGTGTCGGCCCGATCTGGGGATGTTCCCGGATATAGCGCGCAAAGCGCGGTGAACCTCGGCTGGCACAGGCCAGCGCCAGCAGCATGAAGACGGTGGTGGGCAGCAGCGGCAGAAACATGCCAGCGAAGCCGATGCCGAAGAACAACCAGGCCAGGCCAAGCCAGCAGATACGCTTCATGCGCCGAAAGATCATCATGTCGGTTCCTCACCACCTGCGGTCACACACCGTGTGCTTCCTGCTATCAGTCAAACGCCAAGTCGTTCATGGGGAAAGTACTTTCTGACTATCCGCCTGATAGCAACTGCGTGCATGGTAACGGGCTTGCCGATATCGCGAAAGGCCACGCCCCCCGCCACGGGGGCCGTGGGCCGGTGTCTGCTGCCGGATTCGACGCCGCAGTCGGGCTGCGTTCAGTCGGGCTGCGCTCAGTCGGGCTGCGCCAACTGCCAGAGACGCATGATGGCCTCGCAGCGGTCAGCCAGCAGCTCCGAGGTGCGCGCCAGCGCCTGCTCAAGCGGCATGGCACTGTCACACAGCGTGAAGACGGCACTGACCCCCTCATCATGGGCGGCTTGCCAGCCCTCGGCCAGTCGCCCCGCCAGCACGATGGCGGGCACCCCGGCGGCTCGCGCGGCTCGCGCCGCACCGATGGGGGTCTTGCCGCCCAGGCTCTGGCCATCCAGGCCGCCTTCCCCGGTGATCAGCAGATCACAGCCCGCCAGACGTTCGCTCACGTTGAGGCGCTCCATCACCAGCTCGATGCCCGGACGCAACTCGCCGTTCAGCCAGGTCGCCACCGCGTAGCCCATGCCGCCTGCGGCTCCTGCTCCGGCCAACTGCTGCTGGTCTTCGCCCAGCACTTCAGCGCTCAGGCGCGCGAAGTGGGCCAGAGCCGCATCCAGCTCCTCGACCACCGCGGCATCGGCGCCCTTCTGCGGGCCGAACACGGCGCTCGCGCCGCGCGGGCCACACAGAGGGTTGTCGACGTCGACCGCGGCAGACACCTTGAGGTTGGCCAGGCGTGGGTCCAGCGCACTGACGTCCAGACTCGCCAGACGCGCGAGGGCCGCGCCTCCCGCGGGCAGCTCTTCCCCCTCAGCGTCGAGCAGACGCAGCCCGAGCGCACGCAGCATGCCGCTGCCGCCATCGTTGGTAGCACTGCCGCCCAGCGTGACGATCAGCCGCTCGGCACCGGCGTCCAGCGCCGCCAGGATCAGCTCGCCTACGCCATGCGTATCGGCGACACGCGCGTCGCGCTCTTCAAGGCTGACCAGATGCAGACCACTGGCTTCGGCCAGCTCGACGATGGCCGTGCGGCTACCCGGCTGCCAGCCCCACTGGGCGGTGACGTCGCGCCCGAGCGGATCACGCACCTGAGCGCTGCGCGCCTCGATGGGGTCTGCTTCACTGGCCGCCGCCAACAATGCCGCCAACGTGCCCTCACCGCCATCCCCCAGCGGGCAGAGGTCGATCTGTGCCTCGGGCAGCACCCGGCGAACACCACGCGCCATGGCCTCGGCGGCATCACTGGCTGCCAGCGCTTCCTTGAAGCTGTCAGGGGCAATCAACAGGCGCGGCGAACCAGCAGAAGCGGAGGCAGCAGAAGCAGAGACAGTCATGCAGACATTCCTTGTCGAAGGTGAAGGAGCGAATGGGGTGACTCAGCACAAGATTCCCTCATGATACGCCGTCATTGGTGCCATGCAGCAGCCTGAAACGCAAACTGCCACCCGTCGGTCTCCCGAGGGTGGCAGCGGCAGCACTGGCTGACAGGAGTGCTTACTTGACCAGACGCGTCTCGGTGGGCGCCAGCGTGACCTTGCCTTCACGCTTCAGATGGCCGATGGCGCGCTTGAAGTTGGCCTTGCTGGCACCGAAGGCTTCGCTGATGGCTTCCGGTTCGCTCTTGTCGCCTAGCGGCAGTACGCCCTGGCTGGCTTCCAGCGCAGCCAGAATGCGGTCCGCCAGCTGCTGATGGCCAGCCGGGCCCGGCGCCTGCGGCGTGAGATCGACATTGCCGTTGCCGTCATTCTTCAACACCCACAGACGCAGACGGTTGCCGATGCGCAGACGCGTGAAGATCCGGTCGTGGTGCACCAGGCCCCAATGGGCGTTGTCGATGATGATCTTCATGCCCAGGTCGGTGCGGGCAGCGACCAGACCGGAGACTTCCTGGCCCACCGCGTAGGTGGCCGGCGTCTTGTCGAGCCAGCGATCCAGGCGCATCGAGGCCACCATGCGGTCACTGTGCTTGTCGAGACCGACGTGCACCATGGCGAACTGACCGGCCTTGAGCTCACGCTTGCGCTCGCCGTAGGGCAGCAGCAGATCCTTGCCCAGGCCATTGTCGAGGAAGGTGCCGATGTCATTGACCTCGACCACCTTGAGCGCGGCGAATTCGCCGACCATGGCACGCGGATAGCGCGTGGTGGCCAGCAGGCGGTCTTCATCATCCAGGCTGACGAAGACTTCGACTTCGTCACCGATGTCGGCCCCCGCCGGAATGAAAGGTGTCGGCAGCAGGATTTCCCCGCGATCCCCACCATCGAGGAAGACGCCGAAGCCGACCCGCTTGGTGATCGTCAGGGTGTTGCGCTGGCCGATAGCGAGCGGAGCAGACATATAACCTCTCTTTGCGCGTTGGCGGGTGCCGTAGCGGCCCGCATGGCGCAGATATCACGTACGAATAGGGTGAAACGCTTTGAAAGCGACGCGTCCGGTCGTCTCGAGTGATGCACCGGGCTGGACAAGCGTAGCCCCAGCAACGAGACATGACGCTTTCAAAGCGAATCCGTTGAGCCAGAAAACATGCGAGTCAGTGACTCTCACGAAACCGCAAATCAGCGAGTCAAACGAATACAGCACCGCACGCCGATAGCGAACGGTGCTGATAATGGCGACCGCCAGTCACTTGAGCGCTGGATCAGTCGCGGAAGTTGTTGAACTGCAGCGGCAGATCGATACTCTCATCGCCCTTGAGCAGTGCCATGGCGCCCTGCAGGTCGTCACGCTTCTTGCCGGTGACGCGTACCTTCTCGCCCTGGATCTGCGCCTGGACCTTGAGCTTGGCATCCTTGAGCGCCTTGACGATCTTCTTGGCGGTCGGCTGGTCCAGCCCCTGACGCAGCACCAGCTGCTGACGGGCACGCACACCAGCGGTGTCGGCATCCTTCTCTTCCAGACAGCGCACGTCGATGCCACGCGCGATCAGACGGCCCTTGAGCAGTTCGACCATCTGACGCAACTGGAAGTCGGCATCGGCTTCCAGATTGACGTTCTCTTCCTTCTCGAGTTCGAAGCTGGCAGTCACGCCCTTGAAATCAAAGCGCGTCGCGAGTTCGCGATTGGCCTGATCGACGGCATTCTGAACTTCGTGCTTGTCGAGTTCGGAGACAATATCGAATGACGGCATGGGAGCGATTCCTTTGAAGCCATGAAGAATAAACAGCGCATCCTAGCCCATGGGGGCCACGCGCGCCATGCCCCCGGCTCAGGCGGCGCCGGCATTCACCGTCGAGGGCGGCCCCCAGTGCGCTTCACCGGCCTCATCGGCCGCGAGTTTCTCAGCCACTGGCGCCGGCGAATCTACCGTCAGTGCCTTGCGCATCTTCCAGGCGGCGGCCCCATCGGCATAGTAATCGCGCAGGCGACCACACTTCTCGAAGCCGTGTCGCTCGTAGAGCGTGATCGCCGCGCCATTGCCGGTATGCACCTCAAGATCGAACTGCGTACAGCCCTGGGCGATGGCCAGCTGCTCAAGCGTTGTCAGCATGCGCTGGGCAAGGCCTCGGCCACGCGATTCCGGGTGCAGGCAGAAGGAGTAGAGTCGCGCCCGGCGTGAATTGCGCCGAAACAGTACGGTGCCGTAGCCAAGCACACTGCGCAGCGGCGTAGCGTCATCACGCTCGACGCTACCGTCTGGCCATAGCGCGGCCATGACATCGTCCACCGCCGCTGTGGATGGGATGACATCGTCATCGGGCTGGATGATCACCAGGGTACGGGCATGGGCACGCAGTATTAGGTGGGACAGCTGACGACGACTGAACCAGTCGCTGTCGAAACTGACTTCCTCGAGCTCTACCAGAGCGTCGAGATCGGCCCGGATGGCCGGGCGCAGAATGGGGGTCATGGTGCAGGCTCTCCCGCCTGTCAGCGCCCTGACGCTGCTTGATGTTCAGCGTGTCGCGGGGCGGTAGCAATGCGCTGCATTCTGGGCATGCAGAAGCGTCTTGTCTTGGTCTCTTTGCATGAAATTATTTCACTTTCCAGCCTATTGCGATGACGGGGATTGTTTCTCATGATGCGCGGACTCGGCACCGCTTCGGTGCCCGCCTTGCGAGGCTTCGCAATGTCCCGCCTGCGTATCGTGGTTGACCGTGTTTCTGACTGGCGCGCCTTCTATCCCAGTGATGATGTCATCAGCGCCCATGACTTTCTTTCCGAACTCTCAAGCGATGCGCCAGCCCAGCGCGCCGACGATGCACCGCAGCCCGCCACCCACGTCATCAATCTGTGTGGCGGGCTGGATTACCTGGGCATCGGCTATTACGTCTCGCTGCTGGCCCAGGCGCGCGGTCAGAAGGCGTTGCCGTCAGTGGAAACCCTCAATCAGCTGTCACGCAAGTCGCTGATCGACATGGAGCTGGGCGGCATCCGCGTGCTGCTCGAGGAGCTGACCCGCAAGGGCGCACTGCCCGCCCCGCAAGGCGTGCTGCATGGAGCTGGCAAGCCGCCGCGACTCGACCTGCTGCTGACCTTCGGCGAGAGCGCAGACCCCGCGCTTGCGCGTCTCGCACGCAAGCTGTTCGAGCGTCTGCCCTGCCCGCTGCTGGAGGTGCGTCTTGAAGGCCGTGGCGATCATTGGGTGCTCAAGCGAGTGCGCCCGCAATCCCTGAGCCACCTGGCAACGGCGGATGAAGACCGCTTCGCCCAGGCGCTCAATCGCCATTCGCGCAAGGTGTGGCGCACGCCCAAGGCACGCCGCCATTACCGCTTCGATCTCGCCATGCTGGTCGATCCCGACGAGGCGCTGCCACCGTCCAACCGGACCGCACTCAAGCACTTCATCCGCGAGGGGCGCCGACTGGGCATCGATGTCAGTCTGATCACCAGACGCGACGAGGGCCGCCTGGCCGAGTTCGATGGCCTGTTCATCCGCGAGACGACCAGTCTGGATCACCACACCTATCGCATGGCCAAGCGTGCCGAGCATGAAGGGCTGGTGGTGATCGATGACAGTCAGTCGATCCTGCGCTGCACCAACAAGGTCTTCCTGCATGAACTTCTCAAGGCACGCGGCCAGAGTGCACCGCAGGGTCGCCTGATCCATCGGGGCGAACTGCGCCAGCTGGCCGAGCGCGGTCAGCACATGCGCTACCCGCTGGTGATGAAGGTGCCGGATGGCGCCTTCTCCCGTGGCATCGTCAAGATCGATGGCCCGGAGACGCTGGTGCGCGAAGCCGAACGGCTGTTCCAGGATTCCGCCCTGCTGCTGTTGCAGGAGTGGCTGCCGACCGAGTTCGACTGGCGCATCGGCGTGCTCGACGGCAAGCTGCTGTTCGCCAGCCGCTACTACATGGCACGCGGCCATTGGCAGATCTACGACCACAGCGGCGCGCGCACCCGCTCCGGCGGCTTCGCGACAGTCGACCCGAGCGAGGTGCCAGCGGCCGTGATCAAGGCGGCCCTGAAGGCGACCCGCCTGATCGGCGATGGCCTCTATGGCGTCGACTTGAAGCAGCTGGAGGACCGCGTGGTGGTCATCGAGGTCAACGACAACCCGAATCTGGATGCCGGCGTCGAGGATGCGGTGCTGGGACGCGAGCTCTACCGGCGCGTGATGCAGGTCTTTCTGGCCCGCATGCAGGCGCGCCGCCAGCCCGTACTGGGCTGACACGCCCCGAGCCTGCAAGCCTGTAGCAAGAAGCGAGAAACCAGAAACCAGAAACCAGAAACCAGAGGCACAGAAACGACAGCGCCCACCTCCGTGAAGGAGGGTGGGCGCTGTCGTGTGTGCGGTGCTGTGCTCTTGGCTATGGCTCAGCCGCGGCTCATTGCTCGCCGAGCTGGGCCTCGATCTCATAGCCGGTGAACTTGCGCAGGTTGATCACGCCGCTGTCGAGAATCAGATACTGACCCTTGAGCCCTTCGAGTACGCCTTCCACCACTGGCGTCTTGTCGAAGTTGAACGAGGTGACCTTGCTCGGCGCGGTGCGCACCGGAAACTCGAAGGCCAGCGCCGTGGTGTCCAGCACCCGGATGGCGCCTTCGCCGCAATGCGCCTGCAGCGCTGCCAGGCCTTCTGACATCTGGGCCAGCAAGGCGTCCCGCTCGGCTTCCAGATCCAGCTCGGCCACATCGCCCTTGAGCATCGCCCGCCAGTTGGTGCGGTCGTTCAGCGCCTGCTTGAACAGCACCTCGACCAGCCCCGACTGCAGGCGATTGGACACCTCGACGATGGGCAGCGCCTGGATGGCGCCCTGATCGAACCAGCGCGTCGGCATCTGGGTCTTGCGCGTGATGCCGACCTTGAGGCCGGAGGAGTTGGCCAGATAGACGATATGCGGCTGGAAGCAGTGTTCCTCGCCCCACTGCGGATCACGGCAGGTACCTTCGGCGTAGTGACAGGTCTCCGGCTTCATGATGCAGCCATCGCACTGCGGCAGCTTGCGAAAGCACGGATAGCAATGCCCCTGGGCGAAGCTCTTCTTGGTCTTGCGACCACAATGGCTGCAGTGGATCTGACCAGTGAAACTCAGGCGCACCTTGTGGCCGATATAGGCATTCAGCGGCTGGGTGATCTCGCCCAGGCGCAGGCCATAGCTGGCCGCCAGCGGCTCCCGCGTGACCGACGGCGCCTCGAACGAGGTATCGATCGCAAGCGCTTCACCGACAGGCACGATGGACATCTTGCGGATGTTGCCACTCAGCGTGATAGGCGCCACAGCTTGGGCACTGACGTCCTGAGCCGTGCCAGAGGCCTCATCCGCGCTCAGGGCATCATCCAGCGTCAGTTGACCCACTTGATCTGCTCCGGCTCATCGCTTGCGGCGCTGTCATCATCACGCGGCCCACAGGTGCCGTTGTCGATGAAGCCGACACGCGACTCGACAGGCACGTTGTTGTGCGCTTCGTACTTGATGACGGCTTCCATGCACAGCTCGACCTGCTCCTGGGTCAGCACACGGCCATCCGGCCATTTGCGCAGCTGCATGGACTGCTTGAGGCTCTCGTAGATGGTCGGCGTCATCTGCTCGATCATGCCGTCAAAGGACATGTTGCTCATCACATACTCTCCTGATGCGGGTCCACGACTGCCGAAGGCGGGCCATCGGAGTCACTGGGGATGGCCGCCATTCTAGCATTGTCATTTAGCGCAGTGTCATTTCCAGAGGTGTCATCCCTAGGGCCGAATCGCCAACGCTCAGCCTGCGCTGCGTCTGGGGAGCAGCCAGCCCAGCAGCAGGCCGGTCAGCAGGCCGCCAAGATGGGCCTCGTTGGCAATGGTGCCAAGGCCGATGGCACTCGAGAGCGGCGTCATGCACAGCACCAGATAGATCAGCATGAAGATCATCAGCGAGCGCTGCATCTCATAGCCCAGCGCCGGGCGGCGGCGCGCAGCGATGAAGACATAGCCGATCACGGCGAAGTCGATCCCCGACAACCCGCCGAACAGTACGCTGCCGGTGGCATATTGCGCCAGATTGGCCGCCACGCCGCTCAGCACCACGACCAGCGCGAAGCGCCAACCACCATCGATGGCCTCGATCTGACGCCCGAACACCCACAGCCACAACAGGTTGAACACCAGGTGCAGTACCCCGAAGTGCATCAACGACGGCGACCAGAGCCGCCACCACTCCCCCGCCAGCGTCACGGACAGCGGCTCGGGTGCGATGTGCTGACTGCCGACAAGCTCGAAGGGCACGATGGCCAGCCATTCGAAGACCGCCGCCTGGCCCAGCGCATACTGGAACATCACTGTGATACAGCAGGCCAGACCGACCAGCCAGGTCAGCGGCGTCTGGCGCATCAGGGCGATGAGGGACTGAGAACTGGCGGTACCACGCGTCGCGGCGCCTGCGGAGGCATCCCGCAACGGCTCACCGCGTGACTGGCGCTCGAGCATCGCGATGACGCGCGGCAGTTGCTCGGGGTCAGCCAGCCACAGCTCCTGGCCGCCCTCGTGGCTCTCGGCATCCTCGTCAGACGCAGCCTCTGTCGGGCGAGCCTGGCTCAGGGTGATCTGGTGACCGATCTTCTCGGCCCACAGGGCTTCACGCAGGGGGCGGCTGTCGAAGGATTCGGGCAGCGTCAGAACCTTGAACATATATGCCTCTGAAGATGACACGCGACTGAACAGACTCAGTACACGTTGATAAACAAGGAGAAGTCAGACCAGCCTGCGAAAAGCTACCACAGCGCCGCAGTCGTCTGGGCTTTGTGACAGACATAAAAAAAGCCCGGTGGGGGGCACCGGACTGAGCAAGGATCATTCAAGGGAACACTTACTCAGAGTGCGCAATCGGGCTTTGGTTCACTGACATGTGATTGTAAAAAACAATCATCATCCATCGCCAGCATCACTGACGCTATTGGGACGTGCCAACGACCAAGCCAATGACCAGTGCTATTGACTGGCGCCATTGGCCAATGACGGGTTCGACAGTGTGTCGCGGGACAGCTCTTCCGGCACGGGGCGTCGGGAAGGCTCACGCGGTACCGGCACCCACACGAAGTTGGCGGCATCCAGCGTGGCTTCGCCACTGAAGCGATACGCCACCAGGCGCCCGAATTTGACCGCGCTGTAATCCAGGCAGGCGATGTTGGGGGCCGGCAGCGCCGGCAAGCCCTCGCACCAGTAGTGTCCGAGGAACAGCGGCGGCTGCTCCGGCCCGTAGTAAGGCAGATTGGCCAGCTCCTGCTCACTCAACCAGCGTGATTCCAGTTCGCCGGGCAGGTTGTCGGGCTGGAAGACGACATCGCCGTAGGTGCGGGGCTCACGTGCCCAGAAATGCGTGCGGAAGCTTCGGCGCGTGAAGCCATCGCCGGAGTGGATCTCGACTCCTTCCGGCAAGCGCAGATTCGCGCCGCGCGTCATGCGGTCCAGCACACGATAGGCGAAGCTGTCGTGCTCGATGGACTCGTGCAGGAAGTCTTCATCGATGCAGCCATCGGGGTAGCGCTCCAGGAAGGTACGCACCAGCGGCTCGTCCCAGCAGGCGTGCACCACGCGCAGCCCACTCTGGCCATGGGCCAGCGGCGGCAGCTCCAGACACAGCGGCATGCGCATGAACCAGCGCAGCGCCTCGTCCCACTCATCGGGATGATGCTGATATTGGTCAAGCGTCTCGCGGATGATGCGATTGTGACGTGAGGTATGCGAGCGCAGGAAATCACGATGCTCCCCGCCTGCACGCGGGCGTGCGCGCCGACAATACGCCAGGGCGTTGTATTCGTGATTGCCCATCACGATCAGCGCTTCGCCGGCATTGACCATGCTGCTGGCCAGCTGCACCGCCAGGCGGATGCGCGGACCACGATCGATGATATCACCGAGAAAGATGGCCTTGCGGGTCGGGTGGCGATAGACGCCATCGACGATGTGATAGCCGAGCGTCTCCAGCAACGTCGCCAGAGTGGCGCCGCAGCCGTGTATATCGCCGATGAGATCATAGCCATCCTGTGGCGGCACGAATGCTTGCATGGTGTCAGCCTTGAGGTCATTCGCCGAGGCGATTGCTCCAACCGAGCTTGGTGCGACAGATCTCGAAATAGTTGTGCTCCAGCGGATGAATCAGCGTCAGACGCTCATTCTTGCGCCGAATCTTGAGCACATCCCCGGGCTTGGCCACCACCTGGGTCTGGCCATCGCAGCTGATATGCGGATAGGTCGAGTTGCTGGCACTGATATGCAGGATGATCTCGCTGGCCGCATCGATCACGATCGGACGACTGGAAAGGGTGTGCGGGAACATCGGCACCAAGGTGATCGCCTCGAGGCGCGGGTGCACGATGGGGCCGCCGCCGGACAGCGCATAGGCGGTCGAGCCGGTCGGCGTGGCGACGATCAAGCCATCCGAGCGCTGGGAATAGACGAACTGGCCATCGATGAACAGCTCGAATTCGATCATGCGCGCCGCCTTGCCGGGGTGCAGCACCACGTCATTGAGGCCATCGGCCGCCCCGATGCGCTCGCCGTCACGATAGACCTCGGCCTCGAGCAGGAAGCGTTGCTCGCTGAGATAGTCGCCGCCCAGCACCTCGGCCACCTTCTCCTCGAGCTCATCGGGGCGAATGTCGGTCAGAAAGCCGAGTCGCCCACGATTGACCCCGAGCACTGGGGTACCGCTGCGGCACAGCGCACGTGCCGCCCCCAGCAGGCTGCCGTCACCGCCGACCACGATCACCAGATCACACTGCTCGCCCATCTGACGGCGGCTGGCCACCTGCAGACCGTGGTCCAGCAGCAGCGTGGCAGTGCGTTCCTCGATCACCATGGCCAGGCCACGGGAATCCAGAAAGCGAATCAAGCGCTTGAGCGTATCCACCACCTGGGCACTGCCCAGTCGGCCAATCACGCCGATCGTATTGAATTGCTGCTTCATCACGCCTCCCAGGCTGTCATGCCGGCCATTATGCGGACTCACCGCGCGAGCAGCAATGCAGCCGCGCCGCGCTTTTCCCATCAGATGTGAGGTGACCGGCTGACGCCACGCCCAGACACATTTGAAAACCGGCCGCGAACATCCAAGGTGGGAAGCGGGACGTTACCTGACTATCCCCCCGCAATTGACGCACCGCCATCCCGAGTGTCACGGGCATTGATTCTTTCCCGAACAAAGGCCTCTATCATGCAACTTGCCATTCCCCGGCGGTGCACATACCGTCAGCTGAACAATGGACCCCCTGCCAAAGGAGCCGGCCGCCCCATGCCAGCACAGAAGCCGTCAGTCAGTCCGCCAGACGCGGAAAGCTTTGACCACGCCAGTGCGATAGAAGCCTGTGCACGCGGAGACGAGGCCGCGTTCCGCAGCCTCTATGATCTCGAATCGGGCCGCATGCTGGCGCTCGCCATGCGCCTGCTGAACAGCCGCAACCAGGCCGAAGATGCCGTCCATGACGCCTTCATCAAGCTGTGGTCCAACGCGGGCCAGTATCGCCGTGAACTCGGCAATGGTCGCGCCTGGCTGTTTACCATCCTGCGCTATCGCGCACTGGACCAACTGCGTGCCCAGGGGCGGACGCCACGCGGCGACAGCGATGCGCTCGACACCCTGGCCGATCTGCTCGCCAACCCGGAAACCGCGGCCGATGACAGCCAGACGGCCCATCAGTTGAGCGACTGCCTGGGTGAGCTGGAAGTGCCACGACGCGAGCCCATTCTGCTGGCCTTCTTCAAGGGACTGACACACGAACAGATCGCCGAGAAGCTGAGCGCACCGCTTGGCACCATCAAGGGACGCATCCGCGCCGGTCTCAAGCTACTGCAGGAGTGCCTGTCACGATGAATAGCCCCCTGATTCCCGAATCCCCCGAAGAACAGAACCTGCTGTTGGGCGAGCATGCCCTCGGGCTGCTGGACCCTGAACGCGAGGCCGAAGTGCGCGCCTGGATCGAGCGCGATGACATTGCCGCACGCATGGCCCTGCGCTGGCAGCAACATTGGCTGAGCGTGAGTGACCGCCTGCCGCCGGAGCCCCCTTCGGACTCATTATGGAAGCGCATCGACGCCAGCCTGGTGCGCTTCAAGCAGTCCTCCGCCGCCCATGATACCGCCGCTCGACATGACGCAGAGCATACAAGCGCCTCGACCAAGGCGCCCTGGCTGCTGCGCTGGCTCGGCGGTGGCCTCGGGCTGGGTCTGGGGGCAGGCCTCGCCCTGGCGCTGGTCATGCAGATGGGGCCCTTCTCGCCCAGCGCGTCGCTGGAAGGCACCTCGCCGGAAGTGGCTACCCAGACACCTGACGGCGATGCACAACGCATGGTCGCTATTCTGCAGACACTGGAAGATCCGGGTACGCCGACCTGGGTGGCCAATGTCACGCCCAGCGGTGGCCTGCAGCTGACACCGAAGGTCTCCATCGAGCGTCCGACGGATCGCGTCATCGAACTGTGGACCCTGACCGACCCGCAAGAAGGGCCGCGCTCACTGGGGCTGGTCGACCCGATTGCCGGTATAGAACTCAGCGCCGAGCAGATCGGCAGCATGAGTCCGGGCCAGCTGCTTGAGATGACACTGGAGCCAGAAGGCGGTTCGCCGACCGGCAAACCGACGGGCAAGATTCTCGCCATCGGCCGCCTGGTGGACCTCAATCAGCGTGATAGCTGATAGCCCTCATGACAGCCCTCGGGCATGACGACTGCCGATAGTGGCGCTTTCTGACGCTGTAATTTCACAGTGAGTCTCACGGGAAAGCGCCCTATCGCTCTGTTCAAGACCTGCCCAAGGCCTGCTCAAAATAGGGAGTCCGCCCTCTGGCGTCAGCCAAACGCCAGACATGAAAAAGCCCCGCGATTGCGGGGCTTTTTCATGTCTGGCAGCGTCAGCTAGCTGGCTGGCAACAAAGCCAGTGCTCAGCTTTCAGTGCGCTCGAGCCAGGATTCGACGGTTTCCGCACCGTGCTCTTCCTTCCACTCTTTCAGCTGCTTGTGGTTACCACCACGCGTCTCGATGACTTCACCGGTGTGCGGGTTCTTGTAGACCTTCAGCTTGCGCTTGCGACGCACACCACCGGCCTTGCTTTCCGGTGCGGCAGCAGCCGGCGCCTGGGACGCTTTCGGGTCCAGCAGAGTGATGACGTCACGAGTGGACTTGCCGTACTCGCCCATCAGCGCGTCCAGCTTGTCCTTGAATTCGAGTTCGTTCTTCAGACGGTCATCATTGCGCAGGCTTTCCAGCTGCTCTTGAAGTTTCTTGAGCTCTTGCTCTTTCTGCATGAAATCAGTCAACAGGGACATGAGTATCTCCAGGATGTCGGGACAGACAGTTGAGTCACGAAAACACGATGTTGAAAGAGGTTCGGTGGATATTCATCTGCCGTACATGTTTAACAGCGCGTTTTCGTAAAGACTTGTGCAGGACACTCGGGACAGTTAAGCGCCCACACCGGATCAAGGGCGATTATAGACCGAGTCAACTGCAAGGTGAAGTCTTAAATAACATGTTCCCAAAGTATGCAATCTTTCCGATCAATGCAATAGCCAACAAAAAAACAGTACTCACCGCCCAGGCACTTCATTATCTCCTGTCACAACTGAAGACAGGTCTGCCAAAAGGCTCACTGCAACAACACGAAGAACTCTTTGCCACGACCTGATATCGGGCTTGAGGGCCCGCCATGACTAGGCCTCCAATATTCACGGGATATGCACAATTCATGACGACAACCCACAAGGAAGTATTATGCAACCACTTTTCCCTTCGGCGTGACAGCGTCACAGTACAGACTTTTGATGAAGGGCAATCATTGCCTGCGCACCTCGAAAAGCATGCACCTGAACGAACAACAGCAGTCCATACTAAAGCAGGTGACGAACTAATAGTGGTGCGAAATGCAACACTTTCTCCAGAAAGCGTCACTTCAAAAAAACCGTCAACCTGATAGAATGGTCAAAGTTGACAAAGATTGAGCCATCATCACACCACACCACTATCCCGCCACTCGCAGAGATACTCCATGCCATTCTCCCAGATGCCGACCCGCGATACGGACTCACTTTCTCTCTGGCACCCGTATACCCAGATGCAGGACATGCCAGCGCCACTGGAGGTGGCCGGCGGCACGGGAGCCCGCATGACACTGGCGGGAGGTGAGACACTGCTGGATGCGACATGTTCCTGGTGGTGCATGATCCATGGCTACGGACAACCGCGTCTCGTCGCGGCCATCCAGCAGCAAGCGGCAGAACTCTGCCATGTGATGCTGGGGGGCATTCGCCATCGACCGGCCAAGGAGCTTGCCGATGCGCTGGTGCGTGTCACCCCTGAGGGCCTGAATCATGTCTTCTTCTCCGATAGCGGCTCGGTGGGCATGGAAGTCGCCATGAAGATGGCAGTGCAATATCAGCAACAGCGCAAAGACCGCAATGACACGCGGGGGCGGACGCGCATGCTGTCATTGATGAAGGCCTATCACGGCGATACGGCGGGCTGCATGGCAGTGTGTGACCCCGAGGAAGGCATGCATTCCTTGTTCGCCGATTTCCTGCCCAGACATCATTTCGCACCGGCGCCGACTGCCGGTTTCAGTGCCAGTCGTGAAGAGGTAGCAGACGATATCAGCGCATTGCGCGCCTGCCTGGAAACACACCAGCATGAGATAGCGGCATTGTTGATGGAGCCACTGTTACAGGCGGCAGGTGGCCTCAACATGTACTCGCCCTACTATCTCGAGGCGGCACGCGAGTTATGTGATGAGTTCGGAATCGTATTGATCTTCGATGAAGTCGCGACCGGCTTCGGTCGGACCGGCAAGATGTTTGCCTGTGAACACGCCAATGTCTCTCCTGACATCATGGTGCTCTCCAAGGGACTGACGGGGGGATATCTGGGACATGCCGCCACCCTGGCCCAGAGTCATATCTTCCATGCATTTGATGGTGAGGATGCCAATAGCGCCTTCATGCACGGCCCGACCTTCATGGGCAATCCGCTGGCCTGTCGGGTAGCACTGGAAAGTCTCGCGGTATTCGAGGAAGAGAATTATCTGGGCAAGATTGACGAGCTCAATCAAGTGTTGCGCGACACCCTGCTGAATTTCTCCCATCCCGCCATTCGCGATATACGCGTATTGGGTGCCACGGCGGTGATAGAAGTGCACGATGCCAGCAGTCTGGCAGGCGCTCAGGCCCATGCCCGTGAACTGGGCGTCTGGTTACGTCCCTTCGGGCGCTGGCTCTATACCATGCCGGCCTATATCACCTCGCCGCAGGACTTGCGCCAGATCACCCATGCGATGACCAGCTACTTCGAGGCCCTGGAGCACTGATACACTGATACACAACATGACTGCTCCTGGCGATGTTCATCAAAGACGATGTTCATCAAAGGCCATTGCTATCAGCGACAAGCGCCATCAGGGGCAGTCACCCTCGAGACCCACCAGTCTCGAGAGCCATCACCATCAGAGGCATTCACCCCCACAGACGGGCTTCGAGTGCCTGATAATCCTCTGGCGAGAGCTGCCCCCCCTTGACCAGTTTCCTGAGGAAGTGACGATAGCGACGCGCGACCTTGCGCCGTGCCAGCCAGGCGACGCTGGTCGCCAGCGGAATGAAGTCAGGATTCGAGACACCGTCGATCAGCCACAACCTGGGCGGCTGGTCGTCGCTGAACTGGACCACGATATTGCGATCATTGAGATCAGACGGAATCAACCAGCGTTTCTCGAGATAACGATAGAGATTGGCCAGCTCGCTCACCAGCACCTCGGCGCTCAGGCGCTCGGGGGTCTCGAGATGCACCTCGCGCAGTCGGCGTGACGTGGAGCCGTCACTGTCGAGAATCAGATCGAAGACCAGCCCGAGTCCCTCGGCGGTGGCGATACTGCCGTGGTAGGCAGGCACATAGGACCAGTCGCGCATGCCACGTCTGACCAGGCCCTCGAAATAGCGTTGCTCGCGTTCATTCTGGCGGCTGCCCTTGTCAGGGTAACGCGGGACCTTGATGCAGCGATGGGGGTCGTTCGGGTCCTGATAGACACGCCGATCATTTCCCATGCCGATGACGCGGGCATTTTCCAGCTCCAGCATGCGCACTCCTGTTGAATAACGCCTGCGACTGCAGCCGCCGGGCAGCGTGGCATTCTACAAAAAGCCGTCATGGCACGCCAACTTGTGCCATTTGGCAGCGCCCACGTTCATCGGCCATTCAGCTTGCGTTGCCCTTCTGGTAAGATTATGCGCCGTTTTTGACGGCATTCAGGAGGAAGCCGCAGGAACACTGCGACAGCAAGGCATTCGTCACGAATGTACACGTCATGCGAGGCATTGCCCCGGGATCGGGTGGCCACGCACCCACAGTTCGCCCGCTCTGTCCGCAACACTCCCAAAGCTGGCACAACCCCACATAGAGGTACTCGCATGAATGCGGTAATTCTGGCCGTCCTGGTCATGGTCGGCCTGTCGTTGGCTCGCGTCTCGGTCGTCTTCGCGCTGGTCGCCGGCGCCCTGGTCGGCGGTCTGTTCAGCGGGCTGTCCCTGACCGACACGCTCGGCGCCTTCAATGACGGTGTCGGCGGCGGCGCCAAGGTCGCACTGGCCTACGCCACTCTCGGTGCCTTCGCCGTCGCCCTGTCTCGCTCCGGCCTGCCGGACCTGCTCGCCGCACGCCTGATCGGCCTGCTCAATGGCGAAAGCACGCCGCGCCGCCAGACGGCCATCAAGTACGGCCTGCTGGGCAGCGTGACTCTGGTCGCGATTTCCTCCCAGAACCTGATTCCGGTTCACATCGCCTTCATCCCGATCCTGATTCCGCCGCTGCTGGTCGCCATGAACCGCCTGCGTCTGGATCGTCGTGCCGTGGCCTGTGCACTGACCTTCGGCCTGACCGCGCCCTACATGCTGCTGCCGGTCGGTTTCGGCTCCATCTTCCTCAACGACATCCTGCTGGCCAACATCAATGATGCCGGCCAGTCGCTCGGTCTCGACGTGACCCGTGGCATGGTGCCGATGGCGATGGCGATTCCCGTCGGCGGCATGTTCCTTGGCCTGCTGACGGCGCTGTTCGTCTCCTACCGCAAGCCGCGTGACTACGCGACCCGCGAGATCAAGTCCAGCAACGTACCGCACCACACGCCCATGCACACGCCATCCAAGAGCGGTCTGGTCATGGCAGGCATCGCCATCATCGCCGCCCTCGGCATTCAGTTGTATTCCGGCTCGATGATTCTCGGCGGCCTGGTCGGCTTCGCCATCCTCTCGCTGGGTGGCCTGTTCAAGTGGAACGAAGCGGATGACCTCTTCACCTCCGGCATGCGCATGATGGCGCTGATCGGCTTCATCATGATCTCGGCGGCAGGTTTCGCTTCCGTGATGAAGGCCACCGGCGACATCCAGACCCTGGTCGACGCCTCCTTCCACATCATCGGTGACAACAAGCCGCTGGCCGCGCTGGTCATGCTGATGGTCGGTCTGTTCATCACTCTCGGCATCGGCTCCAGTTTCTCGACCATTCCGATCATTGCCGCCATCTACGTGCCGCTGGCGCTGCAATTCGGCTTCTCGCCGCTGGCCACCGTCGCGCTGATCGGCACCGCCGCCGCGCTGGGAGATGCCGGCTCACCGGCTTCTGACTCGACCCTCGGCCCGACGGCCGGCCTGAATGTCGATCAGCAGCACGACCACATCTGGGACAGCGTGGTGCCGACCTTCCTCCACTACAACATCCCGCTGATCGTGTTCGGCTGGGTGGCCGCGATGACGCTGTAATCCGCTGAGCGCCAGTCTCGCGCCCAAGCAAGATGCCAGCCATGCCAACGCCCGACAGTGGGGACTCTCCTCACTGTCGGGCGTTATCGTTGGTGAGCCTGCTCAAGCGCAATGAGTGGGCACAAGCACTGGACAGCCATCCAGTATTTTAGCATGATGCGCGCATGCGCAAGATCCTCCACGCCGACTGTGATTGCTTCTATGCCGCCGTCGAGATGCTCCGCCATCCCGAGTGGCGCGAGGTGCCCATCGCCATCGGTGGCCGCACCGAGCAACGCGGCGTCATCGCCACCTGCAACTATCCCGCGCGCGCCTTCGGCGTACGCTCGGCGATGTCGACCGCCCGAGCGCTGCGCCTTTGCCCACAGCTGATTCTGGTACCCCCGGATTTCGAGCGCTACCGCGCCGTTTCCGCCGAGATCCAGGCACTCTTCCATGAACTGACGCCCTTGGTGGAGCCCCTCTCGCTGGATGAGGCCTATCTGGATGTCAGCGCCGTGACTGACTTTCAGGGCAGCGCCACCTGGATGGCGCGCTGGCTGAAGGAAGAGGCGCTCAGGCGCACCGGCATCACCCTCTCCCTTGGCGTGGCCGCCAACAAGTTTCTGGCCAAGATCGCCAGTGACTGGGAAAAGCCCGACGGCCTGACGGTGATCACGCCCGAGACCAGCGACGCCTTCATCCGCCAGCTGCCCGTCGGCAAGCTGCACGGGGTCGGCCCGGCGACGCTGGCGCGTCTGACACGCCTGGGCATCACCACCTGCGAAGACATGCGCGGCACACCGTTGACAACACTGGCCGAGCACTTCGGCAAGTTCGGCACACGCCTGCACGAACTGGCGCACGGCATCGATGAGCGACCGGTGCGTGTCGAACGCGAACGCAAGTCGATCAGTGTCGAGCACACCTTCGATCACGACCTGCCTGACCTGCCAGCCTGCCTGGAGCGCCTGCCCGCCCTGCTCGAACGCCTGACCAGCCGTCACGCCCGTCATGACCAGCCGGTGCTGGCCAAGCAGTTCGTCAAGATCCGCTTCAGCAACTTCGAGAGCACCACGCTGGAAAGCCTGCTCCCCGCCTCGACCACCACGCTGCCGAGCGCCAACAGCTTCGCTCTGCTGATGGAGCAAGCCTGGCAACGCGGCCACCGCCCTGTCCGCCTGCTGGGCGTCGGCGTACGTCTCAAGGCCCGCGAGGACGCCCAGCAGCTGGGGTTGTTCTAGCTCCTTGATCGTTCGCGGTCATGCTCCCGCTTTCGCCTCGGACGAAGAGCGCTCTGCCGCAGTGGTACCCGCTTCGCCTTCATCGCCCCAATCTCCCCAGAGCGCAGAGGGAGAACGCAGACGAATCTCCAGCGGCAGACCTTCCACATCATGCTGAACGTCGATGGCTTCGAGGGGGCGCAACCTGACTTCGAGCATCGCTTGATTGGCATCGAAGGGGCCCGCCAGCTGTGAGGGCAGCTTCTGGGTCAGCTCCGGCGGCGCCACGATACGCGCCAAGACACTGCGGCCATCCGCGAAATGCGCCTCGGCCACTCGCCCGACAGCCACCTTGCCGACATATTTCGGCGAGAAATAGGCATGCAGTTCCGGCGCATTGGCAGGCACCAGCACGCCCAAGGGTTCGCCAGCACTCACCTGCTGACCGGGCTGCACGTAGCTCTTGGCCAACAGGCCATCCTGAACCGCCATCAAGGACATCGCCGCGATGCTGGCTTCGATACGCGCCAGCTGGCGAGTCAGATCCTGACGGCGCTGAACGACCGGGCCAGCCAGCTCGGAGCGCGTATTCTCGCGCAGCTGCAGCAGCAGGTTCTCACGCGCTCCCGACAGTTGATCCTGAGCACTAGCACGAGCCACGTGGATACTGGCGAGATCCGTCAGGGGGACCTCACCCTGGCGACGGAAGTCATCGAACTTGTCAGCCAGCCCAGACTGGAAGCGCAATGCAGCCTCAGCGTCATCGACCCGCTGGCGAGCGGTATCGACCAGCGACTCGCTCTCTTGCTGTGCCCCCTTGTCGGGAAGCGTGGCCAGAATCTCCTTGAGCGCGGTGCGATCGGCCTCCAGCTCACCATCCTCAAGCACGAACAGGGTGGTGCCCTGCCTGACGCGCTGGCCGGCACGCTGAGGTACATCAACGACACGCGCATCACGCGGACTGGTGATCACCAGGGGCTCGTGCGTCAGTACCGCCGGGGCCAACAGCAGCAAGCGGTCTCGCAGCGCATACCAGGAGAAGGCCACCACCGGCACCAGCACCAAGGCCATCAGCCCTATCCAGCGCCAGCGTCCTCCGCCCCGCCTGGCCTTGGCGTAAGGAACCTTCAGCCCGGACTGCTGGTCCGGGTGACGAGACTTTTCCGGGTCAAATCGAATATCCATCAGAAGCGTTTTCCTCGGCGCAGGACCCACCACGGGGCCATGCTGGTTTCTTCGTGGCTGCGGCGCAGCATTTCATTGAGAATCGCGACCAGTGCCAACAGACGCATGCTCAGCTGGTAGAACGGAAGCAGCGGCAGCCAGACCATGTTCCTGAGAGCGACCGGAATATCGCGACTGACACAGCAAAGCCCGGCCAGCGCATACCAGCTGCACAACAGTAGATAGATGAGATAGAGCAGCACGCTGATCGACACCGCATGCACCAATGGCTGGGTGGCGTACCACCAGATGACATAGCCACCGATCAGGAAAGGCAGCGCCACGCTTTGCACCAATCCGTAGGTCATCGTGAACAGCGTACCGGGCCAGCCCATCAAGCGCGGCCGCATGCCGCGCCAATGCTTGCGCAGGTAGATGAAATAGAGATCACCCTCCCAGCGCATGCGCTGACTCGCCAGACTGCGCAGAGTTTCCGGACCATCCGTGAAGCCGACAGCCTCGGGGATGAACGCAAGTCGCATATGCGGATGGCGACGCTGGTACTGCTTGAGACGCAAGGTAAGATCCAGGTCTTCCGCGGTATGGGTGTCCCAACCGCCGACCTGACGCACGATATCGGTGCGGAAGATGCCAAAGGCCCCCGAGATGTTGTTGATCAGGTTCCAGCGCGCCAGCCCGGTACGGCCATATTCGATCGACAGCAGGTATTCCAGGGATTGCAGGCGTGTCGCCAGCGAGACCTTGCGATTGCGAATACGCAAGTTGCCGGCAGCCGCCAGCACATCGGGGTCTTCGAACACCACCACGCTGCGCGTGACCATGTTACTGGCGAAGCCGGTATCACCATCCAACGCATACACCAGCTCACCGGTAGCAAGCCCGAGCCCGGTATTGAGTGACGAGACCCGCCCGCCGCGCTGCCACTTGGGCACCACCCGCAGGGTACGGTTGGCATGCTGCCGAAAGGCACTGGCCTGGCGCCGGGCAGCTGCCAACGTCTCGTGATTGGCCGTGGCGCCATCGATCACCATGATCACCTCGACGTGGCCGGGATAATCCTGGTGCAACAAGGATTCGGCGCTGGCGGCCACCCCCTCGCCTTCGGAATAGCACAGCACCAGGCAGCTGACGGAGGGATAGCGCTCGGGCATGGCCTGGCCATCATGGGCGCTGCCCCAGCCGCGATCGCGCAGATGGCCAACCATGCCAGTAATCACGATGGCGGCCAGCGGCAATTCGAAGAGAATCAACAAGGGCAGGATGGATACCGCCACCCACGGCGAGTGCAGCATCGAGCCACTGACCCAGTGCATTTCCATCAATACCTGCGAGACAAAGATATCCAGCTCTCTCATGCCTCGGCCTCAAATGGCATCTTGCCACTCGGTTGACCAGACGCCTGATCGTCCAGCAATTGCGCCAGCCAGTATGGCGCCTTGCCTGAGCAGCGCTCGCTGGGTAGCTCATGCATCTCGAGCGCGATATCCAGCCCCGCGTCGTCCTCTGCCAGGTCGGTCAATGACTTGATGCGGCGCGCGATATCCGCAAAGTGTTCGCGGGGGGTATGGGGCAGCAGGAAGAGCCAATGGCCGGCGTCGTATTCACAGACAAGGTCGGTATCACGCAGCAGGCTCGTCAGACGCTGGGCCATGGCGCTCGTTGACGCTGCCGGTGATGAAGCCGGCAGCGGAGACGCCACCGAGCGAGAAGAAAGGGCACCGGAGGACATCACCATCAGCAGATGGCGGTGGGCATGACGACGGGCGAGAGGCACCAGCAGGTCCAGCATGTGATGCAGCTCGGCGCGTGAGACCTGCTGTCCCGCCATCTGCTCGGGCATGCCTTCCTTGCGCGGCAAGGCGACGACGCGACGCCCGGCTTCGCTGAGCGCCAGCGAGGCTACACGCCGCTGGATCAGCTCTCCGGGCTGCTGCAACTGGCCGCAATTCATGCACTGGACTTCCACCTCGCCTTCTACAAGCCATAGATCACATTTCCCGCAGGCCAGCGATTCCAGCGGTCGATCATAGTCGACCCCGATATGCCGCAGCCGGACATGACATTTCGGGCAGACGAGTCGTTCGTCATGCGTGAAGTGATCCAGACGATCCACATGACCGCAGGTGAAACAGTGCAGCCCATCGAGCGCCACGAGATCCAGATGGCGGCAACGCGGGCAGACATCGATGTAGTTGAGGTGCACGCTGCGACACTGTCGGCAATGACGCGTACGTGTCATGAGCGTCACCTCGCGGGTCCAGCCACGCTGAACGAACAGTGCAAGCAGATCATGCTGCTCGCTGGCAGTCATGCCCCATGCACTCAACAGAGGCCATTCACACCCGGCCATCAGTGCAGGTGACAGGGAGAACTGCAGGACATGGTCGGGATAGAGGCGCCACCAACGCAGCAGCCGCTCGGCGCTCGCCGACAGCCCAGCCTCGTGTTGCTCAGCTGGCGCCGAGGCCTCCAGCCGCTTCTCCACATCTGACAGGTCAAGCAGACGGCTGCCCGGCCATTGATTGGCCAGTGCCTCGATGGAAGGAGAGCTTGTCCCCGTCACGATCACGGGCATCAGCGCACCTGGCGCCGTGGCTCGGATATCGCTCAGCAGGCGCTCGGCCTCCTGCAGCGTCAGATTACCCGCCGGCTGAACCGCCAGATGGATGGCATCACATTGGCTGCCCGCAGAAACGTCAGTCGCAGGAAATCCAGTCGCATCGGCGTGCGAAGCGAGATATGGCGCTCGCTCCGCGAGCATCGCCAGCAGGTCCTGTGTCTCGACTGCCCACTCTTTCTCTTCGACCTGAGAATGCCCATCACTTGAGTGCTCACTACTTGCAGCCGCAGGACGGCCAACAACGGCTATGTACATCAGAAAATCCCGTGAGGTCAGTCTTCGCCCCACCACGCGCACCCATACTTCAGCATGAGATATCACGGATGAAACACTGGTGCAGAATCAACCTCATGGGACTGACACCATGAAACGGAGTTCATGGCGGATTGCCAACCTCGGCCTTTTGAGCAGTGGTTTCATACCCTCATGTCATCAAACACACATCTGTCTAATGACAAGGACTGAGAAAACTGACCCTAAAGTTTGACTTGAATTGCATTTAACCTGATGGACTATTGAATCTCTCCTCGTTGAACCTCTCCCTCCGTCAATAGCCCCCAGTGCATGGCCTCCCAGTCATTCCCTTGGCATGCGCGTCCTGACGATACCGACCTGCTCGACATCTCCACTGGCAACCAGATGACCGTCAGGCATTTCCCGCGACCAAAAAAGCCGGCACCTGAGATAGGTACCGGCTTCATCGTCACGACCTCAGGTCGATGACAGACTCATGCGTTGAGCAAGCGAGGCTCAGGCGAAGACGATGGTCTTGTTGCCGTGGATCAGCACACGATCCTGCAGGTGCCAGCGCAGGCCGCGGGCCAGCACCTTCTGCTCGACATCACGGCCGATGCGCACCAGTTCCTCGGCGGTATGGCAGTGTGTGACGCGATGGATGTCCTGCTCGATGATCGGGCCGGCATCCAGTTCTTCGGTCACGTAATGGCAGGTCGCCCCGATCAGCTTGACCCCGCGCCCGAAGGCCTGGTGATACGGCTTGGCACCCACGAAGGAAGGCAGGAAGCTGTGGTGGATGTTGATCAGGCGACCGGCATAGCGTTCACACAGGCTCGGCGGAATGATCTGCATGTAGCGCGCCAGCACGATGCAATCGGCCCGGGATTCTTCCACCAGACGCTCGACTTCGGCAAAGGCCGGAGCCTTGTCATTCTTGTCGACCGGCACGTGATGGAACGGAATGCCGTGCCATTCCACCAGCGAGCGCATGTCATCGTGATTGGAAATGACGCAGGGAATCTCGCAATCCAGATCACCGGACTGCCAGCGATGCAGCAGGTCCACCAGACAATGGGAGTCCTTGGAAACCATCAGCACGACACGCTTCTTGGCAGCGGTGTCATGCACGCGCCACTGCATGCTGAACTCTTCACCGATCGGTGCGAAGCGCTTGCCGAGTTCATCGGCGCTCAGGCCGATGGTTTCGGGGTTGATCTCATAGCGCATGAAGAAACGGCCGGCGCCAAGATCAGAATGCTGATTGGCTTCGGTGATCCACCCGCCCTGCTCGGCGATGAAAGTGGAAACTCGGGCAACAATTCCGACCTGATCAGGGCAGGACACCACCAGGCGATAGGCGTGAGACATCGTAAGTTCAACCATTGTGATAGCGGGAATGATGTTCAGCCGGCGAAACGCCGGCCTGCGCGAGGAATCATGACACCGCCCGTAAGCAGCCCCTCGGCAAAGGTGGGCTATTGTAGCTGATCACGCGGCCTGAAACAGTGTTGCGCCCCGATTCTGTCCATATGGTCAATACGACATTGCGATCAGCGGCCATCACGCCGGCCCACCTCAAGGCGTCACGCGGACGGCTGGGCCGCTATCGAATCGACGCGACCGGACAACAGCGCCATTTGTGGCGCTTCGCGGGATTCCCGTATAGTTGAGCCACATTTTATAGATGGCATGACATCCATGTTGAAACCCCGCGTTCAAGTCCGTCAGAGACAACGTCCGCCGCTGCACCTGCTACCGCTGGGTGGCTGCGGCGAGATCGGCATGAATCTGACGCTGTATGGTTATCAGGATCACTGGATCGCCGTGGATTGCGGCATGATGATTCGTCAGGACCTGCCGGAAGGTCCGTTGCAGGTACCGGATATCGAGTCCCTGGCAAGCCTGGGCATCAGCCCGCAGATGCTGGTGATCACCCATGGCCACGAAGACCACATCGGCGCAGTCGCCTGGCTGTGGCCGAAGTGGCGCTGCCCGATCATCGCCACGCCCTTGGCGGCTGGCCTGCTGCGCGCCAAGTTTGCCGAGCGCGAGCTGGAAACCTCCAGCCTGCAGATCATCGAGGTGGATGAAGGCTTCGAATCCGGCCCCTTCGCGCTGCGACTGTTGCCGCTGACCCACTCGATTCCGGAAAGCTGCTCATTGCTGATCGTCACGCCGGAATATCGCGTGATGCATACCGGCGACTGGAAGCTGGATCCGGAGCCCTTGATCGGCAAGCCTACCGATCCGGAGCGCTATCAGGCACTGGCGCCGGTCGATCTGGTCGTCGGCGACTCCACCAATGCGCCACTGGCAGGCCATTCGCGTAGTGAAGGCGAGGTTGCGCGCGCACTGGAGAAGACGCTGGCCGGCTGTCGCGGTCGCGTCGTCGTGACCTGCTTTGCCAGCAATCTGGCCCGCATACTGGCACTGGGGCGCGCCGCCGCACGCAATGGTCGCCGCATCACGCTGCTGGGTCGCTCGATGGAGCGCATGGTGCGCGTCGCCCGCGGTCTCGGCTATCTGGAGGACTTCCCACCACTGGTACCGGTGAAGGACCTGGGCTATCTGCCCCCGGAAGAGGTCATGGTGATCGCCACCGGCAGTCAGGGCGAGCCGCGCGCGGCACTGTCACGCCTGGCCAATTCCCGGCATCCGGACTTCGAGCTGGCTGCCGGCGACACCGTGATCTTCTCTTCCAAGGCGATTCCCGGCAATGAACTGGCCATCGGCAAGCTGCACAATGCCCTGACACGACTCGGCGTCAGCATCATGGAAGAGAAGCAGTTCCCGGAGCTGCACGCCTCCGGCCACCCGGCACAGGAAGAATTGCGCACCTTCTATGGCTGGCTCAAGCCGGTACGTCTGCTGCCGGTGCATGGCGAATATCGCCACCAGCTCGCTCACACCCAGGTGGCACAGTCCCTGGGCATCGAGGCACCGCTGATTCCCGTCAATGGTGACGTGATTCGCCTCGATGCTCAGGGGCTGTCGGTGGAGAAACGACTGACACTGCACGAACGCATCATCGAGCATGACAAGGTGCGTCCGCTGGACTCCATGGACCGCCGTGCCCGCGCGCGTCTCGGCCGGCATGGCAGCGTCTCGCTCGCGTTGCCCGTCACGCTGCAGGAAGCCGGCTGGGTTCGCATCGGCCGCTTGATGCTGGATATCAGCGGCACCTCAAGCCTGGATGAAGACAGCTTCGCCGAGTGGCTGGATGACACCCTGGCAGGCCTGGATGCCAGCAATGAACGTGAACTCAAGCAGCAACTCGATGGACGCATCAATCGCTGGCTGCGCAACCACCTGCGCCATGAGCCGGTGCTCTTCCTGCATATCATGGCCATGAATCAGGAGTGAGTATCGCGCCATCATTGAAGTGATGGCCGCTTCGAGCTCACTGCCCTGCGCAAAGCGAAGCATGAAAAAGCCCGCCCGGGAAATACCGGGCGGGCTTTTCTGCTGCTGGGAGGCGCTCAGGGGCTGGTGATGGAGAGATTGCCGACTGGCAATCTCGTTCTCAAGCGCTTCAGCCACCTCCATGACGTCAGACCGAAGGGCTCAAACGGACTTGTTCTTCGGCGGACGGCCACGACGCTTGGGCTGATCACTGACCAGGTCATCCACGGAAAGGCCAGCTTCGATCATCGCATCACGAATCTCGGCAAGCTTGCGCTCCTTGGCGATTTCTTCCTCGCGGCGCTGCTCGTCTTCTTCGGCTTTCTGCTCGATCACCTCATTGATGACCTCGGAGAGCTTGTGCAGTTGTTCCATGGACAGCTGACGCGCTGCTGCACGAGCAACATTCTTGTTACGGGCGATCTTTTCGAGAGAATCGGCTGTCATTTCGCTACCTCCACCATATGCACTGAGCTGGAATCCCTGCGAGTCATCGCATTGGATGTGATAATGCAGCAAAGTATAAGCGCTAAATATGAACTAACAAGCCTTGTCAAAAGCAAGGCAGTGTTTCCATAGGATAGACCAACAAAAACCCCGCTTGATAGCGGGGTTCTTGTGAGCGCCTGTGAGTTATCCGGGAAGGCTCGATCAACATGAGCGCCACGACTGATGACGAAAAAGGGACTCAGCCTCCCGTCATGTTCATGAAGCGAACGATCTGGACATCACCGTCCGTCGTGAAGTGATGACGCTCGGGCTTGAGATGCATGGCATCGATGATCGCGGCCTTGAGCGGCTCGATATCCCCCGGGTGACGACGCATGATGTCCCGCAGGTCAAGCGAGTGCTCATTGCCAAGACACAGCAACAGACGCCCCTCTACCGTGACGCGAACGCGGTTGCAGGTCGAGCAGAAGTTATGACTGTGTGGTGAGATGAATCCCACCCGTGATTCGCTGTCCGCCATGCGGAAATAGCGTGCCGGCCCCAGGCTGTCTTCAAGTGTGGGAATCAGCGGATAACGCGTCTCGATGCGCGCCTGGACATCATCACTGGAGCAGAAGGTCTCGTCACGACCGTGATCCGAGACCTGGCCCAGCGGCATCTCCTCGATGAAGCTGATGTCCAACCCTTCCTGACGCGCGAATTCGACCAGCGATACCACTTCGTGATCATTGCGACCTTTCAGCACCACCGCATTGAGCTTGATGCGGAAACCTTCCTCGCGCGCAGCACGGATTCCGGCGATCACCTTGTTCAGGTCGCCGGTACGCGTCAGCGCCTTGAAGCGCTCCGGGTCCAGAGAATCAAGGCTGATATTAAGCCGTGACATGCCGGCGGCCTTCAACTGCGCGGCGTGCCTGGCAAGGCCCGCGCCGTTGGTGGTCATCGAGAAGTCCTTGAGGCCCTCGAGCGCGCCGATTTCATCGACCAGCTTGCCGATATCACGCCGCACCAGCGGCTCCCCTCCGGTCAAGCGAATCTTCTCGACCCCCAATTCCACGAAGGCGCGCGCCAGCAACGCGATCTCTTCGAGGCTCAACACCTCATCGCGCGGCAGAAAGGTCATCTCTTCGCTCATGCAATAGACGCAGCGAAAGTCACAGCGGTCCGTCACTGACAGGCGAACATAGCGGATGCGACGACCGAAGTCATCGACCAGGGTTTCCATCATGACTCTCCCGAAAACTTGGGTGTTGCCAGCGCTGATTGTCGCTCTTCGCGGCTGGCCTCGGCCAATGAGTCATCAGCCTTGTGTTGCTCGGCAAAGGGGGTTGCCGCTCCACCCTCTGCCGTCACCGCGGACTCGGGATGCCAGCGCTCGAGTGCCTCGCGATCACTCGAGCGTTCTCGCACCCAATAATCTCCTGTGGCGGTGTGCTCCTTTTTCCAGAAAGGCGCTCGCGACTTGAGGTGGTCCATCAGGAAGTCACAGCCCGCAAAGGCAGCCTGACGATGTGCACTGGCGACCAGCACCAGCACGATATTGTCGCCGGGCTCGAGCCGTCCGACACGATGAATGATACGCACCCCGGTGAGCGGGAAGCGCTCGCGCGCCTCTGTGATCAAGCGCTCGAGGCTGCGCTCCGTCATACCGGGATAGTGTTCCAGCGTCAGCGCGACGACATCCGGACGCTGATTGAAATCACGCACCAGCCCCGTGAAGGACACCACGGCACCGATGTTGCCGCGCCCACGCGTCAGGGCATCCTGCTCGACACGCAGATCAAAATCGCAGGCCTGAATACTGACCGAAAAGGCCTGCGTGGCTTCGTTTGCGACCTGGGTCATGTCACCCCCCCGTCACCGGTGGGAAGAAGGCGACTTCATCACCGGCATTCAGTGCATGGTCATCGCGCACCATGTCCTGATTGACGGCGCATAGCACGCGGGTGTCATTGAGCGCTTCAAGCTGCGGGTCACGCAGCGCCAGGGTGCGCTTGAGGCCCCCGACCGTCGCCTCCGACAGGGTCGTCAGGTTCAGCGCCAGGCTATCGAGATCCAGCCGCTCCCGCAGTTCCGCCAGGAAGAGAACCCGCACGGTGGCATCATCGCGTGCCGCCGAAGCGGCCTGTCCCGCTGTCACTCTCACTTCGTTGGGCTCAGCTGCCGCAGCACGGCTTGGCTCGGCCCGGCTTGATTCAGCACGGCTTGGCTCAGCGGGCGTCTGCTCGAAAGCGGCAGCCTCCTCCGGACGCTGCCAGTCTCCACTCTTGCCGCCGGTCTTGGTCTCGAGCTGGATATCGCCGATCACGATACCCTTGTCGACCGCCTTGCACATGTCATAGAGCGTCAAGGCCGCCACCGAGGCCGCCGTCAGCGCCTCCATCTCGACACCGGTACGTCCATTGAGGCGGCACAGCACCTGAATTTCCACGCAGCTGTTGGTGCTGTCCAGTGTGAAGTCGACCGTCACCTTGGAGAGCATCAGGGCATGGCAGAGCGGAATCAGCTCATGAGTGCGCTTGGCCGCCTGGATACCGGCAATACGCGCCGTCGCCAGCACATCGCCTTTGGGCAAGCCACCTTCGGCGAGCAGGGCAAGCGTGGCAGGCAGCATGCTGACGCGTGCGCTGGCTCGCGCCTCGCGGCGGGTTTCCTGCTTGTCCGCAACATCCACCATATGGGCTTCGCCGCGTGCGTTGAGATGAGTAAGGCTCATGAGCTGTCTCGTATCCGTATCGGGTGCGCCTGACTGGCGGCAATCTCAGAAATACCAAAGCCTGAAGAAGCAGGCAGGCAAGCCCTGATGAGCAGGACCGACCAAAAAAATTAGCAGACTATCTTTTCATGAATCAGCTGGCATGACCACTGCATGGGCATCGTCTAGACGATGCCGCGACTGCCCAGCCACTGCACCATGACCGGCTCGCCGGCGTGGAGCGTGGCGCAGCCGGCGGGGATCTCGATCAGGCATTCGGCCAGCAACATCGAGGTCAGAATACCCGAGCCCTGCCGACCTGTGGTCATCACCACCTGACGCCCCTGGTCATCCAGCACGATCTGGCCGCGATGATAGTCGACACGCTCGGCACGTGAGCGCAGCGTCTCGCCGGCGATCAGCTGCAGGCGCGGGGCTTGCCACTGCGCCAGTGTCGTCGCCGAGGCATTCGCCTCACCCTTCGCCAACCGTTGCTGGCCCGACAACAGGCGTAGCGCGGGCAGCACGAACTGCAGGAAGGTGACCATGGTCGCCACCGGATTGCCCGGCAAGCCGAAAAACGGCACCTGGCCAGATGACGACTCGGCGCCGGCGGGAGTGGCACGCAACATGCCGAACGCCAGCGGACGCCCGGGTCGCATGGCGATGCGCCACAACGCGAGCTCACCACAGGCAGCGAGAGCACTGCGCACATGATCGGCCTCGCCCACCGACACGCCGCCGGAGGTGATGACCATGTCGGCACGCTTCGCGGCATCACGCAGGGCAGCACTCACGCTCGCCTCGTCATCGCCCAGAATGCCGAGATCCAGCACTTCGATGCCCTGGTCATGTAGCAGCGCCACGAGGCTGAAGCGATTGGCGTCATAGATGCCGCCTGCCGGCAGCGTCTCGCCGGGAGCCGTGACCTCGTCACCGGTGGAGAAGATCGCCACCGTCAGCGGCCGATAGACGGAGACCTCGGCGAGCCCGAGCGACGCCAGCACGCCCACGGCGGCAGGCGTCAGCCACTGGCCCGGCGTCATCACCCGGTCGCCGCGCGCGATGTCCTCACCGGCCTGACGCACATTCTGGCCACGGCGAATGCTGGCCACGCCTTCGATCACCACCTGCTCGCCGGCTTCGCCCTGTGTGGAGCGATACTCGAGCTGCTCCTGCATGACGACGGTGTCGGCGCCTGCAGGCAAGGCCGCGCCGGTCGTGATGCGCATGGCCTCCCCCGCGGCGAGCGCTCGACCCGTCCAGGGATGGCCCGCCAGCGAGCTGCCGATCACGCTCAGCTCGCAGTGATCGCTCAATTCGCCGCGATCGCTCAGGGGCTCGCCGCTCTCCGCGTCTGGCAATGAAGCCCGTGCCAGCGCGATGCCGTCCATCGCTGCGTTGGTCTGCGCCGGAACATCCAGCGGCGAGATGACCGTCTCGGCGAGCACACGTCCGGGTGCCTGCGCCAGAGCGACACGCTCGCTGCGCGGCGTGCGCCTCACGCCCGCCAGGCTCTCCCCCAGCACGCTCAAGGCTTCATCGACACTCAGCATGCGTTCACCGAAACGCGGATCGAAACACGACAGGCTCATGCGCCCACCTCGCCACGCGGCTTGCCGCCTTCCAGACGCCAGTGCACCGGCCAGGCAGCGATCCAGGCAGCCAGCGCCTGAGGATCGTCAAGGTCCAGCCGCTTGAGGTCCTGCGGCACATCATCACGAGGCGGCAGCTGCGCCGCCGGTGTCGCCAGCGCATGGATCCAGGGGTCCTCCGGGGCTCGCAGCGGCTTGCCCACGGCCTCGCGGTACAGCTCAAGCTTGGGCAGCGGCCACTGCTTGAAGCCCTCGACCAGAATCAGGTCCACCTCCAGCCTCTCGAGCTGCGCCACCAGCTGCTCCAGATCGGCCTCTGCCTGGTCCGGCGTTTCCATCATCAGCGCATAACGCCTGGAAGATGCCACAAGCATCGGTACGGCTCCCGCCGTTCGCAGACGATGACTGTCCTTGCCCGGCGTATCGACATCAAAGGCATGATGCGCATGCTTGATGACAGCGACGCGGAGGCCGCGCGCTCTCAATTCGGGCAGCAGCTGTTCGAGCAGCGTGGTCTTGCCGGTGCCGCTCCAGGCCGCGATGCCCAACAGTGGACACGCTGACGCCGCCAGACGTGCCTGCCAGGCGGGCGACATCCCGACTTCATGACAAATACCACCACGCGGGGCGGTTGCATCACTACGGCGGGAAGGATGTTCAGCACTGACAGCGGTATCAGCACGCTGGTCAGTCATGGAGAAGGACTCAGGCATGAAGGTTCTCTTGATGATTCCGGCGTATGGCGGCCTGTCGACGGGCTCACCGCAGCGCTCTCGCGCCCGCAAGGGAAAAGATGACGATGCAATGCGGGCTGAGCGGATGCCATGAAGGTGAACACGCACGGCGCTCATTTCAATGGGGCAACGACTCGATATGAGCAAGGGTTCAATGGGGGCAACGACGCAGAGTGGCAAGACACCCGCCAGAACCGCCAGACACGACACGTGAAAGGTGCAACGCCAAGGCCATCAATACCGGGCAGGCAAAGACAATAACCCGCCAGACTCCTGAAGAGACGCCCCCAGCGATAACCACCTGCATCACAATGACACACCTTGGGCGTACAAGCGGGAACGGATGACACGCAGAGGACGTCAGGAAAGAAGCACGCTCAGCGCGAGCCGGCTTCCATCTCACGGCATTCTTCAAGGGTGTTGAGATTGGCGAAGTCCTGCTCGCTGCCTGCCTGCACCTTGAGCCAGACATGCTGATCGAACCAACGGTCGATCTTGCGCTCGCCAGCGACCAGCGCCGCCTGCAGCGAAGGCAGCAGGCCACGGTGCATGAGACAGATCACCGGATGGTAACGGAACTCGTCTGCCGCCACGGCCAAGAGCGCAGGCCCGGCATCGACTGCGTGACCGCCCTCGACAGTGAAGCCTTCGAGCTGATCGCCGTTGGCATGATCGATCAGCGCCACGCTCAGCGTCTCGACCAGTTCATTGGGCAGGTGCGGCACATCGCAGGCCACCATCATCACCCAGGGCGTCCGCGCTGCCGCCAGCGCACTGGCCATGCCCATCAGGGGGCCGTGGTAACCCTGCTCGCTGTCTTCGACGAGCGGATGCCCATAGGCGGCATATTCGGCGTGCGAGCGGTTGGCATTGATCAGCAGCTCACCCACCTGAGGAGTCAGGCGCGCCAGCACATGCGCCATCAGTGGCACCTCATTGAGCGTGACCAGTCCCTTGTCGACGCCACCCATGCGCCGCGCCTGGCCACCGGCCAGCACCACCCCGGTGATATTGGCGGGCGTGAGCGAGGCCTTGAGCTGCTCGGCATCGCTCGGCAGTGGTGTAGCGTCAGAGGTGTGATTGGAGCTCGGCATGAAAGCGTATCCCGGTCGAGTGCGCCAAGGCGCAGGTCATGTCCTGCAGCAGGGCTGCTGGCAGGCCATCCAGTGCAAGCGGCTGATGAACAGGGCTTTCTCAGCCCCTCAAGGCAACTCAGCCCCTCAAGGCAACTCAGCCCCTCAAGGCAACTCAGCCCCTCAAGGCAACTCAGCCCCTCAAGGCAACTCAGCCCGCTGTGGGCTCAGTGTGCAGGCTGGCAGCGCTCAGCGTCCAGCGCGCACTCGAGCCCTGACTCAAGGCATTGTCCTGATGCGAGGAAAGGATCACCGCACACCCCTGCTGGCACATCTGCTCCAGTCGCAACGCCAACTGCTCGACGGCGGCCTGGTCCAGATTGGCGGCAGGCTCATCCAGCAACAGCACCGGCGGACGCGACAACCAGGCGCGCGCCAATGCCAGGCGCGCTCGCTCGCCTCCCGACAATGAGCGGGCGGGCTGTCGGGCCTGATCACTCAGCCCACTCCAGCGCAGCATCTCCTCGACCTGATCGCGCTGCTGGCCGGCAGAGCCACTGTCGGGCTGCCAGCGAGCCGCCAGCACCAGATTGCCGGCCACGCTGGTGTCGAACAGATACGGCTGCTGGTGCAGGTAGCGCACCGGATGAGCGTCACGGGTCTGCCATTCAAGCTTGCCGCCTGTCGCTGGCTGCATGCCGGCCAGCACGCGCAGCAGCGTGGTCTTGCCGCTGCCGTTGTCGCCCTTGAGGTGCACCCAGCCGGACGCCGGGGACGGTGCCCAATCCAGCGCCGCGACATGCCACAACAGGCGCCCTTGCGCCTCGGCGCCCTCGCCGGATGCCTGCGCCGCAGGCGGCAAGCGATATTCGAGGTCGCGCACACGCAACAGAGGGGCAACGCTTGCGTCAGCATCGAGTACCTGGGCAGAAGACGACGAGGCTTGCGCGAAGCCAGTCCCCGCCACCGGGCAGGAGGAGTCGCCCGGGGGAACAGACGAGGACGAAGAACTAGGGGGGAACATCATGACTCCATACGACGATTCAGCCTGACGCGATCAGTGCTGGTGTGCTTGTCTCAACTGGCAGGCAGGCGGCTTGCAGGCTGCGGGAGCAGAATGTGACTGGCGGCGAGGCCGCGGGTCACGCCTGTACTACCAGCTGACCGCGACCGCGCAACAGCCCCAGCATCAGATTGAGCGCCAGCGCCAACACCAGCAATACCATGCCCAGGGCGACCCCCTGGGCGTACTCGCCCTTGAGGGTTTCCAGCGCGATGGCCGTGGTGATATTGCGCGTGAAACCGGCAATGTTACCACCCACCATCATGGCGCAACCCACTTCAGCGATGATTCTACCAAACGCGGCCACCAACGCCGCCATTACGCCGAAACGGGCCTCCATCACCAGCCGCCACAACGCCGCCCGGCGCGACGCCCCAAGCTGCAAGGCCGTCTCCCAGGCACGCTTGTCGACGCCCGCCAGCGCGGCATGCAGCATCACTACCAGAATCGGCAGGGCGAGCAGAATCTGCCCGATCACCATCGCCGGCTGGGTGAACAGCAGATGCCAGTCGCCCAGCGGACCAGCGCGCGACAACAGGATGAACAGCAGCAGCCCCACCACCACGGTGGGGACTGCCATCAGGGTATTGATCAGCGAGATCAACAGCCATCGCCCCGGGAAGGCACAGCGAACCAGCACGAAGGCGATCAACAGTGCCGGTGGCACCGCGATCAACATCGCCATCAGCGAGACACGAAACGACACGCCGATGATCTCCCACAGCGCGCCATCCATGCTCAGCAGGAGGCTCATGGCCTCCTGCGTGGTTTGCCACAAGCTCACGAACGCGGCTCAGCCTGTGCGTCCTGCGCCTTCACCGGCGTGCGCTCAGAGGCACGATCCGCTGTCTGGCGAGCATCGAAGCCGGTCTCGCCATGGCTGGCATGGAACAGCGCCTTGCCCTTGAGACGATAATCATCGATCGCCTGCTGCCCTTCGCTGGAAATCAGCCATTCGGCCAGCTCACGCGCACCACGGGTGTTGAGCCCATCATGATTGGCCGGATTGACCAGAATCACCTGATAGGGATTGAAGAGACGCGCATCGCCCTCGACCAGAATCTCGAGCTCGAGCTTGTCTTCCATCGCAAGCCAGGTGCCCCGATCGCTCAAGGTGTAGTCCTGCAGCTCACTGGCCATGCTCAGCACCTTGCCCATGCCCTGGCCGACGGCCTTGTAGCCGGAGAAGTCAGGGGTGACATCGGCACTCTGCCACAGGGCCAATTCCTTCTTGTGGGTGCCGGAGTCATCGCCACGCGAGATGAAGCCGGCATTGGCGCTGGCGATCTTGCCCAGTGCGGCGTCCACATCCTGCATGCCGTCAATGGCCGCCGGGTCCGATTCAGGGCCGAGCAGCACGAAGTCGTTGTACATCACGCCATGCGGCTCGACACCGTAACCGGCATCGACGAACTTGCGCTCGGCGCCCGGGGCGTGGGTCATTACCAGGTCCACATCGCCATCCTGTCCCATGCGCAACGCCTTGCCGGTACCGACCGCGATGACCTGGATGGTGACATCGTGGGCTTCTTCATACTCCGGCAGCAGGTGATCGAGCAAACCTGAATTGTAGGTGCTGGTCGTGGTGGCCAGACGGATGATGTCGTCGGCCGCATGGGCCGGCAGAATGCTCAGCGCACCGAATGACAGGCCTGCGAGGGTGGCCAGCAGGCGACGAGAAGACAAGGTATGGCGTTGCGACATGGATGATGCTCCCTGAATATTTCTTCTGGCGTGACGGTCTTGATGACATCAACGTGAATGCTGACTCTGCAAACGACATGCCGAAAGCGCTCTGGTGCCGAAAGGGACTATCAAATAAAGGCTTTCAGGCTTTGGCATCGAGGCTGATACAGGGGCTGGCTCACAAGACAGCCGGCGATGATACCGGAATCTTCACCAGCAGGCAGATTTGCCGGCACCCGCCTCTCGCCCCTCTCGCCCTTCTCGCCCCTTTCGCCCTTCTCGCGCCCTGATGACGTCGCTATATCGACTGGAGCGAATGGCGTTGGTGAGATGGCACAGCCGGGATGGCCGGAAAAATACTGACAATAAGCCCAGGCGTGCCCCCACTGACCCATGACGACCCAATTGACGCGTCATCACCGGGCCTTGCGTGGCGTAACGGGCCAGCCTGCCAACCCTGCCTGCCAGCGCCGCGTGCTGACAAGGCTGCAAGGCTCTGCCTGCGGCAAGCGTATGCAGAAAGAGGCAGCAATGTGGTATCCAGCGCTAGATTACCAGTGAGCGGCACGCCACAATGCCCGCATGATAGAGATGATTCCCCCTGCGACCATTACTGCCCTGTTGACCCGAGGAACGCCATGACTGCCCACGCCCCCTCCACACCCCGTGAGACCCGGCGTAGCGGCAGCGACCCCCTCCCCACCGCCTCGGTACTGATCGTCGACGACGAGCCCGGCATGCGCCGCTATCTGGAGAAGGCACTGTCTTCGCGCTTTGCGCTGATCGAATGCGCCGATAGTATCGAGCAGGCCGAAGCCCTGCGCTCGCGTCTGCATTTCGACCTCATCCTGCTCGACATTCGCCTGCCGGGGCGCGATGGCCTGGACTGGGATGAGGCGCTTGCGCCCTCTTCGGTCAGCGATGTCATCTTCATGACCGCCTACGCCGACCTCGAGACCGCTGTGCGCGCGCTGCGGGCCGGGGCCTGTGATTTCATCATCAAGCCGTTTCGTCTCGAACAGTTGCAGGCTGCGCTGGACCGCTGCCTTGAGCGCCGCCAACTGACGCGGGAAAACTTCCTGCTCCGTCGCGACAATGCCCGCCATCAACAGGAAGAGGCCAGTCTCAAGGGCGAGAGCCCTGCCATGCAGGAGCTGGCGCATATCATCGCGCGCGTTGCTCCCGCGCCCTCGCCGGTGCTGATCCTGGGAGAGTCCGGCACCGGCAAGGAGCTGGCGGCGCGTGACCTGCATCGCCTGTCCGGTCGGCGCGGGGCCTTCGTGCCGGTCAATTGCGGCGCGATCAGCCCGGAGCTGTTGGAGAGTGAGCTGTTCGGCCATCTCAAGGGGGCCTTCACCGGCGCCCACCGTGGCCGTGATGGCCTGTTCAGCTTCGCCGATGGCGGCACGCTGTTTCTGGATGAAATCGGCGAGATGCCCCTGGCGATGCAGGCCAAGCTGTTGCGAGTGCTGGAAACGCGCCGCGTGCGCCCCGTCGGTGGCGAGCAGGAACAGGCGGTGGACGTGCGTATCGTGGCCGCCACCCATCGCACACTGGAGACGGAGGTGGCTGCGGGCCGCTTCCGCGAAGACCTCTACTATCGCCTCAACGTGCTGAGCCTGACACTGCCGGCCCTGCGCGAGCGCCCGGAGGATATCCCGGCATTGGCCCAGCACTTCTCGCGCCAGCTGTCGCGTGAGCTCAACCTCCCCGCCGTGCCCTGGCAGCACTCAGACCTCACTCGCCTGTGCCACTATTCCTGGCCCGGCAATGTGCGGGAACTCAAGAACGTCATCGAGCGCGCCTTGCTGCTCGGTCGCCTGCCCGGCGATACCCTGCCGGCCGAGAGTCAGACTGAACAGGCATCAGGCCACCCGACATGGAACGACAGCGGAGACGCGACCACCACCATGGAAGAGGCCGCCAGCAGCGGCTATCCGCTCGAGTGGTCATTGGATGCGGTGGAAAAGGCCCATCTGTGCGCGGTACTGGAGCGGCATGCCAACAACAAGTCAGCCGCCGCCCGCCAGCTGGGCATCTCGCGCAAGACGCTGGATCGCAAACTGTCCACCTGGCGCGCCGAGCAGCAAAGCGGCGGGGACAGCGGCGCTGAGAATGGTGCTGAGAGCAGCATCGAGAGCGATCAACCAGCCCCCGCCACTGCATCTACCGCTCCCTACGGAGCCGACGGCAGCGCATGATCAAGCGCCTGCGCCATTACTTCGCCGGTTCGCTGCGGCGCAGGCTGCTGCTGCTGACACTGGCGCCGCTACTGGCGCTGATGCTGGCGCTGGTCGGCCTGACCGCCTACTGGACCACGGCCTATACCGACCGCCAGCTATACATGAACGTGCGCAGCGATCTCGATGTCGCCAGCCGCACGCTGCAAAGCCAACATCAGCGCCTGCGGGATGGCCTGGAGGCGATGCGCCGCAACCTGCGCCAGCTGGTGGCACCCGATGAGCAATCCGCACAGCTGTTGCCACGTCTGACACCGCGCCTGGATACGATGCGGGACACCCTCAATGCCGACTGGCTGCGCTGGTTGCCCACAGAACAGTTGCGTCAGACGCCCGGTGTCGCCGCGCTGATTCCGCAACTGGCGCGCGGCGAAAGCCTGGATGGCCTCGACATGCTGTCCAGCGACTCGCTGGCGACGCTGGATCCAGCGCTTGCCGAACGCGCGCGTCTTGCGCTGCGCCAGACGCCCTACGCACAACCCAGTGCCCGCCGCGAGGAGAACCGCGGCATGCTGTTGCGGGCGCTGGTGCCCATCCTCGATGGCGAGGGCAAGCTGCTGGGCGTGCTGGATGCGGGCCGCCTGCTCAATCGCGACCCGCGTCTGGTCGATGAAATCCGCGATCTGCTCTATGGCCCCGGTACTCTGCCGGAAGATGGCACCGGCACCATCACCCTGTTTCTCGATGATGTCCGCATCGCCACCAATGTCACCGACGCCAGCGGCGAGCGTGCGCTGGGCACCCGCGCCTCGCTGGAGGTGAAGCGTCAGGTGATCGGCAATGGCGAGCGCTATATCAATCGTGCCTTCGTGGTGCGTGACTGGTTCGTGGCCGCCTATGCCCCGCTGGATTCTCTGGATGGCCAGCGGATCGGCATGATCTACGCAGGCTACCCACAGGCGCCCTACGCGCGCCTCTATCGCGAGACGTTGACACATATCAGCCTGGTGCTGATCGCGGTCAGCCTGTTGGGGGTGCTGCTGGTGTGGAGCAGCATCGAGCGTCTGATGCAGCCGATCCGACAGATCCGCCGTGTGGTGCATGCGGTGCGTGATACACCATCACAGGAGGGCTTGCGCATAGGCCCACTGTCCTCTCTGGGGCCGGCGCAGCGACACGGTGATGAGCTGGATGAACTGGCCGAGGAATTCGACGCCATGCTGGCGCGACTGGAAGCGCACCGCCATGAGATACAGCTCGCGGCCCAGACGCTGGAAGCCCAGGTCGAGGACCGCACCCGCGATCTGAGCGCCCAGACCGCCACGCTGCGCGAACGCAGTCAGGCACTGGAGGAGCACGTCCGCCTGCTGCGTGAAGCGCGCGCACGCCTGCTGACCCGCGAGAAACTGGCGGCACTGGGCGAACTGACGGCGGGTATCGGCCACGAGATCAACAACCCCGCCGCGGTGATTCTGGGCCATGTCGAGTTGATCGAGGTGATTCTCGGCGAACAGGCCGAGCCGGTACGCGAGGAAATCGCCACCATCATCCATCAGGTCGAACGCATTCGCGCGCTGGTCGACAACCTGCGTCAGTACGCGCGCGATCCGCTCGCCTCCAATGACATTGGCGATGGCAACTCACTGACGCCATCGCTCGGTGCGCCTCACCTCAGCCAGATTCATCCCGATGAGGCGATCCACAGTGTCGAGGTGCTGGTCAGGCATGCGCTGGATCATCATGGCCATCGATTGCAGCATGAGCTGGCGGCGACCCGCTTGATCGAGGCCGATCGCGCGCAACTGACCCAGGTGCTGGTCAACCTGCTGATCAACGCCATCGAGATGGCGCCTGCGCCGGATACGCTGTGCATCACCAGCCGTGATCGTGATGCAGCGCTGGCCGTGATGAACGGCGAGCCGAACAGCCGTCCGGATACATCACCCTCAGTGCCAGCGTCAGCCTCAGTACCAGCAGCAGTGCCAACGCCAACAGAGGAGCTCGCCCCCGTGGCGGGTGTCGAGATACGCGTCATCGATCACGGGGCTGGCGTGCCCGAGCACCTGAAGTCGCGCATCTTCACGCCCTTCTTCACCACGCGCGCCAATGGCTCGGGCATCGGTCTGTCGGTCTCATCGGGCTTGATCACCCAGCTGGGAGGCAGGCTATGGCTGGAAGATACGCCCGGTGGCGGCGCCACCTTCTGCCTGTGGCTGCCGTGCATCGCACGCCGGCATCACGAGGATGATCAAGGGCGCCATCTGCTCGAGACGCTCAGCGCCGGGGGCAGCAGTCGCTCGCCTTGAGCTACACGCGGCTGATGAACACACTGGCCGTGGCGAGGGGCACTGCCACGGACTCCCGCCCGCGTGCTAGCCTGCGCGCATGCTCACTCAATCAGGCACCACTGATGTCGCACGATACCTCCCGCACTGCCCCCGAACCTTTCACTGCCGGCAAGGCAGCGCAGCCCACTGACGACGAGAAAATGGCAGCGTCTCCCACGCTGGGCAAGCGGCTGCGCGAACTGAGGATGCGTCACGGCCTCTCTCAGCGCGAACTGGCCAAGCGCGCCCAGGTGACCAATTCGACCATCTCGCAGGTCGAGCAGGACGCGGTCAGCCCTTCCGTCAGCTCACTGAGCAAGATTCTCGAGGTATTTCCGGTCTCGCTGAGCGACTTCTTCAGCGATGAGGTGCCCGTCGATCCACCACGTATCCTGCGTGACAGCGAGCATGAGCCGATTGCGGGCTGTGGGCCGGGTCTCACGCTGCGGCGCATCGATCAATTCCGGCAGACATCGCCACTGCCCCAGATCGAACTGGGCAGCCTCGCACCGGAGTGCAGAGCCTATCTGCAGGCCACGCATGACAGCCTGGTGCTGGTCACGCACGGCGCACTGTGTATCGAGCTCCCCGCGACGGCGGCCTGCCAGGAGGCACTTCTCGAATGTGGTGATGCTGCGCGACTGCATGCCGGGGAGCGCTATCAACTGCACTGGCGCAAGCCTGAAGCATCGCAAGCCGCCAGCGGTGAGCTCGACATCCCTGAAGCCGCAAGCCGTGAAGTTACTCACCACGGGACCTCCGACGCTGCCGAGGCCCCGGATTGCCAGTGGCTATGCATCGCAAAGAGTCGTTAGGCCAGGCTTCGCTCGAGAACTGATCGGCCCTGCCAGCTCAACCCTGGCCAGCATGGCCTTGACCGGCAAGACCCAAGCCAGCGCGGCCGAGTTGGCATAAAGCGCGTCGCTAGCCTCTTGCAGCTCGGGAGTGAGGCTGGCCCGCAGCATCAGGCGACTGCTCGCGCGCCTCGCCCCAGGGCTCATTGGTGGCCGGCTCGGCCAGGAAACGCTCCACCATGGTGTGCGGGCAGAAATCAGCCAGCCATTCCTCGCGAACCGGATAACCCTCGTCTGCCAGCAACTCGTTCATGCGTCGCGCGAGGCCTTCGGCGGAATGCGGTGCGATGGCGTGTTCCAGTTCGCCCTTCAGGATCTCGCGTATTCCGCCACGGCAATCCACCGACACGACCGGTGTGCCGCAGGCCAATGCTTCCATCAGCACGATCCCCATGCCTTCGACACGCGAGCTGAGCACGAACAGCTTGGCGGCCCGCATCCAGGCATAGGGATTGTCACGCTGACCGGCGAAGATCACCCGCTCTGAGATGCCAAGCCTTTCAGCCTGGGCTTCCAGGGCTTCACGGCAATTGCCCGCCCCCACGATCACCAGCGGCTCCTTCGGATTGGCCAGGGCATAAGCCTCGAGCAAGAGAGCATGATCTTTCTGCGGCACCAGACGCGCCACATTGAGAATGAAGGGCTCAGCGGGGATATCCGGCTCATCCATGGCGGCCTGCTCGCGAATCCGGGAGATAGGGCAGGCATTGACGATCGTCTCGATATGCGCCGGTGTCACCCCATGCTGGCGAGCAATGTCTCGTGCCCCTTGCGCCACATCCTCGGACACCGCCACCAGATGCTTGTCCTCCAGCAGGCAGCGGGCAAACATGCGCTGCTTCCACTGCGGGCCGCTGAAATTGACGCGATTTTCCAGCACGTAACGTGCACGAGGATCCTTGAACCCCCACACCTGCTCGAAGGTCCCCAGGCCACGGAAGATGATGCGGTCAACCTTGCCGTGTTCCTGCTCGAATTCCTCGAGCCAAGCGGCGAATTCCTCGCCACCGGCCTTGCCGACCCACACGAAATTGGAACGGCGGATTACGGGATTGAGCACCAGGCGTGACGCCAGTGTCGTCAGGGCGCCGCCGACGGAACGCTGAACGCGTTGCTGAATCGGCACGATGTGCTGCTGGACGCTGGCATCCTGTGGCTCAAGCACCTGATCACGACCGCGCCAGATGACCATATGCGTCTCGTGGTCATTCGCGGCCAGACTGTCGGCAAGATTGACCGCCACTCGCTCCATGCCGCCCATTTTCAGGCTTCTCACTACGACCAGGGTACGCAAGCATCACTCCTTCGAATGTCCACCAGTACCGCTTTGTGCCGCGTGCAAGACATGCGAAAACGATAGCTGGCGTCGGGTAGGAAAACGAAAAATGCAACTCGCATGTGCCAGTCGCTCAGCACACGGGAGTTGCATTTATCTGAACCGTCATTCGCGGAAATGTTCCCTGCGACCACTCATCAGATGGTAATCATTCTCCCTCTTTCGCCGGTGGCAGAATCAGGTTGAGCACGATGCCCAGAATGGCGGCCAGGCTCACGCCCTGCAGCGTGAACTGGCCACCACCGACCTGCATGCCACCGATCCCGAACACCAGGATCAAGGAGGCGATCACCAGATTGCGCGGTGCGGTCAGCGAATCTCCCGCGCGCACCAGCGTGTTCATGCCGACCACCGCGATCGAGCCGAACAGCAGGCACATGATGCCGCCCATCACCGGCGTGGGAATCGTCTGCAGCACGGCGCCGACCTTGCCGATGAAGGCCAGCGAGATCGCGACACAGGCCGCGACCGTCATCACACGTGGGTTGAAGTTGCGAGTCAGCATCACCGCGCCGGTCACTTCGGAATAGGTGGTATTTGGCGGACCGCCGAACAATGACGCCGCCGACGTCGCCAGACCGTCACCGAGCAGCGTGCGATGCAGCCCCGGCTTCTTCAGGTAGTCACGCCGTGTCACCGAGCCGATCGCCACCATGTCGCCGATGTGCTCGACGGCAGGCGCGATGGCGACGGGAATCATGAACAGGATGGCGGAGAATTCGAAGGTCGGCGCAGTGAAGCTTGGCAGTGCCAGCCACGCAGCCGCATGCACCGGCGAGAGATCGATCACTCCCATCAGCAGCCCCAGCACATATCCCGTCAGGATACCGCCGAGGATCGGCACCAGACGCAACATGCCACGTCCGAAGATCGACAGCACCAGCGTCACGCCAAGACTGGCCAATGACAATGTCAGCGCCTGGGCATGCGAGATGTTGTCGCTGAACTCGCCGGTGGCCATCTGCACCGCCGTCGGTGCCAGCGCCAGACCGATGACCATGATCACCGGCCCGACCACGACAGCCGGCAGCAGGCGATGCACGATGCCGACACCCTTGAGACGAATGCATTGCGCCAGCAGCACATAGACCAGCCCCGCGACGAACAAACCGCCCATGGTGGCAGGAATGCCGAAGTTGGCGACCGAGCTCTGGATGGGCGCAATGAAGGCAAACGATGAGGCGAGGAAGACCGGCACGCTGGCCTTGGTCACGCACTGGAAGACCAGGGTGCCGACACCGGCCGTGAACAGGGCGACGTTGGGATCAAGCCCGGTCAGCAGCGGGACCAGCACCAGCGCACCAAAGGCGACGAACAGCATCTGCGCGCCGGTGACGAGAGTCGTCAGCGAGAACCCTTCCTGTTCCGGCAAGGGCACATGGGCAGACGACGCATGGGGAGAGGAAGTATCAGAGGACGGTGATGAAGACGACATGGCAGCACTTCTTTTCACGGGCGGAAGAGTCAACCGCCTGATCCTGACTGCTCAGACAGGTCAGACAGATACAAAAACGCCCCACGCAGATGCGCAGGGCGTTGTCATCTCTGGCGGGCGCTCAGCGCGTGCCGAAGATCTTGTCGCCGGCATCGCCGAGACCCGGCACGATATAACCGTTCTCGTCGAGACGGTCATCGACGGAGGCGGTGTAGATCTCGATATCCGGGTAGGACTCCTGCACCTTGGCGATCCCCTCAGGTGCCGCGACCAGGACGATGACCTTGATCTGCTGGCAGCCCTTGGCCTTGAGCATGTCCAGCGTGGCGATCATGGAGCCGCCGGTTGCCAGCATCGGGTCGATCACGATGGCCAGACGCTCGTCGAGATCTGACACGAACTTCTCGAAATACGGCACCGGCTCCAGCGTCTCTTCATCACGGTACAGACCCACGACGCTGATGCGTGCCGGGGGAATCAGGTCCGTCACGCCATCCAGCATGCCCAGGCCGGCGCGCAGGATCGGGACGATGGTCACTTTCTTGCCCTTGATGGTCTGGACATCCAGCTCGTTGCCGCTCCAGGCATCAATGGTGGTAGTTTCCAGCTCCAGGTCCTGGGTTGCCTCATAGGTCAACAGCTTGGCGACCTCACTGGCCAGCTCACGGAAGCTCTTGGTGCTGATGCCTGCTGCACGCATCAGGCCGAGCTTGTGCTGGACCAGTGGATGATTGATGGCATGGACGCTCATGGAAATACCTCTTGGGACAGAAGATGGTGCAAACGATACGCAGCACTACCTCCCGCCGGCTCGGACGATAGCAGCGGGAAGGCTGGTAAATTGAGCGCATTCTAGCGGAAGCAGGCTTACAAGTTAAGTACCACCACCCTGCCTCCTCACCTTTAGCCGCAAGGGCTAAGCCTCCGTGTCAGTAGCACAATCCTCGCACTGAGCAGATATCCAGAGTTGCTTTTGTAACCGAACAGTAACCATTCTAAGAGAAAACCTCGCAGCATTGATTAGAAAACACACAAACATTATCATATATAAATATCAAAAGTATTTTACACGAGAGGAATTGATGCTACCTATATTCATATCATGCGATGAAAATTATGCCGCACATCTAGCCACTACTATTATATCGGCAATCATCAATTGTAAAGAGCCTGAAAAGCTCAAATTTATCATTGGCGACGCTGGGCTCAAAGCAGGCACAAGATCAACATTGAGATCCATGATAGAAAAATATGGATCTCATGTGGCATTTGTTTATCTAGACGACAGTAAATTTAGTGGTCTAAAAATAAAGCGCTACGGCAAGTCAATTTACTTCAGATTCTATCTTGATGAATTGCTTGATGATGAAGAACTAGTTCTATGCTTGGATTGTGACACTGTTGTCGTTGGCGATTTATTGGATATATACAGGGAAACCAGTGGGAGAAGTTTCACAATTGCTGCCGTGGAAAATATCGGTAGATCTCCATATAGACGCCTTGGTTTGAAAAAAGGTGATTACTTCAACTGTGGATTAATGCTTATCAATATGAAGCAGTGGAAAGAAGAAAAAATAGGAAAGAGAGGACTGGAGTTTTTATTAGCTCACCCTGAATTGTGTGCACACAATGAACAATGCGCAATCAACAAAGTCGCCCAAGGGGAATGGTATCGTCTTCCGTTGACTTGGAATGCTCAACGACCTGCCTATAAAATTTTAGAAAAACGTATGACCGAGCAGCATAGAGATAAAAATGAATTCTTGAAATCAATTCAGGAACCGATCATGGTTCACTATATGGGGAAAAACAGTAAACCTTGGGATGCGCATAGCTTGCATCCATTGAAGGAATTATATAAAAGTTATCGTCGCAAAACTCCGTGGCCAGTTAAAACTCAGAAAATTGCATTACGCAAAAGAATAAGATTCTATGCGTCAGTACAGAAACTATTTCTGTACGAAAAGAGAAAAAGAATGAGTAAACAATTGATCGACATGCACAAAAGCGCCTAACCATGGTTGGCGCATATTAACGCGCCAACCATAATAGGGTAGAATCTTTTTTGCATACTAAGTCGTAGCCGTCTCTCACCGTATTGGATACTCTCACTGGAACAACATGAACATCTTGGCTTTCAAATCCATCACAATTATAATAGAAAAATCTCAAAATACGGCGGATGCAGGCTCTGAGTGCAACACCCTATTGAATTGAGGGTGGTGCTTCATTGTGCTTTGCCATCAGTTCATTCATCA